>JBDTJI010000248.1:0-7347 GCA_039935935.1 Ginsengibacter sp. | reverse complement strand
AGCTTTTTACAGAAAGTTTAAATCGGGAAAAAACATTTGCCAGAAAATTGCTATATGAATTATCAATTTGTGAAGCCTTCGGAAATACCTGGCTACTCTTTAACTCGCTGTATTGATAGGAAACCCCTGCTGAAATCATATTGTCCCGGTCTCCGTGCCTGAAAGTAATACCTGTATTTTGAGTATTATAAGTATTATTAAATTTATTGCTCAGGCTGGTATCAAGCATTGAATATTTTGAAGAACCATTATCAAAGTTCGAAGTCTCCTGGTCTGCTTTGCTGGTTTGAAAGGAAGGGCTGTAGTTGATCTGCATTTGTGTTTTTGGCGCTATTGGTTCCGTATATTCCAGGCTAATCCTGTACTGATTGCTATAGCTTTTTTGATCAGAAAGTTGATTTACCGTGTCTTTTTGAACTATTGATTTACTGTAACTATTATCGGCGTTTACGAAATTCTGCCCGTTTTTGTTAGAGTAAGACTGGTTGATGCCGAGTGAAATGCTTCTGCCTCTTTTTGAAAAAGCATGACGGAACAGAACCTGGTTATTTAAACTATTCCCTTTTGTGTTACTGTTAAGGCCATTCTCAGTTGTACTTAATACGTTTTGTTTTGCCTCATCCTGGTAATTTACTCCATTTACAAAATTGACAGAATTATTATTTTGAAAATTTAGATTGGAAGTTACCAGAATCGTATTGTTTGAATCAATCTTATAATTAAGGCGAAAGTTTACCCTGTTGTTATAATTTTCGTTATGTGAGATAGTATTCTCATCATAATACTGAGAAGAATCTGCTGTAATAAAATTTTGCTGGTTGATACTTTGGTTATTGCTGGTATTGCTATTATTGAAAAAATAACTTCCGGTTACATCAATTTTTTTGCCCCATGCATCACTGTAATTTATTCCAAATGCGTTGGTTTTGGCAATTCCATTTTGAGGGCCTACTGTGAAATTGCCCGAACCGCCACCGCCGCTATAACCGCCACCACCCCGTCTTCCACCACCACCACGGTTACCACTACTACTAACGCCCAGCAAATCCTGCGAAGAAAAATTTTGTTGGTTCACATTGTTTACCAGGCCTACAAGGGAAATCCTTCTCGCATTATTAAAAAAGCTTACGTTGCCTCCGGTACTATATCTGCCATCCGAACCGTATCCTCCATAAATGCGTCCGAAGTTGCCTGTTCGCATATCTTTTTTAGTAACAATATTGATTGATTTTGTAGTATTTCCATCATCAAAGCCGGTAAGTTGTGCCTGATCGCTTAACTTATCAAACACCTGGATTTTATCAATCACTTCTGCGGGTAAATTTCTTAAAGTAGCCGTAGCGTCATCACCAAAAAAGTCTCTTCCATCTACGGTTACTTTTTTTACAGTTTCCCCTTGTGCGGTTACCGTTCCCGATTTATCTACGGTAACTCCCGGCATCTTTTTGATAAGATCTTCGCTTGTAGCATCAGGATTTACTTTATACATACTCGCAGCGTATTCTAAAGTATCATTTTTTTGTCTTACCGCAGCTACGCCACTTACCACTACCGCTGATAAAGTTTCTGCACTTTTTCCAATTGTCATATTTCCCAGGTTCACACTTTGTTCCGCTATATTTACTTTTCTTTGTAAAGCAGCATATCCTATTGAAGTTATTGATAGATTATAACTTCCATTACCGAGGTTATTAAAGATAAAGCTGCCTTTTGAATCACTTACAGTAAGTGAAGGCGACGAGGAAGAGTCAGCAAGCTGAATCTTTACTGTTGCATTACTAACTGGAGAACCGCTTGCAGCATCTGTTATCGTACCGCCAACAGATTGGGCATTTAGACTAAAAGTACTTGCAATGCCAAGAATGAAACAAAATAGTTTATTCATAAAGTTGATTAATTACCCCTTTGGACGACGTTATTCCAAAAAACCTGCGAAGGGTCTAAGTAGTTTTGAGTTTTTTTTATTTTGTTAACGGCAACTAAAAGTCATTTCAATTATATTGCATGCTTAAAAAAAAGAATAAATTATGGATTATAATAAGATTGTTTCTGTCAGCGGTTTACCGGGATTATTTGAATTGGTATCTTCAAAATCGGATGGTGCTGTGGTTCGTTCCATAGAAGATAATAGCACTCGATTCATAAGTACCCGGCAACACAACCTTTCCCAGTTGGAAAGCATAGAAGTGTTCACGACAAAAGACAATACGAATCTTGCCGATGTTTTTGACGCAATGAAGAAAAGTGAAGAAAAGCTGCCAGAGGATAAATCTGATAATATAACATTGAAATCTTACTTCGAAAAGGTATTCCCCGAAATGGATTTTGAGAGAGTATATGCGAGCGATATGAAAAAAATGGTAAAATGGTACCATATCATTATAAACAATAAAATAGAGGTCAAACTAAAAACAGATGAAGAAAAGGAAGCTGCAGCGGATCTAAAGTCTAAACCTGCCCACATTGAGAATGCTCACGTTAAAGACATGAAGCCGCAGCAGATGAACCCAAAAAAAATTGAGAGTCGCGGAGTAAAATGACATGATACATCGAAGACGAACAAAGAATCTGATTCTTAAATATTATTCTTAATACCTGATACCTAATTATGGATGCTATTGCGGATATAAAAAAATCGCCACGAGAATATTTACCAGAAACTCTCATGGTATCTGATTGGGCAAGCATAGAGCCCTATTTCAAAGAACTTTTAGAGAGAGAGATACTTTCTAAAAATGCCATGGAGAAATGGCTGAGAGATATGAGTGAGCTGGAGGCCATGCTTAATGAAGAATTTTGCTGGAGACAAATTAGGGCAACTTGTGACACCACTGATAAAAAGCTGGAAGAAGATTTTAATTCTTATTGTATGGAGATCCATCCTAAGATTCAACCTTATGCGTTTGAGTTGAACAAGAAACTGATCAACTCGCCTTTTGCTAGCGAACTTGAAAGCGAAAAATATTTTACTTACCTGCGAAGTATCAGAAAACAGATTGATCTTTTTCGTGAAGAAAATATCCCGATACAGGCAGACCTTGCCATATTGCAACAAAAATATGGAATGATTTCCGGTAAGATGGCGGTGCACGTAAACGGTAAAGAATATACGTTACAACAAGCAGCTAAATTCTTTGAGAATCCTGATCGTAAACTGCGTGAAGAAGTGTATTACAAAATAAATGAAAGAAGGTTACAGGATAAAGACGAATTGAATACCCTTTTTACCCAATTGATCGATAAAAGAAATCGTATAGCAAACAATGCCGGGTTTAAGAATTATCGTGATTATAAATTTAAAGAACTCGGTCGTTTTGATTATACTAAAGAAGATTGCTTTGAGTTTCATGATTCGGTAAAAAAGCACGTACTACCCCTGGCCAGTAAAATTTATGCTACTAAAAAGAAAAAACTGAAACTGGACGTGCTACGTCCCTGGGATATAGAGGCAGAACCCGAAGGAATAAAACCCTTGGAGCCATTTGAGACAGGCACTGAACTTCTTGATAAGACAATATTGTGTTTTACAAAACTTCGTCCATTTTTTGGCGATTGCCTCAGGCAGATGAATGACATGAAACATCTTGATCTGGAAAGCAGAAGTGGTAAAGCTCCCGGCGGATATAATATGCCTCTTGCAGAAAGTGGAGCGCCTTTTATTTTTATGAATGCTGCCCGGTCTATGCACGATGTGACCACAATGGTTCATGAAGGAGGCCATGCTATACAATCCTTTCTCACACATTCCCTCGAATTAAATGCTTTTAAGGATTATCCGATGGAGATTGCTGAAGTAGCCAGCATGGCTATGGAGTTATTCAGTATGGACCATTGGGATATATTTTTTGAAAAGAAAGAAGATCTGAAACGCGCTAAAGAACATCAGTTGGAAAGGGTGATCACTATTTTCCCCTGGATTGCAGTTATAGATAAATTTCAACATTGGATTTATGAAAATCCTCATCACACTTTAGCAGAAAGATCAACCCGGTGGACCGAAATTGTAAAAGAATTTTCTGATGGTGTCATTGATTATTCCGGGCTTGAAAAATTTGTTGAAAGTGGCTGGCAAAAACAGTTGCATTTATTTGAAGTACCGTTTTATTATATAGAGTACGGCATTGCCCAGTTGGGAGCTATTGGTCTTTGGATGCAATACAAGAAAAATCCTGAACAGGCATTAGACAATTATATGAATGCCTTAAGCCTGGGTGGAACCAGAACGTTACCAGAACTATATAAAGCTGCTGGTTTAAAGTTTGATTTTTCTTCTGAAAATATTAAAACATTGATGGATTTTGTAAATGAGCAAATGAGGACATTGGAATAATGTATTGTTTTTAAAATAATAGGACCCGAATTAGATCTTCGTAGTTGCTTGTAAGAATTGAGTTTTTCTCAAAAACAAATCCTTACGCTAAAAAAAATGGGGCAATCTGCCCCATTTAATAAAAGTTATAATTGAACCCCGTCTCTCTATATACTTATGCTGGTAATAAAGAACATACTTATGCTGGTAATAAAGAACTTTTTCTTAAGTTTTCATTAATGGCATCCAGGAATTCTTCTGTGTACAGGTAGTCAGTTCCGTGAGATACTTTGTTACCACTGATACATATAGCAAGGTCTTTTGTCATTTTTCCACTTTCTACCGTGTCTATACATACGCTTTCGAGGGTATTTGCAAAATCAATCAATTGCTGATTATTGTCAAGTTTCCCACGGAAAGCCAGGCCTCTTGTCCAGGCAAAAATGGAAGCAATGGGATTTGTTGAAGTAGGGTTTCCTTTCTGATGTTCGCGAAAATGCCTGGTAACTGTTCCATGAGCCGCTTCTGCCTCCAGGATTTTTCCATCAGGTGTAATTAAAACGGACGTCATTAAACCAAGTGAACCAAAGCCTTGGGCGAGCGTATCGCTTTGTACATCACCATCATAGTTCTTGCAAGCCCAAATAAAATTACCGTGCCATTTCAATGCGCTGGCAACCATATCGTCTATTAACCGATGCTCGTAAGTGATGCCTGCTTTGTCAAACAGTGCTTTAAATTCTTCTTCAAAAATAGTTTGAAAAATATCTTTAAATCTTCCGTCGTATTTTTTGAGTATGGTATTTTTTGTAGAAAGATAAAGTGGCCATTTTTTGTTAAGCGCCATATTGAAGCAGCTCCTGGCAAAGCCTTCGATACTTTCGTCCACATTATACATACACATAGCTACACCATCCCCTTCAAAATCATGTACGTCAAAAATTTGAGGCTCTCCTCCTTCCGGTGTGAAGGTCATGGTCAGTTTTCCCTTCCCTTTTATCACCGTATCTGTAGCCCGGTATTGGTCGCCGTAGGCATGACGCCCGATGATTATTGGAGCGGTCCAGTTGGGAACAAGCCTCGGAACGTTTTTCATCACAATGGGTTCACGAAAAACAGTGCCATCCAGGATATTCCTGATAGTGCCATTCGGGCTTCTCCACATATGCTTTAAACCAAACTCTGCTACTCGTGCCTCGTCGGGGGTGATGGTAGCACATTTGATGCCCACACCATATTTTTTTATTGCATTGGCAGCATCTATGGTCACCTGGTCATCGGTTGCATCGCGATGTTCAATGCCGAGGTCAAAATATTTTATATCCACGTCCACATATGGCAGAATCAGTTGCTCCTTTATGGTTTTCCAGATTACACGGGTCATCTCATCGCCATCTATTTCTACTACAGGATTGGCTACTTTAATTTTTGTCATTGGTTTGTTTATAGATTTTTAGTGAAGTATGTTTTGCAATATTATCAAAATCTTTGTCATTATGGTGTATTGAAAAATTGTTTGAGATGCATATCCAGGCAATTAAGCAGTCGTTAGAGCTTCTTACAGTAACTCCTTTTGAGCGTGCCACCCTATACAACGCCGCTGCCTCAAATGCAGCCTCATAAGTATCATAAGTAATAAATTGAAATCCCATAAGCGCGTCCTCAACCAAAAGAAGTAATTTCTTTTCGCTTATTCCTTGCAGAATTTCCTGCACTATGACTGGAGGGATAATAATAACATCAGTTAACATGATGTTTTTTAACACTTCGACGGGCTTATTAGAAATTCCATTGTAAAAATCAATCCAGACACTTGTATCTACAATTATATTTTTATTCATCTTTCTCTCATTTCATCAAGATTACCTTCCCATTTCACTTTTCCAAACAGACCTAACATCTTTTTTCTTTTATTCAGGCGTATAAGTTCTTCTAAAGCATGGTGAACAAGCTCTTTTTTGGTTTTCATTTTTGAAATCTTCATTGCTTCTTTTATTAATTTATCATCAATATCAATATTTGTCCGCATGGTTTAAAAACTTTTATACACAAATATAGCCAATCTGATACACATCGGCAAGGCTATAAGTTTTTAACAACCGCATCCGCAAATTCACTTGTTTTCAATAGAGTTGCCTCTTTCATCAGGTTGTAAAAGTCTATCGTTACCGTTTTATTACGGATGGTTTTACCTACTGCATTTGTAATGGTTTCTGCGGCATCTCTCCATCCCATATACTCCAGCATCATTACACCGCTCAATATTAATGAAGATGGATTCATGCTGTTGGTATTGGCAAATCTTGGGGCAGTACCGTGGGTGGCTTCAAAAACAGCATGGCCAGTTAAATAATTAATATTGGCACCTGGAGCAATTCCAATTCCCCCTACCTGTGCAGCCAGCGCATCGCTGATGTAATCTCCATTTAGATTTAAAGTCGCAATAATGGAATAATCCTGTGGGGCAAGCAATGCCTGTTGTAAAAAATTATCAGCGATGGCATCTTTGATCAGTACTTTTCCTCCTATGCCGGCTATGCGCATATCTTCATTAGCCACGGCTTCGCCTCTCTCTTTTTTGGTCGCTTCCCATTGAGGCCAGGTATAAACGTGGTTTTTGAATTCACGTTCAGCAAGCTCGTATCCCCAGTTTTTAAATGCGCCTTCAGTAAATTTCATAATGTTACCCTTATGAACTAAAGTAACAGAAGGGAGTTTGTTGGCAATAGCATGTTTTATTGCCGCGCGAATCAATCGTTCTGACCCTTCTTTGCTCACTATTTTGATACCGAAAGACGTGGTTTCAGGGAATCGTATTTTTTTTACCTGGAGTTCATTTTGTAAGAAATCTGATAGTTTTTTTGCTTCCGGTGTTCCTGTCATATATTCAATGCCCGCATAAATATCTTCGGTATTCTCCCTGAAAATAATCATGTTTACTTTTTCCGGTTGCCACATTGGAGAAGGCACACCTTCAAAATATTTTATAGGGCGAAGACACACATATAGATCTAATTCCTGGCGTAGCATTACGTTAA
>JBDTJI010000247.1:0-15135 GCA_039935935.1 Ginsengibacter sp. | reverse complement strand
CAATCAGATCCTCTATACTTATCTCATTAGCGAGATAAACAATTTCAGACTTACGTTCATCACCATATTTTTCTTTAATTTCTAATAATTCATCTTTAATGATCCGGAATCGTAATCCCTCGTCATCGAGAATATTTTTTAATTTTTCAATTAATTTCATGACCTCGGCATGTTCCTCTCTTATCTTATCCCTTTCCATACCGGTAAGGCGCTGTAATCTTAATTCCAATACCGCCTTGGCTTGTATTTCGCTCATTCCGAAATTAGCGGTCAATCCTTCTTTCGCAACATCAGGAGTAGCGGAAGCGCGTATGAGTTGTATTACTTCATCGAGGTGATCAAGAGCAATTAAAAATCCCTCTAAGATATGAGCCCTTTCTTCTGCTTTTCTTAATTCAAAACGTGTTCTGCGTATCACTACCTCGTGACGGAAATCCACAAACTCACGAATCAGGTCTTTGACATTTAAAGTTTGAGGTCTTCCCTTTACCAGGGCCACATTGTTGATACCAAAAGAAGTTTGTAGTTCAGTATGTTTATACAAATGATTGATCACCACCTGGGAGATCACGTCTTTCTTTAGATCAACGACAATTCTTGTCCCCTCTTTATTATTACTTTCATTATTTACATCCGAAACTCCTTCAATCACTTTGTCATTAATAAGATGGCCGATTTTTTCAGTTAGCGCATCTCTGTTTACCTGGTAAGGAACTGCAGTGATAATTATTTTTTCTCTGCCGGTTTTAGTTGTTTCAACATTTACTTTACCACGCAGTACCAGCCTGCCACGACCGGTATGCATGCCTTGTTTCACACCGTCGTAACCATAAATAATTCCCCCGGTAGGAAAATCAGGAGCTTTTACAATTTTAATGATTTCATCAATGGTTATTTCCCTGTTTTCTATAAAAGCTATACAACCGTCAATTACTTCAGTAAGATTATGTGGAAGCATGTTGGTAGCCATACCGACAGCAATTCCACTGGCACCATTTAAAAGCAATTGTGGAATACGTGTTGGCAATACTGTTGGCTCATTGGTCGTGTCATCATAATTCAATTGCCAGTCTATCGTTTCTTTTTCGATATCTTCCAACATACTTTCCGCCATGCGCTCGAGTCTCACCTCTGTATAACGCATCGCTGCAGGCTCATCTCCGTCCTGGCTGCCAAAGTTTCCCTGTCCGTCCACCAGGGTATATCTCATACTCCAGTCCTGGGCCATCCTCACAATCGTTCCATAAATAGAAGAATCCCCATGCGGATGAAATTTACCCATCACATCACCGACAATACGGGCAGATTTTTTATGAGGTTTGTTGTAAGTATTTCCCATTTGATACATGCCGTATAATATGCGGCGATGTACCGGTTTAAGACCATCCCGTGCATCGGGTAATGCCCTGCCTACTATCACGCTCATTGAATAATCAATGTATGCGGATTTCATTTCTTCTTCTATGTTAATAGGAATAATCTTTCCCCTGGGTTGCCCATTTTCAGGCAGTTCTCCGTCTATCGTTTCCATAATTTTATACTATCGGCAAATATACTTTTTAACAGTGATTCTTCTTCAAATAAATAGGTCAAGAAGAATTTATTAAACAAATGTTTGCAACCTTAGTCCCCCACTCTACTTCCTCATCATTCCATCCACACTTATTCGGCCGGGACCGCAAAACAATATCGTTACTGTTGCGGCCAGATACATCATTCCTCTCTCCCCTTCGGCAAATATGTGGCCATTTGCTGCGATAAATACCACGACACTCATACCTATAATAATAGGAATACAGGCAAGCCGGGTAAACAGCCCCAATATCAGTAGAATACCGCATATCAGTTCAGCAAAAATGATTAGACAAAGTGAAACAGTGGAACCCAAATGCATAAAATTCATAAACTTATACCTAAGGGTATTGAATTGTACAAATTTCGTGTAGCCATGATTGGCAACCAATAATCCTAAAACTACTCTTAAAACAAGCATACCAAAATTGAAAGCACCCACGGAATACCTGATAGAAAGAAATTTACTCATGATTTTTTTACAATTGCATTAACAAAGATTCCTGCAATTTAAAGAGTTTTTAATTTGATTCAAATATTTTTGAAGTGCATTAGTGGATTGGTGGTTGTACTTTTGCGCGAAAATAAAATCTTATATCTTTTATTTGGATTGATAGGTCACTATTCAATCATAAAAAATTAAAAATCATAAAATTGATGGCCCGTTTTATTCTTGTAGCAGCATTGATCATTTCTTCTTTTTCCTGTTTTTCACAAGCCAATTACAATGTTACAGATCCTGAAAAGGATTTCAAAGATGCCAAAGATTTTTTTATTAAAGGCCAGTATAGTGTCGCCTATCCTCTGCTCAGGCCATTGCTGGATAAATACCCGGAATATACCAAGAGCAGCCATGCTTATCTGAACCAGGACATCGAATATTATTACATCGTTTGTGCGCTTAAGCTTAACCAGGAAATTGCGGAAGAAGATGCGAAACGTTTTATTGACGCGTCTAATAACGAACCACGTCAGCAGCTCATGAGTTTTCATCTTGCACAGTATTTTTTTACCAAGAATGATTATGCACATGCCCTTATGTATTATGAAAGAGCGGGCTATAATAACCTGAGCAACGAAGAAATTGCCGATGCTAAATTTGAGTTGGCGTATTCTTATTTTAACGTTGGGCAGTTTGATAATGCAAAGCCTTTATTTAACGAAATTCATCAACTGCCGGGAAACAAATATTACTATGATGCCAATTACTATCTTGGGTTCCTGAGCTACAGAGATAAAGATTATAATGAGGCGCTAAAGTCTTTTCAGAAAGTAGAAACCATTCCTAAATACAGGGCAATGGTACCCTATTATATAGCACAGATCTATTATTTCCAGGGCAACAAGGATAAGGCGCTGAGCTACGGTGAAAGCAAGCTTTCACAGAATGATGTGTATTACAGAAAAGATCTAAGCTTGCTAATGGGACAGGTTTATTTTGAAAAAAAAGAATTTTCAAAAGCGCTACCTTTATTGGAGTCGTATGTGAAGAACAGTGACAAAGTTTCTAAAGAAGTGATGTATGAGTTAAGCTACTGTTACTACAATGCCAATATGATTGAGAAAGCGATTGAAGGTTTTAAACAATTGAGTAACGAGAAAGATTCTTTAGGGCAAAATTCCATGTACCTGCTTGGGGATCTTTATTTAAAGACCAACCAAAAAGCCAATGCAAGAAATGCTTTTCTATACAGCGCTGATAATAGCAGCAACCCCAAACAACAGGAGATATCCAAATTCAATTATGCAAAGCTTTCTTATGAATTGGGATTCCAGGATGTTGCGTTAAGTTCCATGAAACAATTTCTGGAACTTTTTCCTGCTTCAGCTTATGCCGCGGAAGCCAAAGAGATTATGATCAATCTTCTGGCGAATACCAACAATTATGCAGAAGCAATTTCTTTATATCAATCCTTTGATAAGCCCACTCCCACTATGATACGGATCTATCCAAAAATATTGTTGGGACAGGCAACACAGTACATTAACAGTCAGAAGCTCAATGAAGCGGATGACCTGCTTACAAAAGTTATTCAGGACCCGAATGCAGGCGCTGTGCTGCCCTTTGCCAATTTCTGGAAAGGTGAAGTTGCGTACAGGATTGGCCGTTATGAAGAATCGGTGCAATATATGAATGCGTATTTGCGTGCCGGCGGTCTCCAGAATGAAGCTAATCCCAGGGCTGCCCGGTATGTACTTGGCTACAGCTATCTTAATCTTGAGAATTATGCGCAGGCATTGGCTAATTTTAAACAGGTGGCTCCATCCATATCTTCAGTGTCTACGGCATTGGAACAGGATGCTTACGTCAGAAGCGCAGACTGTTACTTTATGCAGAGGAACTATAGCACGGCTAAAAGCATGTACCAGAAAGTAATAGATATTGGCCTTGCTCAAGGTGACTATGCCCTTTATCAGGTAGCTCTGATCAATGGAATTAACAACCCCCGTGAAAAGATCAAAGTATTTAATACGCTTACCCAGCGCTATCCTGAAAGCGACCTGGTGTCGGAATCCTATATGCAGATAGCCAATGCCTATATGGTGCAGGAAAATTTCCGCGATGGCATTCCCTATCTTAATAAGGTGCTTGCTATCAAATCAGCAGCCAGCCAATATCCTGCAGTTTACCTGAAATTGGGACTTTCTTATTATAATTTGAATAACAATCCCGAAGCGCTGAAAAATTATCAGAAGCTGGTAACACTGTATCCACAGTCTATTGAGGCCGACGAAGCGCTTAATAACATGAAGAATATTTATGTAGAAATGGGGCAGCCAAATGAATATGTGGATTTTGTAAAAAAAGCAGGAAAAGTAATCAGCATATCAGAAGCTGATTCTTTAACGTATGCTGCTGCGGAATTAAAATATACCAACAATGATTGTGCAGGTGCTATCAATTCCTTTACCGATTACCTTACCAAATATGCACAGGGCGCCTATACTTTGAACGCGAATTTTTTAAGAAGCGAATGTTATTCAAAGAATAAAGATTGGAAGAATGCCGTCGCAGGCTACGAAGCAGTGGTGAACCAGGGTAATAGCCCTTATGCAGAAAGGGCAGCGCTTTATGCAGCACGTATCTACTATTTTAATTTAAAAGATTATCAAAAATCTACTACTTATTTTTCGGACCTGCTCAGCCTTGCTACTACTGATGATAACAAATTAGAGGCATTGAGAGGTTTGGTAAGAAGTTATTATCAGACAAAAGATTTTACACAAGCCAATAACACCGCAAAAGAACTACTTACTAAAAAAGGCATCAGCACCGATGATAAAGCGATTGCCAATTTAGTATTGGGCAAATCATTGCAGGTAAACAACCAATGCGACGTAGCCATCACTGCATTCAAACAGGTGTCTGCCATTAATAAAGCGGAATGGGGAGCGGAGTCAAGGTACGAAACTGCCAATTGCTATTACGCGCTCAGCCAACTTCCTGTTGCTGAAAAAGCAGCACTGGACGTGATAAAATCAACGGGCTCGTATGATTTCTGGGTGGCAAAGGCTTATATCCTGCTTGGTGATATTTATCTCAAACAAAAAGATTATTTCAATGCAAAGGCTACTTACAAAAGTGTAGCTGATAATGCTACTATTCCTGAATTAAAGAAAGAAGCCGAGGATAGATTGAATATTGCCATTAGCGAAGAGCAGCAAAATTCTAAAGTGGAATCAACACCATCCAAGACCCAATAAAAACCTATTTCGATGATGCCTGACTCGTTTAAAAAATTGATGATAATGAATACTCAACATAAAATAATTTTTCTTTTGCTGCTTTGTTTTTTATACAGTAAGTCTCATGCCCAGGACACTACAAGAAGACAAACCATAGAGATCACATCCTCTTACAAACCGTCTTTGCGTAATTCTGTGAAGATCAATTTGTATGCTACTCCTATTAACGCTGATACTTCAAGCCCACGGCTTGCTTATTATATTCCGCCACAAAATTTAATGTATGCTTATCAACCGGTTGAGCTAAAGCCGCTGGCGCTTCAAGCTGACACCGCATTGCAATTAGGCGACAGGAACCAGTTGAAAGTAGGTTTTGGAAGTAACACTACTCCTTACATCGCAGGGGCGTTTAGTTTTGGAGATGAAAAACACAACCTGGCCAATGTATATGCAGATTATATATCATCAAGAGGAAAAGATCAAAAGGACTTCAGCGAGATCAATGTGAAAGGAGATGGCAGCCTTTTTTCTCCTACGAATGAAACGTATGCTGGTATCGGCTTCGCGCAGCATGAATATTACCAGTATGGTTACGACCATTCCCTTTATAATTTTGACAAGGGAATTATCCGCAGAAGTTACCAGGACCTGAATGCTCATGTAGGGTTCAAAAACATTGTAAGTAATGACCTCGGCATTAATTATAATCCGCACCTCGAAGTGCACGAGTTTTCAAGAGAAAGGTTTGCCAATGAAACAACTCTCTCGATAAACCTTCCGGCAGAGAAAAAATTCTCAGACAAAGTATCTTTTAAAGTAGCTATCCTGGGCGAGTTTAATCAATATCGGAAAAAGAACAGCACGGATAATGTTTCCGTAAGTAACAACCTGTTTCAGCTGGCACCCGAATTCACTTATTACAGTGAAATGTTTACCTTCCACGGAGGCGTTAACCCGTCATGGAATAATAATGAAGTGGCTATATTACCCAACATCTATGCAGTGGTTCAGCTACAACAAAATGCTTTACTGATACAGGCTGGATGGGTTGGCAGGTACATCACCAATAGTTTCCGTTCTTTAAGTGCCCAAAATCCCTACATGCAGGATCCAATGTTCCTGAAAAATACCAAAGAAATTCAATATTACGGCGGCATAAAAGCCAGTGTAGGAAAGCATTTCAATTTTAATGCAAAGGCCGCATTTATTTCGTACACTGATATGCCTCTTTTCATCAACGATTCTATTATAGGAAACAGCTTCTATGTAAGCAATGAAAGTAAGTTGAGCAACCTGCAGCTACATGGTGATATGAGCTTCATCAGCCAGGATAAATTTACCGTTACCGGCGCTCTTGATTTAAACACCTATACCGGTATGCATGACAATGCAAAAGCATGGGGCTTGTTTCCACTCAAGCTTACCGGCTCACTGCGATGGAATGCATTTAAGCAAATTTTATTAAAAGGTGATATCGTTGCTTTCTCGGGAGCAAAAGCCTTATTAAAAGGCGGCGATGAAAAAAATATGAATGGTGGCACTGATCTAAGTGCCGGAGCTGAATATAAGCTCAACAAACAATTTAGTGTATGGCTCGACGTGAACAATCTTCTTAACAGTAAATACGAACGTTGGAATAATTACCCGGTATATGGATTCCAGGTGATTGGTGGAGTGATTGTGCATTTTTAATAAGTCAATGGACAGAAATATTTTCTTTTCCAGGTGCTCCTTTTGAAAGTTCAATCCGCCTTCTGGTATCCTGACGAAAGGTCTTTGAAATACCTACACCTTGTATTTTGTAAACAGAGGAAAAGTAAATACAAAATTCAATTACCGTGCATTCATCTGCGCCAGCAATGAGAATTTAACGAATACCTCTTCACGTAAGCTATCCCAATGAATATTTAATTCATAATTTTCAACGATGGAGACATGAAGCAAAAAGTAACATCTTAAGATTATTTTTTGCTCAACTTTGATTTATCGTATTTTTTCTTAGGGTCGCCCTTATGATGAAAAAGTGACGTAACGACAATCAGTTTCTTACTTTCATCAATGTAATATATGAGAGTAAAAGGATATTTTTTTAGAGCGAGTTCACGCAAATTTCTGTACGTATTGCGGTAACGATATGGATTAGAACATACAGCATCAATCACATCCTGTACGGCAATAATCAAGTTATCAGCTGAAATAATACTTTTTGCCTCATACCACATAAACGCATCTTCATATTCATTAGCAGCAACAGGGTTAAAAATATAACGCCAGATCATCTGTTTCGTTTTTTCCGCAAAACCTGTAGTCTTTTGCTCATTGTGGCTGCTGAAACCATTTTACCCCCATTCAAATAATAGTTGACTCTGCTATCCAGTTCTTCTTTTAGCTTCGGTGTATATTCAATTAAGTTTTCTTTTATGTCATCCTCCAGCATCGTATAAATAGCATTAATTTTCTTTTCATCTGCTACTTCAAGATAGTTCTGTAGCTTTTGACGTATGGTTGCTGTATTCATAATATGGTTTTAAAAAATTTTTCTAAATGTCCAATATGTTTTACTTCCGCTGTGATTTAATTTCTCATTACAAATATAAAAAACAAAAGAGAATCCAGGTTAATCCGGAAAGCTACTACTACTTTCTGCAACCAGCAGATACCTTTTTCGAGCCTGATTCGGGTCAGTGAGAATAAATTACAAAATTTGGGGACAATTTATCCACTACGGGTGATATTCAAGAATGGCAAGGGACTGATGGTTTGTCAAATTTCCTGTAAAAATACTCATGCCAGCTGGTCTCCTGACCAACGGCCCTTGAATACCTGCACCTGCACTTTTAGGTTTGCAAATTAACCTAAGGAGTCATACTTTGACTGTCAAATCAGGCTCTTCTTGCTTGAATTATGTTTGTCTTTTATCCCGTTGGTCGGAGACCAGACGGGGGCTTTCTTAAATGTTAATGCAAACTGTAATTCAATAAAACAGACGCATATACTAAACCATCAACTCCACTATTCCACAACTATCTCCTTCGGGCTTTCCACCACAATCTGCAACTTGCCGTTGTATTCTGTAATCTTTCCGGTAACGCAAATTAGTTTATCTGCGTAAAGTGTTTCAGGGCTTTTGGGGAAGTTGGCCCTGCTCTTTTCGAATATCACAATGGTTAAAGGAGCATCAGGATACGCTGCACCGAGATCAATAAAAGTGAGCTGGGATTTCTCTAAATATTTAGAGCCAAACACCTTTCCGCAAACGATTACCAATTCGCCCTTATGGCTGTTCACACTGTCAACAGGAATTTTAGTTTGTGCCATGGTTATTAGACACAACAGGGAGCATATAAAAGTAAATAGAAGCTTCATTGATTTGTTTTAAGAAGGCGAGATGCAATATTTTATTGAAGGTCATGTAAAAACCGGATACGGAACCTATTATTTTTTTCGCTTCATTCTCGCACATTGCTGCCGTGGCCGCTTCCGTGTGATCTACCTGACGGACTTTAAGACGTGACGCCTTTTTAGAGAAATCCCGTACGGTTCATGCAAGGATGCCTTGCACACTTATTCGCTACCGCCAAAAAAGATCTGCAATTTGATGTTAGCTCGCTCGATT
Source organism: Ginsengibacter sp. (assembly GCA_039935935.1). Taxonomy (GTDB): domain Bacteria; phylum Bacteroidota; class Bacteroidia; order Chitinophagales; family Chitinophagaceae; genus Ginsengibacter. The sequence goes on along the minus strand of JBDTJI010000247.1, from coordinate 6,260 downwards.
CCCAACAGGAATATCCTAATAGCCATCTTCCACCCCCACTTACATAGAGCTGTACTGAGACTAAGGCTGGGAAATGAACATAGAAGAACAAAAGCACTCTTACCGTATCTTCGCCTTAGCATTTCCACCGCATCACCCTTATACAATTATTCTACTAACCGCTTTCATTGAAAAAAAATAAAAATTCAAATTTCGGTTTCAAGCGCTTACATCTTTTCGAATTTGAGGATCAAGCCTGGTTCCCTGAAGTTATAAGATCAGGCGGAACTGATTATTTGCGTTTTCTATTTACGAAAACAAAGATGTATCAGCCCACTGTGGCATTAATAAAAGAAACGCTTGACGGATCGGGTGAAAATAGAATAGTAGATCTATGTTCCGGAGGTGGCGGTTATATGGAACAAATTGCGAAGGAGCTAAACCAACCGGACAAAAATAAGTACACCGTATTACTTACCGACAAATTCCCAAACGTTGCTGCGTTTGAACACATTAAAAAAAATAATGAAGCACCCATTGAATATTGTCCATCACCAGTTGACGTGTTGGATGTGCCCAACAATCTAAAAGGCTTTCGGGTTTTGTTTTCAGCCATACATCACTTTCGTCCGCAACAAGTAAAACAAATTTTACAGCAGGTGGTAAATGCAAAGTCACCTATTGGAATTTTTGATGGCGGAGAAAAAAATATAGGAATTATGCTGGGTATTTTAGTCCTTCATCCGCTGGCGCTATTTGTTGCAACGCCCTTTTTAAAACCATTCAAATTTAGCAGGTTATTTTTTACTTATTTAATTCCGTTAATACCACTGTACTCAGTTTGGGATGGCCTGGTTTCCATAATAAGATTATACCGTCCGCATGAATTATACAAAATTGCCAACAGTATTCCCAACCACAATTACAGTTGGAAATACGGCAAAGTAAAAAACAGTTTAGGCATACATATTTGTTATTTAATTGGTGTCCCACTAAAATTGGAATAACATTTATCGTAAAATTATTTGGATAGATAGACGAGCGATTAAATGGAGAATTTCAAATAATTCTGACAATAAAAATCAAAACAATAAGTCCAACTGCAAAGTGCCAACCAGCGCATTAGAATATATTCCTCCCGGATGAATAATATATTGAGCATCGGGTTGCAGATTGAGCCAGGACGCTAAAGAGAATTTATAAAATGATTCAACCGCTTGTTCATGATTCCACAATAATCCTGGCTGTGTGCTAATTCGGGCATATTGGGTACAAATACCTATTTCGTCATCCGGGCGATTTGCAGAGATCCCGGTCCATAAAAGACCACCTCCATAATGTTGATAAATGGGCGCTACGCCCTTGTTTGAATTAGCGAATTCCAGGAACATTCTAAGCCCCCTGTCCGTATCCTTATCAGAATCTGGTTTCCATAATGTTTGATTGATTACGATGTAAAGCCCGTCTGCTCCATGTATTGAGCTATTGTCTTCTGTCCGGTTGAATTGTCCGGAATGTTTCCATACTCCCAAACGAAGATTCCCATCATCTCCACTACCCGAGAGATGACTCCATGTTAAGCCGGTTTCGCAGATCCATAATGTACCCGTTAAGGAAGGTTGTACTGAACTGGGGTTACCGGAAAAATCAAGAAAATGATCATTTTGGTTTGCATCATAAGCAGCAATGCTGGCATAGAATAATTTGCCGGGTGTATAGAAAAAATTGACGCTTGGCGCTGGATCGGGAAAAGTTGAAAACACAAATAAGGTAGGTGTAACATGCGCTGAGCTGGTCATGAAATCCAATCCATTGTCAATGAGGCTGAACTCAGCATTGGCATCTACTTTACCTATCTTTAGACGAAGCGTATTGTGTAAGAATTTTTGCTCGTACCAGAATTCAAATATTTGTAAAAACGGATCGGAAGTGTTCTTATCGAAAACCTGCAAATCCCCAACCATTAAATCAGTTGGATTTTGAAACGAACGAGCCTCAAAATCTGCATAGACCTTTCCGCCCGGTGTACGCAGCAATTGATTCATGTCAAGACTGACATTCGCATCGAAAGTGGAAGCCGCGGCAGAACCTGTGCGCAGTCCACCCATAAAGTTGTAGTAACCTTCAAGCGATTCTGCAACACCGAAAATAACGCCTTTATCTTTCAGCCTGGCCAGAAAATTCCGTTGATCTTTGGAAGTGTCCTTTAGTTGCTTCGGCAACTGTTCATTTAGGAATACAGACCCGGATAAAGACCTTTTTAAAACGTTTTGGTGTACCGCCTGCAATGAAACCTGATTATCACTTAACTTATTAATTGATTGAGCATTTGTAAATAGACATAACAAACATACCGATAATGATAATATAATATTTCGCATATTATAAATCATAAAGCCAACAATTTAAAACCAGAGAGGATCATCATTATAGCTTACAAAAAAAATATAACTTCTTCAAAAATAATAAAACTTTCCCTCCTCTTATGGTTTATCGGTTCTTTTCAAATTCAATAGTTATGAAATGTCAGGAGCCGAAATGGTTAGTAAAATCCAATCTTTCGCCTGATCTCAACCGTGAACTTATCAGGTGTAAGTAGCTGAAATTCAGAAATACGTTCCGGAAAGAGAGGGCTTTTTCTGAATAGGATCGGGAAGCTGTATGATAAACGGAACATTCCTGCGGAAACAATGATTGCTGAATAGCAGAAGTTCAAAAAGGCTCTGACAGGAAGAAAATTTTAGACAAAAAGCATTTAATATTTCATTGCCGGTTTTAGCTTTGCCCACAGCTCATTATCAAAACTGCCGGGGCCTAAAGCAGAAGAGCCTGCATCGTCACCGAGCCTTACCACCACCGCATCAAGGCTGGGTATTACGTATATCTTCTTGTCATCTTTGCCTAATGCCATAATCATATCAGCGGGGGCATTCGGTATAACCGATGTGGGTATCACCAATTGCGACTGTGGCATCATGCAACTGGCCTTACCATTGAGCCACCACAAATAACCATAACTCAGATTCATGCTTTGCGAAGTAGAAGTCATGGCTGTAAAATAATCTTGATCCGTTAATAATTTCGTACCGTTCCACTCCCCTTTTCTTAATATCAATGAGCCGATTCTCGCTGCATCCCGTGTAGTGCAATACATTATGTAGTTCAGCCAAAAGGCCTGGCTGATACCTATTTTATCGAAAAGCTTTGCCTTGCAGTAAGCATTCCACGGTTGCCCGCTTGCTTTGCTCAATACATCCTGCATTAAGCGGTAAGGTGCATTGTGATAAGCCCACCGCGTGCCTGCATCTGCTTTGTCCACGAGGCAGGCACTTGTCATACAATCGGGATCCGCCACCGCGTCGTCCAGTCCCGTGGTCATAGAGAGTTGATTCTTTATGGTAATCAGGTTTTCCTTTGCAGGTGGCAAACTGGTCCAGCCGGTTCCTAAGTATTTAGAAGTTTTATCATTGATATTGATAATGCCGTCCTGCCGGGCCATACCCACTACAAAGCCTACGATACTCTTTCCCGCAGAAGCCAGGTAGTACCTGGTATCCTTTGTCCAGTTATTCCAATATTGTTCTTTCACGATCTTTCCATGTTGCAAAACGATTAGCCCATACGTACTTTTAGTAGCTGCATAATCAAATGCCGACTGTAGCTGTGTTTCGTCCCAGCCTACAGAGACGGCAGACTTTGTTTCCCACGTATCCGCGATAAGAGGAGGATAATAATATGGATCAACAGCGTCATCACCCATATTGGAATGTGTTTTTTTACAGGCAGCAAAACTGAGAACAGTTAAAACCAACAGCATTATTTTTTTCATGAAAAATATCTTGAATTACTTTGACTTTTAAACTGCTTGTAGTTTAAAGCTTACGATATAAGAAACGATTTTCTTTTTGTTTTATGCGAAAGGAACTCAGGCAGGCTGTTAGCATTGTGATAGGTTGTTAATAATAACCATCGAGTTCAGGGAAGTTTCCCAGTTGCACGCTATTGCATTTCATTGGCCAGTTCTTTTAAATATTTTAGATGCCTGCCGTACCTTCTTTCATTCACCCATGTGTTAGCGAAATACTGCAAAGCAAATAAGCCAGCATAAATAAAGTATCTTATGGCAGTGTGGAGAGAATGCCATTTATCCAGCATACGGTAATGTTGAAAATAGGGCACTATTTCAGTTAACAGGATAAAGAAAATAAGCGCAATCATCAAACCGGTTTTCTTCCATTTCATTCTTGTTTCCAACAGATCCACCTGTTGTTCCAGATTGGCTTTTACCAGGTTATCCATACTTTCCATTTTACTTACTATGCGGTAATTGTAAAAAGAAAAAACGATTACCCCGATACAAAAAGCAAGATAACACCAGAGTATCACACTGTTTAGCACGCTGTTTAAATTACCGGCATTATTAAATATAATAATTGCCGGGATGATGGTCATTAACAGGATCTGTTTCCTAAATGCCTTTTTTAAGGACGCTACCGGTCCATAGCTTTTGTGTTGTATTAATTCCATAATATCAGTATTTGAAGTTTTTGTTGATTGACTTTGCTGCCATGTTTGTTTAAGATCATCGAGTTCCATGGTTAATTATTTTTTGTGAGCTCACGCAATTTTTCTTTGATACGATTCATTTTCACTCTCAGGTTTCCCTGGCTCAGGCCAAGAATCTCTTCCATCTCCTCATACGGGCGGTCGTCCATATATAACATCACGATAGCTTTTTCCACTGCATTCAATTGTTCAATGGCATGATAGAGTTGCTGCAATCTTTCCTCTTCATCATACACGCCGGACTGTTCACTTACCGGTTCCGGCATGGCCATAGGCTCATAATACCGGATAAAGTTTTTTTTCTTTCGTAAACCGGAAATAGCCGTATTAATTGCCACCCTGTAAAGCCAGGTGCTTAGCTTCGAATGGCCCTTAAACTTCGGCCAGGCTTTCCAAAGCTGGATCACAATCTCCTGGAGAAGATCTTCCCTGTTGGCATCTGTATAAGCGTAGATACGGCATACTTTTCGAAGCAGCAGCTCATGTTCCCGTATGTGCTTTTCAAACTCTTTTTCCGCTTCCTGCTTTTGCAATGTGGTTATTTTAAATGATAAGTCGCAAGATGAGGAGAATTGTTACAAAGAAGAATAAAAAAAATTTTCGTGAAGGTCCAAACAGCCCTCTGGGTGCAAAAGAAAACTTTCTTGGTATAATCCGGGAACTGCATGATAGACTTAATATACCTGCTGAAACGTTGATAGTGGAATATTAAAAAGATAAGAGGATTTGTGTAGATAAATTGATTTAGGAATAGTAAGCCAATAAAAAAGGAAGATTATTTTTTAAATTATACGCGCTTCTACTCCTCCAATAGTTTTTCAATTTCTGCCTGCAGTACAGGTAGATGCCTTACGACTATGCCCTAAAATATATCGTCTGAAACAGAGTCATACCCATGAATGATCCTGTTTCTTGTATCAACCATCTTCCTGGAATTAGATATAATAATAGTTTCGTCTCGTTTTAAAATCCGACTAAGCGCTTTCCCTGTTATTTCCACATTTCTTTCCATAGCTCGTTTTGTTCGCAGATCATTTTGAAATTTTACAAATTGCTTTGGTTCTCCTTTGAAAAAACTTTCAATTTTCACGATGGCATTCAGGATATCATAAAGCCAGACTTTAATTTGATTCTCTCAGAATATCATAAAGCAAGACTTTCATTGCATTGTCCATATCTGGTTGTTCTTGAACCAAGCGAAGCGGCATCATTAACACAATTAAAAGCATTACTAAATCAGCGAATTTTTTTGTGCCTGCATCCCGATTCTTATGGAATTCTTTTGCATCAAGGCAAAAGAAAAGGCAATCCTGCTTTCATTTTTTCAAATATCAACATCGCTAAATAATAAAGTGTAATGAAAATATACTATATTGAATATTTTGCAGTTTATGTTTAGGTAAAAACTATTTAGTTAAGTGCTGAAGCTTTTTACACGCACCACCTGAATTTAAATGTTTACTTTTATATAACGGGTAAGGTTATTTTAAGCTCATTGTTTGTATGTTGGATGTTGATTTTATTTTTAAGGATGATTTGCAACTGGCTGACTGTATAGAGGAAAAAAAACTGCAGTCCATGTATTATTGCTATGATAAATATTCGCCTGCTTTATACGGAATGATATGCCGGATGACAAATAACAAGCATGTAGCTGAAGAATGTTTAACGGCAACTTTTTTAAAATCGTGGAACGAAATAGCCGCTTTTCCGGG
>JBDTJI010000246.1:0-29760 GCA_039935935.1 Ginsengibacter sp. | reverse complement strand
GGCCTTTTATTTTTATTTGCCCGGTAGTGGGCGTGGTAGTGCGGCTGAGTATTTTTAGAAGGGTGCTTTTCCCCGCACCGTTACGGCCAATGATGCCAAGCACTTCGCCCTGCTGTACTTCAAAATTAATATCACGCAATGCCCATACATATTCACTTTCGCCCTTTACAGAGCGGTCATTGGTTTCGCCTATCTTTAAATAAGGATCTTCTCTGCGGCGCACAGTAGTCTGGTACCAGCGGTTAAGGTCATGGCTTAGTGAGCCGAGGCCTACATTGCCGAGGCGGTATTGTTTGGAAATGTTTTCTACTTTTATTACGGGTTGGGCCACGGATTACACGGACCTGCCTAACCGGCAGGCAGATTTACACGGATTGATTTATTGAGAGATAGCCACGATCCTGCCTGACGGCAGACAGGTTACACGAACCTACCTATCGGCAGGCAGGTTGGCACGAATTAATTTCAAAGAACACTATTTTTGTCAAGAATTATTTTTACAAAGTGAATTGTATCGGCTAGTTCATTTTTAATAATATCCCAAACAATTTCAAGATTAACTCCGAAATATTCGTGTATCAATAAATTTCGATAATTGGATATTTGCTTCCATTCAATTTCCCGATTCGCAGACTTTGTTTCATCTGAAATAAACTTTGCTGCTTCACCTTTATCTCAAAATTTCTTATGCAGGCATCATGAGTCTTATCATCATTCAGAAATCCTGGAAAATCCATCCCCTCTGAAAATCTAAGTATTTTATTCCCTGCTTCCAGAATGCATTTAGCAATAGTAATTCTTCGCGCTTAGACATAAATCAGATCTTCCTGGATTGACTTAAAATAAGTAGGTTTTATGCCCTTTCGGGTAACTATATCCACTTTTATGGGATGGAATAAATCCTGTAAATGAAAGGCAATTTTAAAGAAATTGGATGAGGTGTTTTTTGATAAATCGATCAGTAAGTCTATATCACTTTCTGGATTTCTCTCGTTCCGGGCATACGAACCAAATAACGCAATTTCCGTCAACCCAAATTCTTTTTGCAAAGCAGGCTTTGCGTTACATAACTGTTGTAATATTTGTGAGTTTACTGTCATTTATTTATGTATAGGATTACACTAAATTATAAAATTTAAATTATTGATACTTTTCGTGTTTCTCTTTGCCACACTGAGGGATCTCCAAAATTCGAAACATCTGCACCGCCATCAGTAATTTTTAACAGATCTCTCCGTGTATCATTTTTAATTACCTCTTTTGCTTTTGTAACCGCATATTTTTTTATTCCCAACTTTTCTGCTACAGCGCGATTAAAGGGTTTTATGAAGGTTTACCTGTTCCATATATTATTTTTAAATTGAAGTTTACAATAACCATTCTATGTTTTTGCAATGTCTGAATTCAGATCTTCGATAGATTCACTAAATGCAGATACACCATACCGGCCTAATATTTCTATAAAATCTCTTTTTGAAATACCTGCCACTTCTGCGGCCTGTCCTGCCGATAAAATTGCATCTTCGTAAAGCTTTGCAGCAAGGTATGTCTGGACATCGAATACGCTGGTATCTATTTGTGCGGGTATATTGATAGTCAATGTTTCCATTTTATAATTTTGGTTTTTCCAAATCCTGGCTTCATTTATCTATAGTTAATTTCCTGAGTTTGATTTTTCCAACACTTCTGTGTGTGTTATTATTAGCTGATTTTGGGAAAGTCTTTTTCAGCTTTGGCGGATTGGATGTTCCGGATGAACCTTTAAGCTGGGTTAAATGATCCTTTTCAATATACTTGTCAACATCTATAAATTGCAAAACCGGCACCTTTCCAAAAGCCAGCGAGAGTTCAACAAGCTTGCTTACTTTATGATCGAAATTCCCGTTAAGTACCTGTGTAACATAGCTTTTGGTTACACCTAATTGGGCAGCGAGTTGTGTCTTGTTCAAATTATTGTTTTTGCGATAATTTTCTATTAATTCAAATAAATCAATTTGAATTTGAGCTGTCCAATATTCCTCACTTTTGATCAATTCTTTTCTGGTCATAGTTTGTAGTTTAAGAAAGCTATTAACTGTTTTTTTAAAGAGCGAAATTTGATAAAATCCTTATCCTGATTGGTTTTGTATCCTCCAAGAATTAAAATTTTTCCATTTGCTTTTTGAATAGCATATATGCGAAGATGTTTACTTTTAAATTCATATTCCTTTACTTTTTCCCCCTTTGGAGTCACATCCCTGAATTTAATTTTAGGTAATGATCTGTTATTCCCTAAATATTCCATATAAGTCAAAAGAGTTTTGAATTCACTTTGGTAAGTTGTATCGTTTAAATCCCTTTCAAAAATATCTAATTGACCCGCACCATCAATAATCAATTGATCAAATTCCTGGAGGAACTTATAGCCTTTATTCTTTCCGTGGCAAATTTAGGCATAATTAGTTTAGCTGCAACTAAACTTCTATTTTATTTTTTAATAAAAATTGTGTGTATTTGTTATTCTACTCTAAGTTAAATTCTATCATAGAATTCAATAATGTGTAATAAATAAATGCAGACATAGTTTCCTGTGTTCTTTTATTCAGTGTAGCTTATTTATTCTGATATTATCTGTGACTTGTGTATTCTTATTCTTTCCTTATTTTTATCAAAAACCATTCATGCACCAATTCGCTTCGGCAGTTGTATCCATTTTTTTATCGCCATGTAACTGGATCATTATTTTATTAATTGCAGTTTATTTTATTCGTACAAAAAGTTTAAAAAAAACATTCATCTTCCTGGCCGTTTCGCTGTTCATCATCTTTGGTAATCACTGGCTGCTCAATCTTTATGCACGTACGTGGCAGCCTGAGCCTGTTGCCGTTAATACTTTACCCGTTTATTCCTGCGGTATTGTACCGGGTGGCTTTGCCAGTCCGCGTGAAAACAGTGACGGATATTTTAATGCTTCTGCTGACCGCTTTATACAGGCTGTAAAATTATACAGGCTGGGAAAGATCAAACATTTATTAATCAGTGGCGGCAACGGAAAACCGGGTGATAAAAATTTTCGCGAAGCTGCCTGGGTAAAAACTCAACTGGTGGAATTTGGTGTGCCCGACTCTGTAATCTTTGTCGAAGATGTTTCAGACAACACACAAGACAATGCTTTTAATTCAAAACGCATTCTTGATTCACTGCATTTGCGTCCACCTTATTTATTGATCAGTTCAGCTTTTCATATCCCCCGCGCATCACTTATTTTTAAAAAGGGTGGCCTTGCTGTAGAGCCTTTTCCCTGTAACTATACGGAAGGCTTGGATTCCTTTTCTTTGGATGATCTGTTGCCGCGGCCCTCTGTATTGCTGGGCTGGGACAGATATATGAAAGAAACATTGGGATATTTATGGTACAGGGTGAAATAAGTTTGTAATAATGACATCAGAATTTCTGATTTAAAGATCTTAACTTTTTTCAGTATCATCGTGTGGTACTTCATGAAGATTCCATAAAAAAGGCACTGTGAAGAAGAAACATCCATCGTGTTTCATAACCCGGTAGATCTCGTTCAAAATAATCTCTGGTTCAGGGCAATATTCCAGTACTACCGTAGCAAATGTAAAGTCAAATGACGCATCATCAAAAGACATCTTAATACCGTCCCACGTGAAATCGGGTTTTACCTTAGCATCGTATTGTATTGCGCTCTCAATATCCAATCCTATATACTTTTCTACAGAAGAGTTTTTAAGAATAACATTTTTATACGGCATTTTACCACACCCTACATGCAAAAGATTGCCTTTGAAATTTATTAATGAACTTTTAATTGCCTCAAAAATGCTTGTTCTGATAAGATATCTGTCGAGACTGCCGGCGGTAAAAGCAACGTGTGTAAAATTATTAGGACTCATTATGTACTATCGTTATGTTAATCATGAATTGAACGATATAATTTTTCTGTTTCACTCTTACTTTTTTATTTGTAACCGGCCAATTAATTTTACTGCTTTTATTCTTCCTGTTTGACTATCATGCCTGAAGCTCATCTCTAACTTTTTCAATTTCTACAGTATGCCTGTTTAAGCCTACATCAATTGCTTAATCCACAGAATCTATTTAAAGGTTTATGAATTCTCTCTCATATATTCTTTGTAGGTTCCAATGACCGTTTCTTTTACCGATTTCCATTTTACCGGAATCAGCATATCCGGCATGATATCCGAATCTGCATCTTCAAAATAGACAAGACTTTTCAGCACCATGAATAAAGAGCCATCATTATATTTATCAAGATATAGTTGAAGCATCCGAGAAAGTGTTATTTGCTTTAGTAAAAAATATAGATCAATAAAATCTTTCCTGGTTCCCCGCCCTGCAATAGCTGACAATTTCATTGCAGCTATATCTTCGCACTTTGCCAATCGAACTCCGTCTTCCCGTACCAAATCCTTTATCCATGGATACGTATAATTTACAATATTCACTTTTATTCCATTCACCACGTAAATATGAATGTTTTTACTGTCTTTTAATTGAGTGATACTCCCAGTTTGTGAAAGGGCATTATTTATCTCCAGAACGTTTACATCAATATTGCCAAATAAGTCAAAGACAACTTAAGAGCTTGTCTGCAAACGCTTATAGGTTTTCCTTACACCGTATCCATGAAAGTTCTCTCTACTTTACTAAAGGTCAATAACCCCAGGAACAATACTATCACAATAAACGCCGCGCTGTATAATAAGCTTCCTGCACTAAAAGTCCCTTCCTGGAAGAGTGCGTACCTGAACGCTTCTACAATAGGAGTTAGAGGATTCCATTCGATCCAGGACGCATACTTATTATTTTTTAAAAAAGACAATGGATAGGCAACGGGTGTAGCATACATCAACAACTGTACGGCAAAACCGAGCAATATATTTAAGTCGCGGTACTTGGTGGTAAGCGATGAGATGATAATACCAAGGCCTAATCCCATCCCCGCCATCATCAATACCAATACAGGAATCATTAAAAAGGAAACCGTCAAATGTACGGGTGAACCCTTGAGAGCAAAGAATACAAACACTCCCATGAGCAGCAAAAACTGAATCCCAAATTTTACCAGGTTGGATAGTACGGTAGATAAAGGAATTACCAGTCTTGGGAAATACACTTTCCCAAAAATGCCTGCATTGGCTACAAATGTATTGGAGGTGCTGGTAAGGCATGATGAAAAATAATTCCAGATCGTGATGCCACTCATGTAAAACAAAATAGGAGGCACACCGTCGGTAGGAATGTTGGCGATCTTTGCAAATACCACCAAAAACATTAATGTCGTAAATATGGGCTGTATAAAATGCCACAACGGACCAAGGATGGTTTGCTTGTACTGCGCTACAAAATCACGTTTCACAAAAAGAAAAAGCAGGTCACGATACTTCCACACTTCTTTCAGGTTGAGGTCAAAAAGATTCGCTTTTGGCTGGATGACCAGATCCCAGTGTTCTTCTCCTGGTACAGCAGAAGTCAGATATGTATTAGTAGTTGCCAGGTTTAAAGTTTAGGGTGGTTTGGCATGTTTATAAATTTAAGCCCAACCCATCAGTTGTGGCCCATCAGTTGTGATACTTATATCAATATACAAATACGAAAAAAGTTATTTATTACAGGGATACAAATTTTTTCTGAGGTTGTTGCACCATAGCAATTATTCTTGAATGTATTTTTTTCCATGGAATGACCGTATTCTGATACTGAATATCCATATTAAAATTGATGTCCTCAAAATAGCATAATGATTTCAAATCAATTACAGAATTATTATTGGGGTATTTTTTTTCAAAAAAATCAAGCATTTGCTGTAAGGAAAAATAAGTTGATAAAAATGCAATATTAACAAAATCTTTCAACCTGCTTCCGTTGCCCACTATGGCATTTAATTTCATAGCTGTTATGTCCTCCTTACTTGCTATTCGTATATGTTCTTCTTCAAAAAAGTCTGTTACCCAATTGTACTGATGACTTATAATATCAACCTTAACATTGTTCAATATTCCCATCAAGGCATTTTTAAATCTTGTTTAAACTTTAAAATCGTACCTGCTTTGAAGAAGTTCTGACATCATTTCCGAATCAAAAGAATTTGTAGAAAAGAAATCAATATCAACACTTTTTCTGTGACCAATTTTTAATGATAATGATGTTTCGCCTACCAATACAAAATCATCTAATTCCGGACATTTGCAAAGCTCCTGAATTAATATAAAAAGTTCTGAACTAACCGTTTCCTTGTATAACATTTTAGTTCATTAAGTGGTATGTTAAAATAAATATTTACAAAAGCAATGTCTCTTTTTTCCAAATAAGGAATTTGCTTTATAATATTTCGCATTTCCTGTAATCCGTAATGAGCAATCACTTCATTTATCGCATTTAAAGATCCACGTTGAATTACCCGCTCTGCAATAAGTTGCTTGTGAAAGTTCCAATCTAATTTAGAAGTATTAATGTCCCAAAACAAAGAAGGTGGTATATTAGAAGAAATTACCATTTTAAATATTTTTCACTTTTGCAGTAAATCTAAATCGCTGATTTGTAAATCAAAAATCTAAATATTTTCCAATATTTCCTTCCACTTCGTTTTATAAGTGGAATAACTGAAATGGTCCATCAACAATTGCTGATCAGGCAAATATTTTTCTTTACAGGAAGTAATATCTGTTATCGCTGCGGTTACTTCATCAAGGCTCTGGGGGTTTACCAGCAGGCCCAGTCTTCCATTTAACAGTGCATCTACAGAGCCATCTTTATTTCCGGCGATCACCGGTTTATTATAATACATAGCCTCGATAAACACAATTCCAAAGCCTTCTTTTTCACTCGGCATGATGTAGATATCGGCCAGGTTAAAGTGGATGGCCAGTTCTTCGTCGGGAACAAATCCTGCAAAAGTAACCTGCCCGTTAAGCCCCGCTTTTTCTATCATCGTATCAAGCCTTTGCTTTTCCTTCTCATCATACTTTCCTACTATTAAATATTTTAAGCCCGGTAGTGTTAGTCTTAGCATTTGAAGACTTTGTATTACAATATCATAGCCTTTATACCTTTCCCTGGCAGCCAATCGGGTAAGGGTCATTAAAATAGTATCCTCGTTATTAAATCCGTATTTGTTTAAAAAATGTTCACTTTTTTCTTCGTGGAGTGGTGGTTCTAAAAAGGGATCAAGACAGTTATTAAGTACCTGAAGTTTATGAGCCGGCACATTATTCACATGTTGAAGTGTCTCAGCGGTATATTGGCTCACCGCTAATACCTGCTCGCACTGGTTTAGCATAAATTTTTTAATATCACCTAAACGTTCCCATACTTCTATACCATGAGCAATCAATACGATCATGGTATTGGGTGATAACAGCTTTACCAGGTAGCCGGGTAGTAAAAGGTTCACATGGCTCAGGATCACCACATCGTGCTTTACACCTTTCCGCATACACCGCACCATGAATTTTAATTTATTAATGCTAAAGCCTGTGAAAATCGATTCCGGAAAATACCTTTTATCTACCTCCTGTTGCCCGTCATACATGGAATAAATCGTCAAATTTCCACCTGTCTCTTGTCCAATTTCATATAGTGCCTTTCCTGCCACCTTACTTACTTTTTCTATTCCACCGGTGCTTGAAAAAGTTCTGAGGGTTAAGAAAAGAACGCTTTTTGCCTTCTTCTTTTTAGCACTGACTTTATGATTTTCTATATTTGATCGCTTATTAAAGGACTGCCCTGATGTGTGAATAACTTTAGCTTCAGAAGTATTTGCGCAGCGATAATTCTTAATCAACATCAAAGACAAAAATTGCGACCAGTGCATATTACCTTTTGCAAAACGTCTATAATCCGTACTGCCTGGCTTCACTATATCCTTTACATACTCACTATTCGCCAACCATTTTTTAAATGGGAACGAAAAGCCCATTTTGGGCCTGTTCCATATCGGCTCCGGCAATATATCTTTAAATGAGTCAATTAAAAGTTGTTTGGGACGGCCTGCATATTTGATTCCGGATTGTATCTGCATAGATAAATCGATAAATTCAGTATCCAGAAAAGGTACTCTTATTTCAATGCCGTGTGCCATACTCATCACATCACCATCCCTCAGCAATTGGTTTTGCATAAACAGGTTGCTTTCTATCCAACTAACCTGGTTACCTGCACTCAACTGGCTTATATCTTCGCAATATGGGGCTTCTTTTAAAATATTCCATACCTGCTCTTCAGACACATCCAGATGTTGGGCAATCTCATGAGGAATAAACTGGCCTCTTAAAAAGAGGTACTTACCTGCTGCGCCACCCAGGCTGAGATAACCTAATCTTTTCAGGCTTTTCAAGGCAGCAAATTTTCCGGATTTTAATAATGTGGCAGGCAATTTTTCCAATAGGTTGGCCTTCCCTATTCTGCCAAACGAAGGATAACCTCCGTATAATTCATCGCCCCCAATACCTGAAAGTACCGCCTTCAATCCATTCTCCTTTGCATACCTGCTAATAAACCATGTATTGATACCATCACAACTGGGCTGATCCATGGCTTGTAAAATGCGGGGAAGGTTCTCATCAAAGTCTTCTTCTTTTAAAAGATATTGATTACGCTTACAGGCCATTTGTTCGAGCAACATGTCCTGGTATTTTTTTTCTGAAAATGCATGATCTTCAAAATACAACGATAGTGTATTAAGATCAGATTGCTTGTCTCTGCTGGCAAGTAAGGCAATGATACTGGAATCCAGGCCGCCACTCAAAAAAACTCCCAAAGGCGCATCAGCTATTAAATGCCTTTTTACAGATTGATACAACGAATCTTTAATCTGCACTATTACCTCCTCTTTATTACCATATTTTTCTGCGAAATGATATTTTTTAAAGTATCCCTTTGTAAAGTCACGGCTTCGTGAATCATAACATACAAACGAGCCTTTAGTCAAAGGCTGCACCTTCTTTAAAATACTTACAGGTTCGGGCAAATGGCCATACGCCATTAAATATACAGGCCATACCGCATTTTCTTCCCGCAGGTAGGGAATAGGACGAAAGGCCCTTATTTCTGATGCAAATGAAACACCTTCTTCGGTCACCGCGTAATAAAGAGGTTTGATCCCCGATGGATCGCGCACCAGGTACAGCTTTGCATCTACATTGTCCCAGATAGCAAAGGCAAACATACCATTTAACCGTTTGAATGAATCGATGCCCCAGGCATCAAAAGCAGCAAGGATCACTTCTGTATCGCTGTGCGTCTGAAAAAGGCTACCGGCCTGCCGGAGTTCGTTTTTTAGTTGCAGGTAATTGTAAATCTCCCCATTAAAACTAATCACATACCTGCCATTTGCATAGCTCATTGGCTGATGGCCACATGATGAAAGGTCTATTAAAGACAAACGCCGGTGACCTAATACAAGTGGATGTTCTTCGCAGGCATAAATACCTTCATCATCGGGGCCTCCGTGCTTCAGTATATGGCACATCTCCTCCACCATAAATGTGGTAGCTTCTGTTGGAAGCGAATGATTGAGTATGCCTGCTATTCTACAGATGGGAGGTGGGTTTGTGTCCCGATAGCTATCGGGAGGTGAGTTGTGAGTCCTGAGTGGTAAGTGGTTGTCATCTATTTGACCGCGGTCTGACCTTCGGTACCGACCGCTTTGCTAATTGCTTATTGCTAATTGCTAATTGCTTATTGCACATTGCTTATTGCACATTGCTTACTTCTCATTGCTGTTGCGCGTGGTCTGACCTATGGTGCCGACCGCTTTGCCTATTGTTTATTGCTCTTTGCTTATTGCTCTTTGCTCATTGCTCATTGCTTATTGCTCATTGCTTATTGGCAACTTCAAACCTTTCTTCATAAGTCTTTTTCAATCCTTCTTCAAATCCTGTACCGGCATGCCATCCAAGATTATTCAATTTGCTTACATCCAATAATTTCTGGAAAGTGCCGTCAGGCATTGAAGTGTCGAAAACTATGTCGCCTTCAAACCCGGTTATTTGTTTTATCAGCAATGCCATCTCGCCAATTGAAATATCCTTACCTACTCCAATATTGATAATTGACGGATCATTATAATTTTCCATTAAGAAGTAGCAGGCCGAAGCAAGGTCATCTGCATGAAGAAACTCACGGCGTGGCTTACCCGTACCCCACACGGTAACTGTTGATTCACCATTTATTTTAGCCTCATGAAATTTCCTTAAAAGAGCAGGTAACACATGCGAATTTTTAAGATCATAATTGTCACCGGGTCCATACAGGTTGGTAGGCATGGCGCTAATGAAATTACAGCCGTATTGTTTGTGATAAGATTGACACAGTTTTATCCCGGCAATTTTCGCGATTGCATAAGCATCGTTGGTTGGTTCCAGGTAGCCGCTCAGAATGTATTCTTCTTTGATAGGTTGAGGTGCATTCTTAGGATAAATACAACTGCTGCCCAGGAACAATAATTTTTTTACTCCATTTTTATATGACTCATGGATCACATTATTCTGGATGCACAGATTGTCATAGATAAAATCGGCGGGATAAATATTATTGGCATTGATACCGCCTACTTTAGCAGCAGCCATGAACACATATTCCGGCGTTTCTTCTTCGAATAAGGCTTTCACAGCTTCCTGGTTACGAAGGTCGATTTCAGATGAGGTGCGTAAAAGAAGATTATTATAACCTTCCTTTTCAAGCATACGTACTATGGCACTTCCTACTAATCCGCGGTGGCCTGCTACATATATTTTCGATATTTTTTCCATAATTTTTTTTTACTATTTTTTAATGCCTTGAACTGATGTATCAACTACATTAATTCAAGATTCTTTTTATCAAAATGAGCGCTTAACTGCAAATCCAGGGTATTAATTTTAACCACAGCACGATTGCCTATTACTTCTACCACAAGTCCATTGTAATTCATGAGTACTCCCTGTTTTACACGTACCTTGCTGTTTACTACAAAGCCCGTGGCCTCGACCGCTACATCAGTGAATTCATTTAAAAACTTCCTGATCACGTCTATTTCCCCATCACGTATCTGCGCAGGCTTGCCCAGCCAATAAACGAAATTCAATATGCCCGGAACTTTTTTTACTTCCCACTTCTTTTCATCTTCAAGCCTTACAAATACATAACCTTTGAATACGGGCTCAAGAACTACTTTTTTTCTATCGCTCCATTGCCGTGTGACTTTATTGATAGGACAGTAATTTTCTATTCCCATCTCAAGAAGCCAGGCAGCTACCTTTTTTTCCCATCTGGGACGTGTATAAACCGCATACCAGTTCTTTTTAATCTGTTCGATAAGTGATATGCTTTGAATGATAATTAATAAGTAATTGCATAGCTTCGCTGTTCCTCAGTCACAACGTTTTTAACTGAAGTAAATTCTGCGTGCATGTTGATATTTTACATTCTCTTATCTACGGAATATTTTTTTGACGGCTGCCAGGAATCCTTTTTTTTCTTCCACGTAATAGCCACCGCCATATTCTCCCCCATAGCCATAGCCGTAACCATAACCGTAACCATAGCCGTTACCATAACCGCCAAAACCGTAGCCGTAGATATTAAAACCTCTCGGTTTAATGCCATTAAACACCAGGCACATATTTTTAAACTTCTTTTGTTTTTGCAGCGCTTCTATCATAGAAAGGAAAACTCTCGGTGTTACTGCATGGCGAATTACAAACAGATTGATATCTGCGAAGGCCTGTAATAATTGCGCATCCGTAACAGGAGACACCGGAGCCGTATCCATGATCACATAATCAAACTGCTTCTTTAACCCGGCAACTAACTGGCTGAATTTTTCACCTTGTATCAATTCTGTTGGGTTAGGTGGAATAGGCCCTGCAGAAATAACATATAATCCCGGGATATCGGTTTGCTTCACAATCTCGTCCATAGTAGCTTTCCCTGCTAAATGGCTTGAAATTCCGGGCGTTTTCTTCACCTTTAGAATTTTACTAAGCCTGGGTTTGCGTAAATCCATTTCCATTAGCGCTACCTTCTTACCGGTAAGTGTGAAACTTATGGCAAGATTAATAGCAACAAAACTCTTTCCTTCTCCTGACACACTCGATGTAACCATCAATGTGTTATGATCCTCATTCAAGCCCATAAAAGCAAGGTTGGTTCTTATAGATCTGAATTGTTCTGCAATAACCGTACGCTTACCATCCATGATCACAATAGGTTCTCTTCCTTCTACCTGCACCAACTCGCCCAGGATAGGAATGTCCATTTTACTCTCAATTTCCGAGCGGAATAATACCTTTCGGCTAAATATTTCTTTTAACAAAACAAAGAATGCACCTCCAAGCAAGCCAATCACCAAACCTGCCAGGTAGAAATTTTTTGCTACGGGCCGTATGGGGCCATAAGAAGTGGGTGATTCAATTACCCTTAAATCGGGAGTAGTAGAAGCAGAGGAAATGGCAGTTTCTTCTCTTTTCTGCAATAAGAATGTATAAATATTATTTTTGATAGCCTGCTGCCTGCTGATATCTAAAAAGACCCTTTGTTGTTCCGGTACCTGCTTTAACAAATAATCGTTGGCTGCAATCTGGGCGTTTACCTGTCTTTTGACGGTAAGCAGGTTGCTTTTGATATTAGCCATGTTTTCCGTGATATCACTTTTTATTTTTTCAACTTCAGCGTCTGCAAGCAGGGTCGCATCATTATTTTCACCGGTGACACTGTGCAAGACCTGGGCCTGCGTTTCCGCTGCATATAGTTTATCTAATAACCCAGACAAAGTGGGATCGCCAACCAACGACAGTGAGGGTACCGTTCCGGGCTTCTTACTTTTGCTTTGAATATAATTGCTGACATCTCTCAATCCTTCCAATTTTAGATCCACCTCACTGCTTTGCCGGTCAAGATCTGTTACTTTACTGAAAAATGTGCTGGCTTGCGTGCTAAGATCCACTGCTGATGTTTTTGATTGAAAACCAGCTATGTTTCGCTCCACGCTATCTAATTGAGACGATACCAGGTTTAATCTGTCCTCAATGAAATGAAGCGTCTTTTCGGCAATTTCATTTTTATCATCCACTCCATCAATATTATAAATCTGGAAAAGCTTGCCCAGTATGTCCCGGCCTTTTTCAGGCACAGGTGTCTCAAGTGATACATTTAATATAGTAGATGAGAAGGAATACGGAGAAATTCTTAATCCTCCCACTATAGAACCGCCAGCGGCAGCAGGAGGCATGAACTGTACATAATAGTTTTTACCGGTAACACTGGTATTATAATCTTTGTTGATAGCCAATCTTATCACGTTGTTCCCAAAAACAATTGTAGAATCAAAAGGAATCATCTTATTATCAATATTCACTACCCTTTTCTTCCAATTGACCGTAAAGAAATAAGTTCCCCAGAAATTGAAATTTTCTTTATCTAATGCAATAAAACTGATAGGAGAATTAGATTTATACAATTCTTCAGTCCGCACGTTCCCTTTGTTGTAAACCAATGCATACAAATCAAGTTGCTTTACTACCTCCTTCATCAGATCGGGTGAGCGAAGCACCACGATTTCATTATCTACAATTTTTTTTTCGCCAAAAATATTAAGAGCGTCCAGAACCTTGGAATCGCCTCCACCTTTTTGAGGATCTTTAAGTAACGCCTTGGAAGAGGCGACATAAACGGGCACCTGTGAACGAAGATCAATAAAGGCAACAGTCATTGATATAGAAACGGTGATCAGGAACAATGGCCAGAAGGGCAGGTATTTGTAAATGATCTGCTTAAATATATTTGAATCGGTCTTCTCTTTAAAAAATTGATCTTCTTCCATTAGCGCCTTATTATTTTAATATACGATCAATTATGAAAATAGCGATTGATATCCCTGAAGTAATATAGGATACAATTCTTAAGGTATTATCCTGATTCTTTCTGACGGGCTCCACGTAAACGATGTCGTTAGGCCTGAGATAAAAATAGGGAGAATAAAAAACAGATTTATCGGTGAGATTTAAGCGCTTGAATTCTTTGGCATCGTCTTTCTCCCTGATCACTAACACATTATCTGCTCTGCCCTTTTCACCTATATCACCAGAGGATGCCAAAGCATCCAGCAAAGTCATGTTGTCCGAGAGCATGGGGAGGATTTGTGGCGACAAAGCCCCCAAAAGAGTCACATGCCTGTTCAAAAATCCCACCGCCACTACCGACTGTGCCAGGTAGGGAATAAGATCCTTTTCTAATTTTGATTTGAGTTCTTTACGAGTCATTCCCTCTACATGTATCGTTCCAAGCTTTACGAATTGAATAGTTCCATCTTTGTCAACAAGGTAACCGGTAACAGTGCCTTCGGCGTTTTGAGGAGCATTATACAATGCGGTGTTTTCAGGGCTAAGGTTTGAAACTGTGATTCCCAACATATCGCCTTTTAGAATTTTGGGCTCAAAGTCTTTGGATACCAGTCTGGTAAGAGTGGTATCATTAGGAATATCCTGGAAATACGTCATCTTTTTCGATGTATTGCAGGAAGAAAATACAATAAAGAGTGTTAAAAATAATCCCAAATTCCAATAGCTGAACCCTGTCCCGATAGCTATCGGGAGTTGATGGCTGACTGACGGCTGATTTTTGGATACTTTGGAAAATCGAATTTTGGAAAATTTTTGCATACACAAAGTGGGTGGCAATAATTTTGTAGTTGGGGGTTAAATCTTGCGTAAGTGCAATTTAGATGAAAAAATCTAAAGCAACGGATTTCAAAGAAACCTTTATTAAAATTGAAGGCGAATTTGTTAAATAATGGATTATTGTTACAATTCTCTTGTACCTGTTAACGAACTTAAAAGGGAAAAATGATGTTTCAGTAAAATATGTGATCAGGCTTTTCGTGAATCTCTTACTTTCTTTATCCCATAAGCAGCACCTACTGCCAGCAAAGCCGTAAGTCCGCCGTCTATTGGACAGGTTGGATCACCCGGATCACAACCTGGATCATTGTCTGCCAAAGTAATGAGCGGCAGGCAAAAAGAGAATATTATTAAAAAATAAAATATCAGCCACCATTTGGATAATCGTTTCATTGAAAGCGTTTGAAAAATACGAAGTTAGATAAAATTGTTAATTAAGTAGTGTCTTGATTTAAGAGTTAAACGTTTAAAAAATTTAATCATAGTCCTTTAAGCTGCGATTTATTTACTAAAATCTTACAGGGCTCCTGCTTGAATTTCTGAAATATCTATTGCCCGAAGAAATCTTTTCCCTCCCAAAAATATATCCTACTTTAAAGTTTATACTAAAATATGAATCATTGTTCAAAGGGTTGCCCCGCCTGCTGCCTGGTTGCGCCGTAGTTTCATTGGGTATCGCATCCGGTCTGCCACGGTTATTGAGTAAAACGGCTTGGGTTAACTGGTTACCATTTAAATATTTACTGAATAATACCGGGTTAATATAGGTATCATGGACATCATCCAGGTAATCGGTAAATAAAAAACGATTGATGTATTCAATTCTTAAATTAATTTTTGGAGAAAGCTCATAAGCAACTCCTACCCCAAAAGAAAGATTAAATTGGTTGAGGCTGTATTCCTTTCTGTCCGGATATTCTTCAAAGCCCTGACCTTCCGTATGTAAAGGATGCAAATCAACCCAGTCAGAATACAACCTTGCCTGCGGATTAAAATGAAAATAGCCTGCACCCGCCAATATATAAGGCGAAAAAGATGGAGGGAAACTCTCCAGATTGAAAGACCTTACAAAGTCCAAAGGATGAAATTCAGCGATTGCAGATACCTCAGCAATCTGTGTTCTGAAACTTAGATTCCTGTTGTATCTTCCAATAGCGGTCTTTTTGACGCCTTCCAACAAGCTGTCTTTTGAGTGTACCCTTCCTGTTGTTGCTTCAATTCTCAGCCCAAAAATATGTTTATACATGGCACCCAAATAGATGCCTCCGCCAAATGTAGTGCTATTTATATTTAAATCTTTAGCTCCGGCTTTACCCAGCCCTTTTCTGCCTCCAATATCTGTAAGGCAGTTCATAGGACCCATAGAAACTCCTGCTTCAAAAATGAAATCATTATCATAATACTCATCATTATAAAAATAACTCTGAGCATTAGTTTGAAAAACGATTATAAAGAACAATACAAAGAAGTGAATTTTCAATTTCATTGCTAATGATATTTTTATCTTTTTAAAACGATTCAACTTTGTTTTAAATACTAATACATCTAAAACCAGAGTTACCCTAAGAGTGTATATACAATTGTTCAAACCTATATAATATAGCATTTAATTCCGCTATTTTAATCCGTACACTCAACTATTTTTGGGGTCATAATATAGATAACGCTTTTTTTATTAATTCATTGTTAGCGTAATTGAATTATAAACGGAACCCGGACAATTTTATTATTTTATAGCAGCATGTCAATCAAAAAACCGCTGTAACAGTTATTGCTACAGCGGTTGTACTTATTTATTTAACCCTTATTTTATTGTTTCTGCAATTTAGCGTTGTAATTTATTTCATCATTTCCGATACTAATGTAATACATACCGGCTTTCAATTGTGAAACATGTACCAAAATTGAATTATTTCCTTTGATTACATCAATGGCTTTTTTAATAACCGTCTGTCCATTTGTAGTTCTTATTAACAGAGTAGCCTTTCCAATCTTATTAGCACTAAAAGATGCAGTAAAGTTGTTTGTAGCAGGATTGGGGAATACCTGAAAAGTGGAATTTGCAATACCGATAGAAAGCTTAATGATATTGGAGAAGGTAAATCTCCCATCTACATCTATTTGTTTTAGTTTGTAAAACATATTATTACCTGCAACAGATGTCCGATCCTGGTAGCGATAATTTTTAGGGGTAGAACTATTGACTGATCCTGCTATAGATGCTGCCAACTCAAAATCTTGTCCATCGGTACTTCTCAATAATTCAAAACGGTCATTATTCAATTCCTGGCTTGTACTCCAGTTAAGAGTAGCAACGCCGTCAGCATAAGCTCCGGTAAAAGACACCATCGTCACAGGTGACGGATCACAGACATCCGGATTGATAGCCAATGTGTAATCATTAAAATAAATACATTTCGGATTGGCCAAATTTCCCTTTGTTGTAGCAACTACCAATCTATAAACGTTTCCATTCGCATTAGCATCAGCAGGATTTGAAGACACGTTTGTTAACGGATAAGTCAAAGTGGCTTTTCCTTCTGAATTGTAAGAAGTTCTTCCATTTCCAAGATCATTCCATGTTATTTTACTGTCCCTGCTTACCTCCCATTTATAATAGGTATAAGAACCACCCGGAATACTTAAAGCTGTTGGATCGTTAACTGTAAACACAGGGCTAATTGTATTTCTTTCGCAAGCGGTTAGAGGGCCATCCACGGTAATCTGTGATTGACAAACTCTGATCGAAATATCATCCAGTCCTAGATCATTGCTCCCAGTCACAAACGTAGAATTGACTACTTTCAGGTCAACAGATGAACCTGATGCAGTAAACTGTCCACCAACCTGGTGCCACTGATTATCATAAGGAATATGAAGAGATTGAGCGATGGTGTCTGTATCATTGACAATAAATGAGATTTTGGGAGCAGCCGAAGTATCGCCACCGGGAGGCATCATGTTAATTACCCAGGCGGAAAACTCATAAACAGAACCGGCGCAAACAGGTATTGATTTGATTTGATAAAATATGGGAGATTTTGATATATCAGGCGCACCGTTTACGGCTAAGAAATACCCACCGTCGCCTGTGTGATCCGCTGCTGTCCATATAGGAGCGTGAAGTGCGTTAGATCCACTTTCATCTCCCATCACTTTTAATATCGAATAAGTTAATTCGGGCTGCATTCCATCTTTTACGGAAGTGTAGATATAATCTGAACATGGGTAGATATTCCCAGTGGGATTATCACATCCTTCAAGCTTGCTGCCTACATTCCCGGTAGGACTGTAAGTATTAGATCCGTTTTGAAGAACAGCGTCAGCTTCATCATTGACCTTGATATAGGGTGTGCTGAAACTACCCCGTGCTCCCAAAAGATTAGGACCCTTATTTCCCTGGCAAAGTGTACCAGTTTGGGCCGACGTCATTTGATAGCTGAATATAGCGATCACAGTAAGTAAAATAGCGTTAAATTGTTTCATTCCTTATGGTTTAGAGTTAAATAATTACATCAAACAAAACAGTATGCAAATTGCGGTTTTAAAAAAAGAATGTGGAAAAATATGTAAGGCAATTGGCGTTTGTGTTTTCAGGGGATAAAAGCGTTATTTGTGCCTTGGAATTACAAAAGTAGCGAACCATTCCAAAATTCCAAATATTGAGCTAATTCTTTTTGGGGGCAGCTCACTGACAGCTAAATACTAAATGTTAATTCTTTAAATAATACATCTCTGAATAATTTGATTAAAAACCAGATTGAAACTAAATAATAATAGAAAAATTACTTTTTTCCACGTTCCTGCCTGACGGAAAACCAAACATTCCGGATAGATCCAATCATAGAGTATCTTCTTCGGCGCTTGCATCCGCGGATTCATAAGCTGCGTCAGCTACCTTTTTCTTCACCTCAAAATCCACCATTCTTTTTATTTCTCCCTGCGCATCTATTTTTTGGATGGCTATTAACTGCTTTACTCTCCAAAGCATAAACGCATCACCGGTAATAAATTTTGATTTAGCTAAAAAGCGATGAATTACTTTATTCGCTTTTTGCCAATCGGAGGTTATAAAGTCCATTAAGTATTTATCAAAAAAATCCACATCATGCTGTGATAATTTCTTAGCACCCTCAAGTACCCGAACCATTTTATTTTCATAGCTGAGCCTTGTCCATTCGTCCGGATCAATTTCAAACTCAGAAAGAGTTACCTGCCTTGCTAATTTTTTTGCTTTTAAAAATTCACGTGGTGGAATTTCATATAGATTGACAGGATAAAATATAGTTCCCTTATCACTGATAAAGGGAAGATTATTTAAAGACAACACATAGACCCTACCTTCAAAATCTCTTAGTTGGGAAATTAGCCAATAGTATCCACTTACATCATGTTTATTAGGTGCAACCCATATCCACACCACTTCGTCGCGATCCGATTTTAGTTTGTCTTTAATATTATCTACCAACTTGGAATCAGTTACTTCACCTGAATCTACATGGCCATCATAATCCCCACCGGTCAATACATTTCGCCACCATTGGTTTCTTTTTTCTATTCCTTCATTTGTATAAATATCTTGTAAAGGACCAACCGCATAATCATCTTTTATTTCAAAAATTTCACTACGAAATGATTCATCCAGTTCAAAACTTTTTAAAAGCGTATTTACATCTTCCTGTTGAAATACTATGTGCATACTATTAGAAATAATTTAGAAACAAATTTTTATTTATATTGTATTTTATAAAGGGTTAAATTATTAAGCAGTCCCTTTTGAACTTTGTTAACACGAGGCGCTAGGTTTTACTCTATTAGTCAATTCTAATCCGAAAATTATCTGATCAATTCATTTCCACCAAATCCATTTCCACCTTCAGATTATCTATTATAAAATCCTGCCTTGATGGTGTATTTTTTCCCATATAATATTCTAATAATTGCTGGATATGCATTTCAGGCAAGAGCATGACAGGCTGTAACCTTATATCTTCGCCGATAAACTTCCCAAATTCATCAGGTGAGATTTCACCCAATCCTTTGAAGCGGGTTATTTCCGGTTTGCCACCTAACTTTTCTATTGCCTTTTGTTTTTCACTTTCATCATAACAATAAACGGTTTCTTGCTTTTCCTTTTTGCCGGTCATAGTGCGTACCCTGAATAGTGGCGTTTCTAAAACATAAACGTGCCCGTTTTTTACCAAATCAGGAAAAAACTGCAGGAAAAAAGTCATCAGCAACAGGCGGATATGCATTCCGTCCACATCAGCATCGGTTGCAATTACAATATTGTTATACCGCAGATCTTCATAACCTTCTTCTATATTTAACGCATGTTGTAGCAGGTTAAACTCCTCATTTTCGTAAACAATCTTCTTAGTCAGGCCAAAACTGTTCAAGGGTTTTCCGCGCAAGCTAAAAACCGCCTGTGTTTCTACATTACGGGATTTGGTGATCGAACCACTCGCACTGTCTCCCTCTGTGATAAACAAAGTGGTTTCTAATCTTTTTGCATTGATCTCATCTTTGTTCTTTCCTTCAGCAGCATCATTAAAATGATACCGGCAATCACGCAATTTTTTATTATGCAGGTTTGCCTTTTTAGCTCTCTCATTTGCCAATTTCTTTATACCGGCCATATCCTTCCTCTCTCTTTCGTTTTGTTCAATTCTTCTTTTTAACGCATCAGCGGTTTCAGGATTTTTATGTAGAAAATTATTTAACTCCCGGCTCAAAAAATCGGTGATAAAACTTCTAACGGCCGGACCTTTTTCAAACATAACACTTGATCCCAATTTCGTTTTGGTCTGGCTTTCAAAAACAGGCTCTTGTACACGGATACTGAGAGCAGCACAGACGCTCCCACGTATGTCGGAAGAATCGTAATCTTTTTTATAGAAATCACGGATTGTTTTTACATACCCTTCCCTGAAACCTGCCAGGTGTGTTCCTCCCTGTGTAGTAAACTGGCCATTTACAAAACTGTAATATTCTTCACCGTATTGATTGTTGTGCGTGAGAGCTACTTCAATATCTTCTCCTTTCAAATGAATGATCGGATAACGGACTTCATCTACATTGGTTTTGCGCTGAAGCAGATCGAGCAACCCGTTTTTGCTAATGTATCTTTTACCATTATAATTAATGACAAGGCCTGCATTCAAAAAGCAATAATTCCAAAACTGGTTGTCAAGAAATTCCGGGAGGTAACTATAATTCTTAAATATTTTTTCATCAGGTGTGAAGTTTACTTCAGTGCCATTGTCGTCAGTTGATTTTTCTTCCTTTGGTGTTTTTAATAAATTGCCTCTTTCAAATTCGGCAGTTTTTTGTTTACCATCACGTATAGAAGTCACCCGGAAATATTCACTGAGCGCATTTACGGCTTTGGTGCCTACTCCGTTCAATCCCACACTTTTCTGAAACGCCCTGCTGTCGTACTTGGCGCCAGTGTTGATTTTACTAACCACGTCAACCACTTTTCCTAACGGGATACCACGGCCATAATCACGAACGGTAACTGATTTTTCTTTAATGGAGACATCTACGTGTTTACCAAAACCCATAGTGTGCTCGTCAATACAATTGTCTATGACCTCTTTTAATAAGACATAAATACCGTCATCAGGACTTCTTCCGTCACCGAGCTTTCCGATGTACATTCCGGGGCGAAGACGTATGTGTTCTTTCCAGTCAAGGCTTTTTATGGACTCTTCATTATAATCAAACAAATCTTTATCGGCCATTTCGCTATTTTGATTTTTTTCACAAAAGAAGCGAATTTACAGCAAATAGAAATTTTTGATTTCATAAAAAAGATTCATTCGGGAACGCAAATTTTAAAAGCGGCAAAAAACAAAACAATATAATCAGCCTTATCTAACCCGTTCTGTTGGTTACACTTTAAAAGCCAGTTATCAGTTGTCGAAAAAACCCTCAAAATGGAAATCATCTTTGAAGGAACTATACATAAAATTAAATTCCGGGAGAAATTTGCTGATTAATTTTTAATCGTGGGTTAACACACTGATAAATAGTCCATTCAATTTTTGGATCTTAATTTGTGTTGCTTGGCTTTATTATTTAATTACTAAAAATTTAAAATATGAAGACTCTAAAAATCTTGTCATCAGTATTTCTGCTGGTGTCTATGTTGTTCTTTAGCTGTGCCCCAAAGGACTCGGACGTACAGTTAAAAGTAAATGAAAAATTTACAGCATCCCCCAACCTGATGGGTGCCTCCGCTACCGTAGCTGGTGGAGTAGCTACCCTTACCGGTCAAGTACAAGATGATGCCGCTAAAACAGATGCGGAAACTTCTGCGAAAGATGTGAAAGGAGTAAAGTCGGTCGTAAATAATTTAACCCTAATACCCCCGCCGCCCCCGCCCCCACCACCTGTTACCGTAAATCCTGACAGTACCCTAACCCAGGGAGTTACAGATGCTACGAAAGATTTTCCAACAGTAAAAGCTGCGGTTAGTAATGGCGAAATTACTTTGACAGGATCCATTAAACGAGCCGATCTTCAAAAATTAATGCAGACGCTTAATACACTTAATCCTTCTAAAATCAATAATCAATTAACCATTAAATAATCGTTATTTATGTCAGCACTACAAGATAAATACAAGCAACTAATTGATACTGCAAACGCTTCAGGAATAAGCAATCTGCAAGTGCAGGAAGAAGGAAATGTTTTGCATATTGACGGTGAAGCTCCGGATGGCGCTACCAAAGATAAACTATGGGAGATTTATGGACAAATAGATCCTGATTTTCGTGCCGGTGATGTATTGATGAATGTAAATGTAGCAGCCTCTGCAGGAAGCAAAGCAAAAGTTACTACAGACAGCACCAACCTTAATATTCGTAAAGGGCCGGGAACTGACCAGCCGATAGTTGGCAAAGCCGCCCATGACGAAATAGTTACTTTATTAAGCAAGCCAAACGACCAGTGGTGGTTGATAAAAACTGACGGAGGCGTAGAGGGTTATGCTTATGCACAATACTTAAGTCCGCAATAAAACGTAGTTTTCTCTATAGATAATCAGGCCGAAAATGCAAAACGACCTGATTTTTTTTGTGCGTTAACCAGACTTAATAATTTGACATAAATAGAATACGTGATTTATTGCTGGAAAAACTACACATTGTCATCTCGCTTCGTCATAAGGTGGGACTGATATTAATGTTATTTCTGACGTGGACTGCCTTAATTCTGGCATTTCAAAAGAAACCTGGAAACCTGTCAGCAAGGGATTACGCCAAAGAGAAGCAGAAGACCTGGTGTGTAAATTGATGCAGAATCTCAAAATATGTTGCTTTGAAATTACAGAAGTAAATCCAACACTTGATAAAGAGGATCTTATGTCGGAAATCGTTTTTATCATATTACACCGAAGAGTAAACGTTTTAATTATGAACTGAGGCGATGGGCAATAGACAATGGGCACTGAGCAATAGCTTTTCATACTATTGGTTTTGCAAAAACAATACTATTATTGCAGAACAATAGCACTTAACGCCGGCAGATTCAATTTTATTTCATATAGTTTATTCTTTTTGTCCACATCCATCACAGTGATTTCCTGATTGGAGAATTTGCCAGTTCCCCAATATTGAACGTCATCGCTACAGAAAATCTGTTTCCATGAAATTTTCCCTTCTGCATATATTTTCCAGTCATATCTCTCTACAGGTGTCATATTAAAAATGACGAGTATATCTTCATTCTTCTTTTTGCCTTTTCTCCTATAAACTGCCACGCATTCATCCCGATGGTTCAGGTCAATCCATTCAAATCCTTTAGGATCAAATTGGTACTCATAAAGCGCAGGATTGGCAGTATATAAATTATTTAGATCTTTCACGCAGTCCTGGAGTTTCTTGTGCGGCTCATAAGTTAATAATTTCCAATTCAACTCGCTGCTGAAATTCCATTCTGTCGTTTGACCAAATTCATTTCCCATAAAAAGCAACTTACCTCCGGGATGGGTGTACATGTACGAATAAAGTAACCGAAGGTTAGCAAATTTTTGCCATTCATCGCCTGGCATCTTGTAAATCATCGGCGATTTGCCATGTACTACTTCATCATGACTTAATGGAAGGATAAAATTTTCATCGTAAAAATAAGCCATACTAAAAGTAAATTTATCCTGGCTGCTTTTCCTGAACAACGGGTCAATCTGAAAATAATCAAGTGTATCATGCATCCACCCCATCATCCACTTCATTCCAAAACCAAGGCCGCCATTGACAGTAAGCCCCGTAACCTGCGGCCAGTCTGTTGACTCTTCTGCAATCATTTGTACATCCGGAAAATCTCTATACACCATTGCATTAAGATCTTTGATAAAGGCTATGGCCTCCATGTTGCCATTCCCCCCAAATTCATTGCTCTCCCACTCCCCGGTTTCTCTTGAATAATCAAGACGAAGCATAGAACTCACCGCGTCAACACGCATGCCATCAATATGATACTTGTCAAACCAGTACCGGGCATTGCTTATCAAAAAAGACCTTACTTCGCCTCTTGCATAATTAAAAATATAGGAATTCCAGTCCGGGTGATAACCTTTTCTCATGTCACCATATTCATAAGTATGTGTTCCGTCAAACTTAAACAAACCATGAGCGTCATGAGGAAAATGGGATGGAACCCAATCTAAAATAACCCCTATTTCCTCTTTATGAAAGGCTTCTACCAATTTCATAAAATTTTCCGGGATTCCAAAACGGGATGTTGGTGCATAATACCCGGTGCCCTGGTAGCCCCAGCTTCCATCATAAGGAAATTCCATTACCGGCATCAGCTCTACATGGGTAAATCCCATTTTTTTTACATAGGGTACCAACAGGCCTATCTGTTGCTCATAAGAAGTTACAGAAAATTCATCATCAGGTACAGGCTTCATCCAGCTTCCCAGGTGAACCTCGTAGATACTCCAGGGTGAATCCAGGGAATTATGCGTTTTTCGTTTGTGCATCCACGCTTCATCATTCCATGTGTATTGAATATCTTTCGTTTTGGATGAGGTGGCTGGCCGTGTTTCCCAATGCCTGGCATACGGATCGCCCTTTAATATTTTAGCTCCCTCAAAACCATCGATATAATATTTGTAATTTTCGTATTCTTCCAGGCCCTGAATAAATCCTTCCCAGATACCCGATTTTTCAAGCCTAACAAATAAAGGATGTGCATTAGTGTCCCAATGATTAAAATCTCCTACCACACTTACATAGGTTGCATTAGGTGCCCACACAGAAAAATAATAGCCTTGCTTATTCAGAACCGTCAATGGATGAGAGCCAAATTTTTTATAAAGGCTATAATGGGTTCCATTCTGGAAATTTCTGATATCTTCCTCATCAAATAAGGAATAATTCCAAACAGTTTTGGTTGTGTCTACGAAGTTGACTTCCTCGTAAGGTATTTTATTTGACGGCATGATATAAGTAATTGTTTCTCTGAGTAAAGTTATTGTTTTAGAGTCACTATATCTTCATCAATTTTCATTGCAGAAAAAGATCTATTATTCTTCTTATGCAACCTGTGAAAAGTGATTTGGAAGGACTTTCTATCAAAACAGTTGTTTACAAAGCTTAATTAAAAAGGTAACAGATACCCGAACACCGAGAATAACCTAATATATAAAGGGCGGTTACAAACGTGACGCCTACGTCTATTTTCCCAAATGTAAAAACCCTGTAATAGTAATTATTGATCCCGGTTACCGTTACACATTAAACCTGAAGTGCATCACATCGCCATCTTGTACCAGATATTCTTTGCCTTCTATTCGTAAACGTCCACTCTCTCGGCACGCAGCCTCAGACTTGTATTGTACAAAATCGTCAAATGAGATTACTTCTGCTTTGATAAATCCTTTTTCAAAATCGGTATGAATCACGCTTGCAGCCTGCGGGGCTTTCCATCCTTTGTGAATAGTCCATGCCCTCACTTCCTGTACGCCTGCTGTAAAATAAGTAGATAAATTCAATAGCTGGTAAGCAGTATGAATTAACCGGTCCAATGCTGGTTCCTTCATTTGGTATTCATCCATAAACATCTGTTTGTCTTCGGGATCTTCAAATTCAGCAATCTGGGCTTCGATGGCATTGGTCATGACGATTACCTGTGCGCCTTCAGTCCTGGCAGCCGCAACCAACTGATCCGAATACTTATTTCCGGTATGCATGGAAGCTTCATCAACATTGGCGACATACAAAACCGGTTTATCCGTCAGAAGAAAATTATCAGCAATTACCTCTTTATCTTCTTTCGAAATATCAAGAGACAAAATGTTTTTTCCTTTATCCAAATGTTCTTTACATTTTTTCAATATTTCGTACTCTGTTTTAATCTTTGCATCGCCTGTCTTTATCATTTTCTCAACTCTTGATAATTTTCTCTCGATGCTCTCAAGATCTTTTAACTGCAATTCAGTTTCAATAATTTCTTTATCGCTAATAGGGTTAATGGGCCCTTCATCTCTCAAAATATTTTCATCTTCGAAGCATCTTATTACATGGATGATAGCATCTACCTCACGGATGTTGGCTAAAAATTTATTACCCAAACCTTCCCCTTTGCTGGCACCTTTCACCAATCCTGCAATATCTACAATCTCAATTTGTGTAGGTACAATCCTATCGGGCTTTACCAGCCCCGCAAGCACATCCAGTCTGTTATCAGGAACATTTACCAATCCTATATTTGGTTCAATGGTACAAAAGCGGTAATTACTCGCCTGCGCCTTAGCGCTATTGCTTACCGCATTAAATAAAGTTGATTTTCCAACATTAGGTAGTCCTACAATACCCGCACGTAATGCCATATTTATCTCTGATTTTTTTTCCTGTTTTAGCTACAGAATTTTTTAAAAGTGTACAAAGATAACTGACAATGGGGAATGGACAATGAACGAGAGGCAATGGACAATAGACAAAGTGGCAAACCAAGATCAGACCGCAAGTAGGAGCAATGAGCAATCTGAAATTAGCAACCGGCAATAAGCAAAGACCGAAGCCAATACCAAAAATCAGCATTCAACACTCAACACTCAACAATTCAACACTCACTACATTACTGACCCATGGAAGGAGGCATATCAGAGCCGCCCTGATCTTCTCTCATATTTTTACGTTTGAACAGGGAAATATCTGCCTTGCCAAAACGCCAGCTTAAATTTAATCTTACTTTTTGAGCATCTCTTTGTCTTTCAATGTCCTGAACAGAAAATATCTTATTGGTCAATGTTGATTCAGAATGAATTTTAGTAATTCGTGTCCTGAAAAGATCATTGACACTTAACGAAAGAGAAAGAGATTTGTCTTTAAGAAAATCTTTCCTGACGGCGGCATCAATTCCATAAATAGGTAGTGAATATCCATTGGCTGTTGACAAATTTCCACCTCCCCAATGTCCTCCGCCACCACCGCCTCTGCCTGGAGGCAAAATGGTTTTACTGGTGTAATCGCCTGTCAACTGAATAGAGATTTTTTGTGGCAAAATAAATGTGCTGTTGATTTTGCCAAACCAGCTTACTTTTTGGTTGCTTAGATTGCTTTCTAAATTAGCGCCGTTGATTTTTGAATTATATAAATTGACATTGGAAGTTAAGGTCCACCAGCGTGCAATATTATTCATAGATGTAACTTCAAGGCCATAAGCTTCCGAACTATTAGCATTGACATAAGAAGAAATGAAAACGGAATCATTATAGGCAGGATTAGGGTTTTTATCCCAATATTGATAACGTGATATAAGGTTATTGGTGCCTCTATAGTAGGCTGTTGCAATAATATTGTTACCGTTCTTTAAATTTAAATTGTAAGAAAGTTCCACCAAATTAGTAAACTCAGGAATAAGTGAAGCATTACCACGGCTAATATTAAGAGGGTCACTAAAGTCAAAGTAAGGAATCAATTGGTAGAAATTAGGCCTGTTAATTTTCCTTGAGTAATTCACTTGTATATCTTGCTTATCATTGATCCTTTGTGTTAAGAAAACACTTGGAAAGAAACTCAATGGAAAAGAATTGCTAAATATCTGATTAGAATCAACCAGTTCCCCGGCATATTTTGAACTCTCGACACGGCCCCCTAACTGGTAGGTGAAATCACTTATTTTTTGAGAAAAGGTAACATAACCGGCATATACCTGGTCTTTATATTTATACTTACTATTGAGGGCATTAATGGTTTGAAATTTATTCGAGGAGGCATCTAAAATAAAATTTTGATTGAAACTGTTTGAATTTCTGACAGATCCTCTCAAACCTGCCTCTAGTTTCATTTTTTCATTGATTGGGTTTGTATAATCTGTCTGGACCGTAAGATTATCACTGGTTCCATCTCCCAATGTTTTTTGTTCTGCCAGAGGTCCCTTATTAGAATTATCCGGGTTAAAATACTGCGTAGCTACGTCTTGTAGATTAGAGTTCTTACTTTGATCGTAATTCACGTCAGCAGTAATATTTTTATTAGGTTTGGCAAAATTGTGTCTGAAACTCAATTTTCCATTATAATTATCCCAATTAAAGCTACCTTTTGTATTGCTGGTACCCACATCGTGTGTAGTTATGGAACCCAAAGTAGTATCTCTCAAAATTTGAATAAGTTCATTATTATTGAACTTTCCACTCCTGGCTCCGCCGGAAATAGTAAAGGTATTCCTGTTATCCACAAAATAATCAAAGCCCAAATTACCCGAAACCATACGTCCATCCCGTATGGGATTACTCTCCTGAAAGAGTGAAGATTTTATTCCGTTTACGTTATCAGTACGATTGTTAGTAGTCGCCCCTTGTGATTTGAAATGAAAATAATTACCGCTGACAAAGAAGTTTACCTTGCCCTGTTTAATATTTAAGTTACCTCCTAAATTACTACCAAGTCTTGTATCAGTACCCGCACGCAGATTACCATTATAACCCGGCTTTTTATTCTTCTTCATCACTATATTTAGAATGCCTGCTCCCCCACCCGATGCATCAAACTTGGCAGACGGGTTGGTAATGATCTCGATACTTTCAATTTCATCTGCGGCAATTTCTTCCAGTGTAAGCGTGGTAGGCCTTCCATCAATAAATATTTGAGGAGATTTATTTCTCAGAGTTACATTCCCGTCTATATCCACACCCACTGAAGGCACGTTTCGCATTACATCTACTGCAGTACCGCCCACGCTCGTTAAGCTTTTGTCCACGTTGAAAACTTTGCGATCTATATTCATTTGCATCATGCTTTTATTTGCTGTCACCGTTACCGCTGCCAATTCTTTAGCTTCGGGCAATATCTTTATATTGCCCAGGTCTTTATCTATCGCATTCATCATTTGACTCATATCACCACCATTCGTTTTTAGATCAAAAGATACAGCTTCATTATACGTTGTATGGCCGACAGCACTTACAATTAGCTGGTATTTTCCAAATACAGGCAATTTATCAATACTAAATTCACCTTTTTTGTCAGCAAGCATAGCAGCTATGATTACACTTTTTGACTGTTTGGTTACAGTGTCTATTGTAGTCCTTGTAAGTTGTACCGAAGCAGCTACCAGAGGCTTGTTGGTATTGCCATCAACTACCTTTCCATAAAAATGCCCCATGTTCATATTTTGCCTTCCTGTTCTTGCAGCGCCTCCACTTCCTGGATATTGAGCAGCGACAGCAGCGGCAGTAATCAGCAATAAAAATGTTAGGTAAAAATTAAAAATCTTCATTGGTTTTATATTAGTTGTGTCCTTTTAGGATATTTTGTCATAATATTTGACGGCAAATCTACATACGGTGGTTCAGTAAGATTTTTTAATTATAGATGAGTGGTATTTAAATCAAAGCAAACGGAAACCCATTATGTCAAATCTGTTGCTATCATTAATTAAAAAATCCCCGGCTGATAGTAAAAAATAAGTGAGGCTCGAAAAAGAAAATGGATTTGTTTTTAGATAAAATTTTTAACTAAATTTGCTCTCCTCAAAACGGTGGTTGTAGCTCAGTTGGTTAGAGCATCAGATTGTGATTCTGAGGGTCGTGGGTTCGAGCCCCATCATCCACCCTGAAAGCCCA
>JBDTJI010000245.1:0-2435 GCA_039935935.1 Ginsengibacter sp. | reverse complement strand
GTGTCAGAGCTTATTTTATTTGGCAAAAAGGTCTTCACTAATTTAAAATGCGTATGACCTATTTTAAAGTAGCGCTTACCAACTGCGTTGTGAGATCAACCTTCTGCACCAGCCCCATAAAATTCAGATCTACTTTAGTGGTGTTTTCAATAAGGCCGTATTTGGGCGCAAAATAACTGTCAATGCTTGTGGTAAATCCGCTGGTTATCAATGCTGACGAAAGGCTGGATGATACGTGTATTACGTCAGCGTAGGCAATACCCTTTACAGTTCTGGTGATCCCTTTTTCTGCAATAGTATTGGAAATCTTCAATGGAATGGGTATTGGAAGGTTTGGAATTTTAAGGCTAAGATCCTGGCTCCAACTGGTACCTTCTAATGCATTATCTTTCAAATACAATCTTTCCAGCGTAATGCCGCCACTCCCGGGGATAGAATCAAATTGATAATAATCATGTTCTGAAAGATTCTGATATTGGCTACCGCCATAGGAATAACTAAAAATATGATATATTTTGCTGCCGATGCTGGTATCTGTGTTGGTAGAAGTGAGGGTATAGTCAGAACCTACAGTTGTGCCACTTGATGAATTGTCTTCATGGTACGTCCAGGTACTTCCTACGTTGGTGTTAAGATAAACATCATGCTCAGGTGGTTTTTGATCAGGGTTGTCACTTTTACTACATCCTGCCATGAAAACCACGGCGATCATAATGAAAATATTTTTTGAATTCATGCTATTCTCTTTTGAAAATTCAGTGCAAATATAAAAGCAATATTGTACTTTTAAAATAAGTTATTGAAATGCGCCTTAATTGAGTGCTCATTGCAAAAAAATATTTTGTTTAGAATAAGGTCATTTTTTCAATTGTAGAGTTTACTTTCGTAATATATAAATTTTTACCATGATACAACGTGTGCAAACTTTATGGATGTTACTGGCAGCAATACTTGTTTTTCTAACTATTAAATTTTCTTTTTATAGTGGAACACTTATCCTGGAAAACACCAGCAATGCGATAAACAGTCTTTCTACAGATGGCAGTTATCATGTGTTAGGAGCCATTGATAATTTTTTTATACTGATTCTTACCAGTGCGCTTGGGACAGGCATTATCATCAATATTTTCCTGTTCAAGAATAGAAGTATTCAAATGCGTATACTGTTAATAGCGATTTTAGCAGAGTGTCTTATCATCTATTTGTACATCCGTGAAACCAGTAAATACTCACAGGGTAATTTTAATTTTTGGGCTGTATTACACATCCTTATCATCCTGTTTTTAATTATGGCTGCCAGAGGCGTTTACAAAGATTCTAAATTGATTAAAGACAGTAACCGATTGAGATAGATGAATAGCAAGTAGAAAGTATAAGCTAGCAAGTAGCAGGTAGAAAGAAGCAGGCATTGTCTTGATACTTGATACTAATATCTTAATACGATCCTCAAATATATTTACCCGTATAACTTTCCTTCGCTTTTCTCAAACCCGCTGGGACTCCTGCATATACTACGTTTCCGCCCTCATCACCCGCTTCAGGACCAAGGTCAATTACCCAGTCTGCAGATTTGATCACATCTATATTATGTTCAATCACTATGATAGAATGCCCTTGCTCAATCAATGCATTAAATGAAGCCAGCAGTTTCTTTATGTCGTGAAAGTGCAGCCCGGTCGTCGGCTCATCAAATATAAATAACACGTTTCCCTGGCCCTTTCCCTTTCCTAAAAAAGAAGCGAGCTTTACCCGCTGTGCTTCACCGCCTGAGAGGGTGTCTGAAGATTGTCCCAATTTTATGTAGCCCAATCCAACGTCACTTAAAGACTGAATTTTTTTTGAAATATCTGTTCCGGATGTACCACTTTTTTTCGAGGCAGTTTTTTCTTTTGCAAAAAATTCAATCGCATCATCTACACTCATTTCAAGAATGTCAAAAATATTTTTGTCGTTGTACTTTATTTCCAATACTTCTTCTTTAAATCTTTTGCCATGACATACATCGCAGATTAAATGCACATCTGCAAGAAACTGCATTTCTACTACCTGCTCTCCTTCCCCTTTACACGCATCGCATCTTCCACCGTCCACGTTAAAGGAAAAATGTTTAGGCTGATAGCCGCGTATTTTACTCAGTGGCTGCTTACTGAATAGCTCTCTTATTTCATCATAAGCTTTTATGTAAGTTACAGGATTGCTTCGCGATGATTTTCCGATAGGATTCTGATCTATCAATTCAACTTGCGATATAAAATCCATATCACCAGAAATACCTTTATTCAAACCAACTTTTTCTGCAAATTCTCCCTTTAATTTTTTTAATGCCGGATATAAAATTTGTTTTACCAAAGTGGTCTTCCCGCTTCCGCTTACTCCGCTAATTATACATAAAACATTTAATGGGAAAACCACATCTATATTTTTTAAATTATTTT
>JBDTJI010000244.1:0-1719 GCA_039935935.1 Ginsengibacter sp. | reverse complement strand
CTGTAATGACCGGGCATAATTACCGGAGAGCTACTTTGTCCACTTTTAAAAAACAAACTTTTTATAATCAATACCTGGGTCCATTTATTAACCATGAAATGAATCGTTGCATTGAATGTTACCGTTGTACCAGGTTTTATAATGATTATGCCGGCGGCAAAGATTTTAACGTGTTTGCAAGTGCCGACAATGTTTTTTTTGGCAGAGCCGAAGAAGGTGTTCTTGAAAATGAATTCAGCGGTAATCTGGTAGAGGTTTGCCCTACAGGGGTTTTTACAGATAAAACATTAAAGAAACATTATACCCGTAAATGGGATCTCACTTCCGCAGCTTCTATCTGCCACGGTTGCAGTCTCGGGTGTAACATACTTGCGGGCGAAAGATATGATTCCATCAGGCGAGTTCTCAACAGGTACAACGGTGAAGTAAACGGATATTTTATTTGTGACCGTGGCAGGTTTGGATATGAATATATCAACAGCAAAAAAAGAATTACCACCCCACAAAAAAATCAAAATGGTGCGGGCGTTAGCCTTTCTAAAGCAGATGTTATTTCAGAAATTTCTCAATTGGTTTCACCCGGTAAAAAAATGATAGGAATCGGTTCTCCCAAAGCTTCCCTGGAATCTAATTATACATTACTGAAATTAGTGGGTAAAGAAAATTTTTATTCAGGAGTTACAAAGTCGGAAGGGAATTTGATTAGCAAGATTATTCAAATTCTCAAAAACGGAAAAGTAAAAACTCCTTCATTAAAAGAAACGGAGATATACGATTCAGTATTTATTTTAGGAGAAGATGTAACCAATACTGCGCCTATGCTTGCGCTTTCTTTAAGACAGGCGTCAAGGAGAATGGGAATTAATAAAGTAATACAATCTTCCACCATTCCTATCTGGAATGATGCTGCTATAAGACTGATGTCACAGGATGAAAAAGGTCCATTTTATATCGCTTCTCCGGCGAATACAAGATTGGATGATATCGCTACAAAAACATACCATGCACAAGCTGATAATCTTGCACGTTTGGGATTTGCTGTTGCACATATTATCAATGACCAGTTGCCGGAAATTAGTTTGGATGAAGATTCAAAATCTCTGGCAAAATCAATTGCTGACGATTTGATAGCTTCACCTAAACCTTTGATAGTAACAGGTACAGGACTTTATAGTGCATCGGTAATAGAGGCGGCGACAAATATTGCCTATGCATTAAAAGACAAAGGCAAAGATGCTGGGTTGGTTTTTGTGGTTCCCGAAGCAAATTCAATGGGTTTGGAAATGTTGACAGAAAATCATCTGGAAGATGCTTTAGTCAAAATTGAAGAAGGCAATACAGATACAACTATCATTCTTGAAAATGATTTGTACCGGCTTTTGAATAAAAATGCGGTTGATAATCTATTTCAAAAAAGCAGGAATACGATTGCATTTAATTATCTCGAGAATGAAACTACCAAGAATTCCAGCTATGTAATTCCTGCAGGAACTTTTGCAGAAGCAAGTGGTACGATGATCAATAATGAAGGGCGCATACAACGTTTTTTCGCTTCTTATTCTCCCAAAAATGAGGTAATGAGCAGTTGGAAATGGCTCAACGAAATAAAGAATGATTCAATTAAATCCACCAATAACCTGGATGAAGTAATCAACAACCTGGTAAGTGATTTTCCTGAATTAAACGCGGTTAAAACTACCGCGCCGGGTGCGAGTTTCA
>JBDTJI010000243.1:0-3913 GCA_039935935.1 Ginsengibacter sp. | reverse complement strand
AATTTTATTTACTGTTTCCTTTAACCTTCTAATAAGTATCCAAAAGATGAAGGCGAAAATTAATGGTATAAGAAAGTTTTTACCATAAACTAACCCCGTCACTATAATAACTACTATTATACTTGCCTGTGTGAATTTTGAAAGGTTTGTCATTCAATTTATTTTACTAATTCGGAATTAATTGAGTCATTTGGGAAATATAATAATAACTATCTACTTGGTTAGCTTAATAATCTTTTTTTTTCCTTATGAGAATGGTTATATGTGGAAAGTAAATATCCATAGTCCGCTGGATAATGTGGCGAAATGGAAATTATTGAGATTATTAATGCTGTGACAGGAAAAATCGAACGTGTATAAAAAACCTCCTACGGTGTAATAATCCGATTTTATGAATAAAGGAGGGATGTCCTGGCCTATGGACGGTACTCGAATCCGGGTATTGAAGATTTTCTACTTCCTTATACTTTTAATCTCCCTTTTGCATCAGACTTTAAAAAAGCCCACCTGAAATTTTTTATCTATCCAAACGAGCATAAATTATCATTTGACTTAACTACGCCGGATAATCCCATACCATCCGCATTATTCAACCGGAGATTCTTTACTTTTCGCTATGTACTTATTCCGGGTTGAATACAATTACGCCGTTCTTCGTCACCGCCTGATCTGAAAGATTATAAAGCCACCAGGGAATATTATGGAATACCGGAATAATCTTTAAACTTACTCGTCAGAGCTTACAAACTTACCAGGGTTTTAAAACCTGGTACGTTGTTGTTTTAGATTATAATCCGGAGGTTGTTTTATATCTGAATAATATCATTTCTCTCAGCCTCCACGGTGATACATCCATCGGGCTGATGTTGCGTTTAAGAAACGATACTTTTTCAAAAGGTTAAGCCTGATCCAACTTTTGGAAAGTTGGGAAGATATAGCTACAAGCTCAAAGTCTTTAATGACTTTCCCGAAAGAAAAGTAGCAAATTAGATTATCGAAAATGGCGGCTATAATGCGCACCAAGACTCGCCTTTTATAAAATAAATTGCTTTAAGACTTACTTTCTTTTGGTTTGGTAAATATTGATAGGATAAGTCCAATTCCTACCACAACGTCAACGATATTCCAAATTTGTCTGCCTAATGCAATCTTCAGTAATGGTTGAAATAAAATTGCCAGTCCAATATAAATAAACATCTCTGTTTCTTTGCCTTGTTGTTTTGCCTGAAATGCAAGAATTGCAAAACCAACTAATGCAATGAATCGAACTAATTGAAAATAGCCATAAGGCATATCCAAGACGCAAATAAAAAACAAAACAGCCAATATTATTTTAATGACACTATTTTTCATGTTATCTAGTGTTTTTGCATCAATGCTTACCAGTTCAAATTGTGGTAATTCAGCCGATTCTAAATATTGATTTGTTATTCTTTCTAAGAATGAATCGGTTACAATATCTTCTTCTAAATCTTCTTCTAAAAATTGTTCAATATCCGGATAAACAGCTAAGATATTTTCAGTTCACTGACTCTAGTCTGAAATCAACTTCTTCCAACAGATAGCGTACCAAACGCCAAATATGTTTCCACGTTTCGCCGGTTTGTGCGTTGTGTGCGGCATACATTATCGGTGTCAATTTTTCTTTAGTCAGGATGTTTACATCTGTTCCTTTTTTGAATGACTAAAATGGCCACATCATCCTATAGATCTCGTATCACCTGGAATAAAAGCGGGAAGCAGCCGATATAACAAGGATTATTCTGGTTGGCGCCTGCATTTAAAAATAGCAAAAGCTCATCCGGTTTCAAACACGTGCATGCCTCGGCAAGCACTGGTGTGGTAGGAGATCCATTTTCAATCAATATCCGGATGGCCGCAAAGTTGGCTTCTTTACTATGAGGGGAATTATTCGCGTATAGTCTTAAATAAACCGCGAATTGTAGATAATTTAATCCGTCCCAATCACCAATCCTTGTTCCCTGTATATCCATGTCCCGGCCCTTAATTAATTCCTTTAGAAAACACGTATCATTGGTTTCAATGGCAGCAGCAACACGTCTTTGGTTTTTATCTTTATAATAGGTGTCCGCAAATATCTTTTCCTTTTAAAAGACGAAAGCATACCCGGGACGTAGATCATTGCCACGATCAAAAAAGGCAATACGGCAAAAAAGCCCGAAAAAATAAGCCATCCCGTAAAATAGCTAAAACGCAATGGATCAGCAGCCACCCAATAACAAATATGCCTGTCAAAGCGAGTACCATCGTCCAGCTTTTTTCCAATTTTGTATAGTACTGCTCAGATTGCCTCCCCGTAATAAAAATAGACACCGATAAAGATTATTAATGCAATGGTCTTAATTACCACGAGTTCCCAAAGCATGTTTTTGATCAAGTTGGATTAAGATAGTGATTACATTATCCTGAAAGTTGAAAGCCCATTCTGCATGTTGCGAAATCGGCACCAATATGTAATAATTAGGAAGAAACCAATACCTGTTGCATAAGATAATCCAGTAGGCTCTTAACAGGATAATTTTTTTGTTTTGAAAATTTGATGATTTTTTTGATCCTGTTTTTTGGTGAAAGAGCTTTAAAATAATAAGAAATAAAATTGCTGCGTCTCTGATCTTGAAGATCTTGCAAACCAAAATTTTATTTCTTGTCCATTCCCAGTGTCTAAAGTTATCAAAAATATAGATATACTAAAAAACTTTTTTCATAACATCGTTACTGGTAGCTTTTAACTGTTATATGGTAGATCCGGGTTAGTAATTGGTCAAAGCCTGTAAGCCAGTAGATCCTGCGTTATCTTTACTCCATGAAAACAGAAAAAGAAAAAATGCTTGCGGGTGAGTTGTACGACCCGTTGGACAAAGAACTATCTAATGACAGACTGAAAGCCAGGCTGCTTATCAAACAGTTGAACGACACCAGAGAAGACGAGGTGGAAGAAAGAATTCGCGTACTGAAAAAACTAATCCCAGATGCAGGAGAAGGTTTATGGCTGCAGCCTCCTTTTTACTGTGATTATGGCACCAACATACAGCTTGGTGAGAAAGTCTTTTTCAATTTCAATTGCGTGATTTTAGATGTAGCTCACGTGATCATTGGCAACCGCACATTATTTGGCCCTAATGTCCAGGTCTACGCGGCGACGCATCCAATGGATCACGCGCAGAGGGCTGCCGGTCTCGAATATGCTAAACCTATTGCCATTGGGAACGATGTATGGATTGGTGGAAGGGCTATCATTTGCCCCGGAGTTACCATTGGTGACCGCAGTGTGATTGGGGCAGGAAGCGTGGTGACCAAAAATATACCGCCTGATGTTTTTGCAGCGGGTAATCCGTGTAAAGTAATCAGAGACTTAAACTGAATGTTGGATAAATTTGTGCAACAATCCGATAGCCATCGGATCCGTGTAATCCGATGGCTATCGGATCGTGGCAGAAGACATTTGAGCTTTAGCTCAAATAAAATCGTACCTCACCTGTACCGTTATTCGGGAACTTGTCCCCATATTCGGGATTTCAATCCAGAGGGCAGTATGACAAACAATGAATGAAGCTATCTTTTTAAATATTTTTAAATTCTCACTAACCTTATGTATTTCCTGAAGCAAGGAGGCTACATCCCCTCAGATCACTTGCATCTCGCCTGCCCAACACTTCAAACTCTCCATTCTTATAAACTTTCCCCACATCGTCGGTAGCAATAAAACAACAGGAATAAATATTGGCAAGGTCAATAATATTAATAAGGCCATTCGAAGATTTGTGTGTTTGAGGTGCCGAACGGATAGCAAAAGGATCGTGATATTCCCGAACTAAAATTTTCATCCAGGGTGGTGAATGAAACCTCCCGTTTTTTTTTGAATACGCCTGGGAGAGTAATTCCGTCATCCCAT
>JBDTJI010000242.1:0-5855 GCA_039935935.1 Ginsengibacter sp. | reverse complement strand
CGCTTTAAAAAAATCAGGAGAGAATGTTATCGCGAATTATAATTTAGGCAATGCGCTTTATAAAAAAGACCAGGCAGAAGAAGCTGTAAAATCTTATGATAATGCCATCGCCAATACAAATGACAATGCTATAAAGCAAAAGGCGTTCTACAATAAGGGAGTTGCTTATCAAAAAGCTAAAAAGATTCCTGAGTGCATCACCGCCTATAAAAACGCGCTTATTCTGGACCAGAATGATGAAAATGCACGGCAGAATCTTCAACGTGCATTAAAAGAACAGCAGCAACAACAACAACAAAAACAACGACAAAACAAGGATAAAGATCAAAAAAAACAACAGCC
This sequence comes from Ginsengibacter sp., assembly GCA_039935935.1. GTDB lineage: Bacteria > Bacteroidota > Bacteroidia > Chitinophagales > Chitinophagaceae > Ginsengibacter. The sequence goes on along the minus strand of JBDTJI010000242.1, from coordinate 5,513 downwards.
GAAGGAACAGCCTAAGTCCGACAAGGACAAGAATAATCAACCACAGCAATCTCCCTCAAGGATTACAAAGCAAGACGCTGAAGAAAAATTAAAATCGCTCCTGGAGAATGAAAAGAAATTACAGGATAAATTACAAAAGATAAGGGGCGCTCCGCAAACTAATAGTCCTGATAAAGATTGGTGATAGCTATAAGCAATCACCCAACGAAATCGTATTTTTGCAAATCAATAGTATTAATTAAATATGGAACTATATGCAGAGTCCTTAACAGAATATAAAAGACTCAAAACGCTTGAAGTAAAAGTAGGTGACCTCCTCATAGGGAATTTTCATCCCATCCGTATCCAAACAATGACGACAACAGATACTATGGATACGATAGGAACCGTAGAACAAAGTATCCGATGTATTGAAGCTGGCGCGGAATTGGTACGCATCACAGCGCCATCCAAAAAAGAAGCAGAGAATTTATTAAATATAAAGAATGAGTTACATAAACGTGGGTACACTACCCCGTTAGTTGCGGATATTCATTTTACTCCTAATGCTGCTGAAATTGCTGCCCGCATTGTTGAAAAAGTTCGCGTAAATCCGGGCAATTATGTGGATAAAAAAAAATTTGAATTAATAGAATATTCCGATGCAGATTACGAAGAAGAAATAGAAAGAATCAGAAATCGTTTTACGCCCTTGGTAAAGATCTGCAAGGAATATGGAACAGCGATGCGTATTGGTACCAATCATGGATCATTGAGCGACAGGATCATGAGCCGGTACGGTGATACCCCTATCGGAATGGTAGAGAGCGCGATGGAATTTTTACGCATTGCGGAGAGCGAAAATTATTTCAACATCGTACTAAGCATGAAGAGTAGTAATCCCCAGGTAATGGTGAAGGCTTACCGGCTCTTGATAGAAAATATGCAGAGTGAATTAGGTCATTGTTACCCTTTGCACCTTGGCGTTACTGAAGCGGGCGACGGTGAAGATGGAAGAATAAAATCAGCGATAGGCATCGGCACTTTGCTGGAAGATGGAATCGGCGATACCATTCGGGTTTCTCTCACAGAAGATTCTGAGTTTGAGTTGCCGGTATGCAAACACATCGTAAGGAGATATGATTACACGACTATTACTGACAACGTTACCAAGCTGCCACCGATACCAGATACTTCAAGAGTATTGCCTGATATAACAGCGGGTAATATACGCAGAACGTTTAGCATCGGAAATATAGGAAGCGATAATGTACCTATCGTTGTTACGGACTTTCATAAAAAAACAGAGATCACTGAATCAGACCTCAAAGATATTGGCTATCGGTACAGTGCCGCTATCGATAAATGGCATATTGGAGATGCAGCAGCAGACTATATTTTCTGCGGCGACAACCTGGTAGAGTTTGCATTACCGGGCACCCTGAAACTGATCTACAATTATGATCTATGGAAACAAACTTCGCGTTTATTCAAATGTTTCCCACTGCTATCTGAAAAACAATATAATGATGACTCAATAGAAAAGTCCTTATTTGCAAATTTTGTAATCGTTGATTGTTACTCCCCTGATTTCGACCAGCCTGACAGAGAGAAAACATTCGAAAAAATAAAAACGGATATAACTATTGTGCTTTGTTTAAAAACACAGCGCAAAAACGCTGTTCAAAGTATTCGCAGGATGTTTATTGAATTGAATGAAAGAGGAATTAAAAATCCTGCCATCATTATCTGTGACAGCGAAAAAGACACTATGGATGAAAGCCTCATTCATTTTGCAATTGAAACAGGTGCATTATTGATTGATGGATTTGGAAACGGAATTTTCCTGAGGGATCATTGTTCAGATAAGAATAAAAATCCGGATTATAAATTAATGAATTCTATTGCCTTTGGAATTTTACAGGCATCCAGAACAAGAATTTCAAAAACAGAATTCATAAGTTGCCCATCCTGCGGCAGAACTTTGTTTGACTTGCAGGAAACTACTGCAAAAGTGAGAGCCGTTACCCACCACTTAAAAGGATTAAAAATTGCGATCATGGGATGCATCGTAAATGGACCGGGAGAAATGGCAGATGCGGATTTTGGATATGTAGGCAGCGGGCCGGGGAAAATTACATTATACAAAGGAAAAGAAGTAATCAAAAGAAACATCCCGGAAGAAATCGCCGTTGGGGAACTTGTGAATTTGCTTAAAGAAAATAGTGTGTGGATAGAGCCGGAATTGATCAATTCATAAACCTATAGCACTTTCAATATTAGGAGTTCTGTATTTCCCGATTATTATTATTTAATTTCTCCCTTAAAAACAAACAGCAAACATTTGAAAACAGACTTTTTAGTAATTGGTAGTGGTATAGCAGGACTCACCTACGCCCTTAAAGTTGCACAGGATTGTCCCGATAAAACCATTACGGTACTTACCAAAACAGACAGCGAAGAAACCAACACAAAGTATGCCCAGGGTGGCGTAGCGGGTGTTACTGATTTTAATAAGGATAGTTTTAAAAAACACATTGACGATACACTGATCGCCGGCGATGGCTTGTGCAACCCTGAAGTAGTAGAGATAGTAGTAAAAGAAGGGGTGGAACGAATTCAAGAAATTATCAGTTGGGGGGCCCACTTTGATAAAGAACATTCCGGTGAATATGCATTGGGAAAAGAAGGTGGACACAGTGAATTCAGAATTCTTCATCATAAAGATGTAACAGGTAAGGAAATAGAAGATACCCTGCTTGCAGCAATTGCTAAAAAACCCAATATTCATTTAATAAGCCATTGCTTTGTGGTTGATCTTATCACACAGCATCATCTCGGCTATCTCGTCACCAAGTCAACACCTGATATTGAATGTTTCGGAGTGTATGTGCTCAACCTGCAGAAGAATACGATCGAAAAAATTATTTCAAAAATTACCTTGCTGGCGACCGGAGGCAACGGACAGGTATATCGTACCACTACCAATCCTTCAATAGCAACAGGCGATGGGGTAGCTATGACCTACCGGGCAAAAGGACGAATAGAGAATATGGAATTCATACAATTTCATCCTACAGCTTTGTATGAAGCTGGAAAAAGTGGCCAGGCATTTCTGATCACGGAGGCCGTTCGTGGTGATGGCGGCATTTTGAGAAATAAAGCAGGTGAGGCTTTCATGGAAAAATATGATGAAAGGAAAGATCTTGCGCCACGCGATATTGTAGCCCGTGCGATTGACAATGAAATGAAAATAAACGGCACGGAACATGTGTTTCTGGACTGCACCAAAATGGACCATGAAAAATTCATTCATCACTTCCCCAACATCTATGAAAAATGTAAATCAGTGGGCATTGATGTATTCACCCAATACATTCCAGTAGCACCTGCTGCTCATTATAGCTGCGGTGGTATTAAGGCGGATGAATTGGGCAGATCTTCAGTTAGAAACTTATATGCCTGCGGAGAATGTGCCAGTACTGGATTACATGGTGCCAACAGGCTCGCCAGCAATTCTCTTTTAGAGGCAATGGTATTTGCGCACCGATGCTATGTGGATGCAGTTAGCAAAATACATTCCATCGAATTTAATGAACTGATCCCCGATTGGAACACCAAGGGTACTAATGCTCCTAAAGAAATGATCCTGATCACACAAAGCCTGAAGGAATTGCAGTTGCTAATGACGGATTATGTTGGAATTGTGAGGACGAATGTGCGATTGGAAAGAGCCATGAAAAGGCTTGATTTGCTACATATTGAGACAGAAAATCTTTACCAGACCACCTCTGTTTCCCCACAATTGTGCGAATTGAGAAATCTTATTACAGTAGGTTATTTGATTGTAAAAAGTGCCCAGTTCAGGCGTGAGAGTCGTGGTTTGCATTTTAATACAGACTTCCCGGGTAAGGATAGCCTGACACAAAATATTGTTTTGTAAACAACTTAAATGTTTATTTTTTCACCATCTATTTTTGAATGGTAACAGGGGTGCCAACCTCAATATAACTATAAAGATCCGCGGCTTCTGAATACTTCAGAGATATACAGCCATCAGTCCAGTTTTGATAATAATCTACAGTCCATTCCTCCTGGGGCCGTGTAGCATGAATGGCAATGCCTCCACCGATACGGGCTACACCTGGAATTAACCCCCCGGCTTTGCGCCCGATAAATTTTTTATAGCTTTCTTCGTTAGGATAATTTAACAGCAGCTCAAATTTCCACTTGGAATTATTTTTCTTTAAAACAACTTTAAAATTCCCCTCCGGGGTTCTTTTGTCACCCTCCATAAATTTATCGCTAAGATCATTACTTCCAAATACACAGGGATAGGTGGCATACCATCCCTGGTCGTCGTAGACTTTTAATTCATAACTTTTTTTAGAAATAATAATATAATAAGGATTAGCTGCAGATTTTTCTTTAGTTGCTTTTGTAACAATACCAGACCTGTCGGTTGATGTAGTAATGATCTTTCTGCCAGGAATAAATGAGCAAAATAGAAAACAAAATAAAATGCACGCGGGTATAGTAGTTACTGGAGTTTTCATTGTAAATAGGTTACTGCAAGCTATCTAAAACGCTATAGTCATCAAAATTATTTTACAGCTCACCAGTTGATTTAACGTTTACTTGATATTTTACCGGATAATTTTCTCATGAGAAACATGAGCGTAATTGGTTACTTCAGTTCTATATGCAAGCGATCTCTTGACATGAAGTAACATTTACCTACTTTAAATAAGAGAGATATAAATTGTTATGCTTCGCTATCTTTAATCCTTTATAAATCTCAAAGATTCCTTTCCTGTTTTTGTTTGAATATTGATCATATAATTCCCTTTTGACAGACCAGATATATTAATAGGATATAAAGTATTATTACCTAAGACAATGGTTGCTTCTTTTAATTTTCTACCTTCTATATTTATGATTTGATAATTGACCTTTTCAGTATTACCAGTAGCCTGTAAGAACAAAATATTGCTTGCAGGATTCGGGCTTATACGAATGGAGAACTGGCTATTATTATTTACAGTAGCTATTTTACTGTATGTAAACCGACCATCGGCATCAACTAATTTTAACCTGTAATAATTGGTTCCCTGTAGTGGTTCATAGTCAATAGCTGAGTAACTTATTTTGGTACTACTATTACCATAGGCTACCACGTCGCTAAGTGAACTAAAATTGTTTCCATCAACACTACGCTCTATTGTAAAGTGGGAAAGATGATATTCACTTGCTGTTTGCCACTGTAGGAGAGTGCGGTTGTTTTTCAAAGCTGAAGTGAAATCAGTAAGAGTAATCGGTAACGGACCGCCTGACGGAAGTAGATACCTGGCTACTACCCCTAAGTTACCGGGATATTGTCCATAGCCTACTGCATACAACATTTCATCTGATAACGCTATATCAGCAATTGTGTTATTGGCAACGCTTGCGTTGGTAATTTCAATACCGTCGTCGCTAAATGTAATATCCGGGCTTCCATCAGCATTAAATCGCCTGATTGTAAAATTATTACT
>JBDTJI010000241.1:0-9388 GCA_039935935.1 Ginsengibacter sp. | reverse complement strand
GGGGTTTCCTATCAATACAGCGAGTTAAAGAGTAGCCAGGTATTTCCGAAGGCTTCACAAATTGATAATTCATATAGCAATTTTCTGGCAAATGTTTTTTCCCGATTTAAACTTTCTGTAAAAAGCTCGTTGAGAATAATTTATCGGGGATCAGTAAGCCCCCCATCTGTTACCCAATTACAGAATGTAATTAATAACTCAAACCAGTTTTTCTATACCACTGGTAATCCCAATCTACAGCAGCAATACTCTAATTATCTCATCACCCGTTACACTTTTACCAATACCGCAAAGAGCCAGAGTTTTTTTGCTAACCTTTTTTTACAGAATGTAAATAACTATGTAACTAATGCTACCTATACCGCATCAAAAGATTCCGCGCTCACGAATACGGTAACGCTTTTCAGAGGTTCACAACTCTCAAAACCTGTGAATATGAATGGATATATCAATGCCAGGTCGTTTTTTACTTTTGGGCTTCCTTTAACTTTCATGAAATCTAACCTCAACTGGAACGCCGGTGTAGGTTATGTCAAGCAACCGGGCTTAATCAATAATGTTGAAAATATATCTAATTCATACAATTATAATCTCGGCGCAGTGTTATCCAGCAATATCAGCGAGTACATTGATTTCAATCTTTCTTATTCTGCAAATATCAACAATGTAAAAAACTCACTTCAGCCTACATTGAACAATAATTATTTTACACAATCTATTGGTGTCAATGCCAATCTGTTGACTAAGAAAGGCCTGTTTCTACAGAATGATCTTTCTAATGAATCTTATAAAGGATTGACGGATGGATATAACCAGAATTATTGGTTGTGGAATATGGCTATAGGACAAAAATTTTTAAAAGAGCAAAAAGGAGAATTAAAATTGTCAGTATTCGATCTTCTAAACCAAAATAAAAGTATCACTCGTAACGTAACTGAATCGTATGTGCAAGACCAGATCAACGATGTTTTGAAACAATATTTTATGCTGACATTTACTTACAAATTAAGGACCTTTGGAAAAGGAAAGGCGGTCAATAGCAATGAAAGAGGAGGGGAATATCATCGTTCCGGAGGTCCCGGTGGCCCTTCTTTTTAGCATATAAACAATTTCACTTTGGACGAAAGGGAGTTAATCATCCTGCTCAAAAAAAAAGACAGGGGAGCATTTAAGACTATCGTAGATACCTGGCAGGGGCTGGTTTATAATACGGCTATAGGTTTTTTGCAAAACGCCGAAGATGCCGAGGATATAGCCCAGGAAGTATTTATCCAGGTATATGAGTCTATTTCCACTTTCAAAGAAGAATCTAAATTTTCAACATGGTTGTACAGGATTACCGTGTCCAAGGCTTTAGATCATCTCAGAAAGAAAAAGAGGAAAAAGCGTTTTGCCTTCGTTCAAAGTTTATATGGTAAGAATGATGTTATGATAGAACCTCCTGATTTTTTTCATCCGGGTATCAGCATGGAAAATAAAGAGAATGCAAGTGCGCTTTTTGAGGCCATAGAAAAATTACCGCCTAATCAGAAAACTGCTTTTGTGCTTAATAAAATGGAAGGCCTGAGCTATATAGAAGTTGCTGAAGTAATGAAACTTAGTGATTCTGCGGTGGATGCTTTACTTCAAAGAGCAAAAAAAAACCTGCAAAAACTTCTTAGAAATTATTATACCCTGCTTGTCTAAAAACATTAGAAGGGACAGAAGGGTTTTACGTAAAACGACGTCTTATCAAAGTAACGATTAACACTGGAATTTTAAATATAAAATAATTGAACGATATAAAAACAAAAAGCCATGCAGGAAAATCTCAATAAAAAAATTGAAGATGCCATGCGCAGTTTGGATGGCATTCAACAAGCAACTCCGGAACCCTTTTTTTTTACAAGGCTGGAGGCACGTATGCAAAGAGAAAGAGGAGTGTGGGATAAAATATCCTCCTTTGTTGCGAAACCTATAATCGCCTTTGCGTGTATTTGCCTGGTAATAATGATAAACGCTGTTGTTATTTTTTCTTCAACTTATTCACAAAAAGCCGGTAATTCACAAAGTAATGAACTCGCTACCGTAGATGAATATACACAGGTATCTTCTACCTTATATGAATTTGTAAATACAAACCCGTAATAGCTATGACAAAAACGAAGTCACTTGTAACTATTATAATTTTTCTATTGATATCAAATGTAGGGATGTTATTATTTTTTATTTTTTCCATCAAGCCTTCTGTAAAAACGGAATATAGCCACGAAAAAGGGAGTGGCAGTATGTACAATTCCCTACAAAATGATGTTGGATTTTCAAAAGATCAATTAGACCGTTACCAGCATTTGAGACAACAACAAAGAGATATAGTAAGACCCTTATTTGGAGAACTTAGAACATCAAAAAAGGACTTTTACGACCTGCTTTATACAAATAATGTTTCAGATTCGCTCATTAAGGCAGAAGCAGACTCTATAGCGCAGAAGCAAAAAAGGCTAGATCAGCAAATGTTTGCTTATTTTAAAAACATCAGATTTATCTGCAAACCAGATCAACTTCAAAAATTTGATTCTACAATTAATAAAGTGGTAATACGAATGATAGGTAGAAGCGGAAGAGGCAAGCCTGATCAAAAAAAATAAATAATTCAAGCGGCTTTTCTTTATTATATATTAAAAATTGAAAAATTAAAAATCAATGAAAACAAAAATCAGCATGTTGATTGCTTTTATTTTAGTAGCAACAACCGGTATTTTTGCCCAGGGAATGCAACGTCAAACCGTCCCCGAAAGAGTAAAAGCGACCATGGAGAAAGTTACTTCCCCATTAGGTCTCAATGATTCGCAGGTGACCAGTACCAGCGAGGCTTTTACGGATTTTTACAATGCGCAAACGAAAATGTTTCAGGATGCCAGAACTTCTGGTGCGCGCCCCGATCGTAGTGCGTTTCAAAAACTGGCAGATGACAGGGATGCTAAATTAAAAACCATTTTTACCCCGGATCAGTACACCAAATTTAAGGGGGAGGTAGAAACTACACTTCGGCCACAACGCAGGCAAGGAGGCGGAGGCGGTAGTAATAATTAACATAGGATTTTTAAATAATTATTTAAAAGGATTGTGGAGAACAATCCTTTTTTGTAATTTCAGGTTTTTTAAATTGCTAATATTATGATTTATAGCTTTGCTATTTCAAAGCCAACGTATAAAAAGATGAAAACAAAGACCTTTACATTATTTTGTTTACTAATTTTATCTGCTATAACGGGCCACACACAGGATATCCAGGGCCACACAGTACAGCAAAGAGTAAAGATATCTATAGATAAAATTGCAGAGCCTTTAAAATTGGATGCTTCTCAGTTGAACAGGATTGACAGTGCGTTTACAGAATTTTATGAAGCACAAAATAAAATGTTTGCGGATTCCAAAGTAAGGGGTAGTCGCGCAGATTATACCGTATTTGAAAAAATTCTTAATCAAAGAGATGCCAGACTAAAAGTAATTCTCACCCCTGGACAATACAGTAAATTCAAAACCGAGGTAGAAGAAAGTCTCCGTCCTCAATTCCAGAGCCATGAGGCCAATTGATCATATCTTTTTTGCCGTGAAATAATTAATTTCTTTTGAGTTTTAACAAGCCGACAAGGTTTTCAAGGAGAGCCCTAAACTAAACTACATGCCAAAAGGGTAATGACGTCACTAAGCCGGATTGCATACGGTTTCATTTAAATTAAGGAAGCTAAAAGTGATAATAGCGATCACAAAAACAGAAACTGTTGGTGACCGTGAGCATTTTCTTCTTATCACATTGAATATTAACCCAATCTTTCAAATTTAGTATTAAAATGCAAGATATTTAATCAGTGATGCCCATAGTTAAGCATCGGAATGACTACTATATTTTCTAATTTAGTGCTGTTATCATTATTGCTTCCTTAACGGGAACAGTAAGATAATATTTGTAAGTGTTTGCTACTTTTTTATCAATCCTTTTACTCAAGGTCTTTGAAGATTCCTGATATTTTGTAGGATGAAAATTGATTAAATCTTTTTTAAATTTTTGGCTCTAAAGCCTGATAAATTAAACTCTCCGCTAATTAAATACACTGAGATTTCCTGAACCTCCTTGACAAAAAAATTAAATTAAACGATAAGCCCATAGACGAAAGGAACGAAGGCAAACCAGGGATTATACTTGATTATGCAAAAGATGGAGCTGTGGTAGGAATCGAAATACTAAACGAATCATCAAAAAATCTCTCAACTTAACGTTTCAGACCACGAAGTAGCATAAAATTATCAATCTCTCCTTCCCTGGTAAATCAATATATACTGTATCAACATAGTGATAGAAGCCAGCGCTGCGACTACGTAGGTAAGTGCAGCCCACTTTAAAGCATCTTTTGCGTTTTCATGTTCGGCAGGTAGAGTAATGTGCGAGGCATTGAGCCATTTTAATGCTCTGGCAGATGCATCAAATTCTACTGGAAGGGTAATTACAGAAAACAAGGTGGAAATACCAAAAAGAATAATTCCTATTAATAACACAGTCGGGTTACCACCGCCAAAACTAAATAATCCAAGCCCAATTAAAATGACCCATTGTGCAAGGTTGGTGCTTATTTGTACCATTGGCACCAGTGCGCTTCTCAGGTTAAGCATTGAATAAGCGGTAGCGTGCTGCACTGCGTGCCCGCATTCATGAGCCGCTACTGCAGCAGCAGAAATATTTTTACCTGAATACACATCAGGACTTAAATTGACAGTTTTTTTGATAGGATCATAATGATCGCTCAAAAATCCCTGTACTGAAACCACTTTTACATCATGTATACCATTATCATGCAACATTTTTTCGGCAATTTCTTTTCCGCTTAAACCACTGGTAGTCGGAACTTTGGAATATTCGGCAAATTTGCTTTTTAGCCTTAACTGCACAATCATTCCAATACCCATAAATAAAAGTGAAATAATTATAATTGAAAAAGGCATTTTTTGTACGTTTTGTTCAACTCAAATTTACTACTATTTTATGCGCAAGAAAACTAAACTTCCCTTTCCTGTGAACGAAGCCATCTTTCGGGAATCTGGTTATTGCAGGCCATCAGGTAATCTTTATAACTACTTGGAATCAACTTTTTATCGGGCAACTGCATCCACCACCTCCCGGTCTTTTTACTCTGCACGAAGACGGTATCAATTTCTGCAAAGGCAGTATGAAATTCATTAAAGTTTTGTTTATCATTTAATGAGGATTCGTTACGGCACCTGTTTTTTCCATCCACAAAGTACCATAGCATCTGAGCAATCTGCAATGCAGTAAGGTGATGCTGATCTTTTGAATCATCATATCCGAAGATTCCAAATGATGAAACGGATGAACTCATTCCCGCATACCGGCTGAGAGTGCATGCTTCCTCTCCCGTAAGGCCATTAGGGCTTCTATAGCAAGCAGGTGCATCGCTATTTTTAATTGCATTAATATCGAAGCTAAGTAAGTCAGAACTTCTTAATACCGGCTCCATTTCATCTATCTGCTCTTTTACGGTCCCCACCCGATAACAGTCGAAACGGAGCTTATCCATCGTTTCCAACATCTGCGGATGTACAAAATAACTCTGGAATGCAATATGATTGTAATGCTTTATCATATTGGGTTCGCTGGTAAGCATTTCCATTAAAAAATTTTCACTTCTTAGAGGAGATTCAGTATTTAAATCTATTGTAGCGTCCACCACCGTAGCATTAATGATTCTATTTAGTTGTTTATAGGCAAAATATTGGGGCAATGTATTATCATGGGAACCACCAATAATTATGACTATTTTATTCTTCTGAAATAATTCTTTCATAACAAGGGTAAGTGCGGAATAACTATCCCGAAGAGATGCACCGGTTTTGATATTACCAATGTCTGCTATCGAAATGTCTTTATGCCAGCAATACAATTCGTAAAATTTTTTTCGAATTGTATCAGCGCTATTTCTGGTGGCAATCACACCGCTCCCCCTAAATTCGTTAAGACCCACTATAACAATGTCAATTCCTCCAAGATCAGGAAAATCATCTTCATAAATTTTTATACAATTAGCCATCTGGCTGTCATTATAGGCATTATCATTATTTAATTCCGCTACATTAACCCGGGATAAAAATTCGTGTAAATCGTATGTCAATTTTTTAATTTTTGTAGCAAACCTAACAATAAAATGCAATTAAATATTTTGGAAAATAAGCAATGTCTTTTCCACTGACTTTTACAAATACAGTTTGGCTTATTTTTGCATTTATGGAAAATTTGCCTACGCATATAAACGATTTGAATAAAGAGATTGCTGATTTCTCAAGCGATGAAGATAACGCTGATGAAATATTTCGTATAAAGTATCTGGGATCTAACGGGTTGGTGAAATCTCTAATGAGCAAGATGCGGGAAGTGCCCGCTGAAAATAGAAAAGAGGTGGGTAAAGAGCTTAATGAATTAAAATTAATGGCAGAACATAAATTAGATTTATTAAAAAAATCAGCCGTTAATAAACAACAGATTACCAAAAAGATGGTTGACCTGACTTTGCCCGGAACTATTTTTCCAACAGGAAGCAGGCATCCGATTAGTATTATAAGAGATAAAATAGTTTCCATATTTCAGCGTCTTGGCTTTGTAGTTGCAGAAGGACCTGAAATTGAAGATGACTGGCACAATTTTACTGCTCTTAATTTGCCGGAAAATCATCCTGCAAGAGATATGCAGGATACGTTTTATGTTTCCCAGGATCCGCCGTGGATGCTACGCACACATACAAGCAGCGTGCAAGTGAGGGAAATGGAAAAAGGAATTCTTCCCATACGGATCATTTGCCCAGGACGGGTATATCGTAATGAGACCATCAGTGCAAGAGCCCATTGTTTTTTCCACCAGGTAGAAGGATTATATATTGATGATAGTGTTTCTTTCGCAGATTTAAAGCAAACACTTTATTTCTTTGTTCAGGAGATGTTTGGCAAAGAGATCAAAATCCGTTTCCGGCCTTCTTACTTCCCTTTTACGGAGCCGAGCGCAGAGATGGATATCAACTGCCTTATTTGCAATGGAAAAGGATGTAATGTATGTAAGCATACTGGCTGGGTAGAAATATTGGGCTGCGGAATGGTACATCCAAATGTGTTGGAAAACTGTAAAATTGATTCCAATAAATATTCCGGGTTTGCATTTGGTATGGGTATCGAAAGAATTACGATGTTAAAATATCAAATAAACGACTTACGTATTTTTAGCGAGAATGATGAAAGATTTTTGAAACAGTTTTCTGGTGCTACATAACGGTCATTGTACTTTTCGACAAAATAGGATCCATTGTTTCCTTCCTACATGGCAAATGCCACTGTTCAATAATTTTCTTATTCATATTTGACGAAGTACTCGGTACGAGTATAAATCTTAATTTCAGAGGCAGCGCTATAAAAATTCAATAGTGATTTAATCAAAAGAATAAATCTTTTTTCGTGCTTCCTTTAATATTCCTTTTTCTTTTTTTTTCTTAACTCTTTTTTCCCTGGATGCTTTGGTAGGCTTCGTAGGTTTGCGCTTTTTTCTCTTTATTAAGGCATTGTTTATTAGTAAATGCATCTTAATAATAACGTCTTCCTTGTTATCTAATTGCGATCTTGATTTCTGGCTTTTTACAATCAAATATCCTTCGTTGTTAATTTTATTTGCGAGTTTTTCAATGATTAATATTTTCTCATTTTCTGTAAACATTTCTGAAGAGTCTACATGAAATGCGCCTTCGACCATGGACTCTACCTTGTTTACATTTTGTCCGCCTTTACCCCCACTACGGGCTGTTTTAAACCGTATCTCATTTAGGACATTAATCATTGAATAAAATTACAAAAATTTAAATTATGGTTTCATATCTAATTAAAGCGGTTATAATTCGTATTTTGTAAACGTTAATTTTTATATGAACAAAAAAAAATACATTTTTGCATATAACACTCAGCAGATGAAGTCAAAAGTTATATATTCTTCACTTTGCCAAAGAAAGGAAAATGATAAAAAATCATTTGCAGTATTGGTTGATCCTGATAAAGTGAACGATGAAAAAATGAGCCGGTTGATAAAGCTTGCTATAACGGCCCGGGTTGATTATTTCTTCGTGGGTGGTAGTCTCGTAATTTCCAATTATCTGGATCAATGTGTTCAGTATATTAAACAAAATTGCTCTATTCCTGTTTTACTTTTCCCTGGTAGCCCTTCTCAGATTTCAAAATATGCAGACGCCTTGCTTTATCTTTCTTTGATAAGCGGACGAAATCCTGAATTATTGATTGGACAGCATGTAGTAAGCGCTCCGGTAATAAAGCAAAGTGGACTTGAAATAATGAGCACCGGATATATGGTTATAGATGGTGGCGCTCCTACTACTGTTTCTTATATTTCCAATGCGACTCCTTTACCTGCAGATAAAGATGAGATAGCCATGTGTACTGCAATGGCTGGCGAAATGTTGGGAATGAAATTAATTTACATGGATGCAGGCAGTGGTGCCAAGCGCCCAATTACGGAAAGTATGATTGAAAAAGTCGCCGGCTGTATTGATGTTCCTTTGATAATTGGTGGCGGTATTACCCGTCCGGAAAAAGCGTACCTGAACTGTAAAGCCGGTGCAGATGTCATCGTCGTCGGCAACGCCATCGAAAAGGACGAAAATTTGATTTTAGAGATGGCCTCAGCAGTACATTCAGTATCTGAAAAGGTAGAAAATAGTTATTAGTTGCTACTTCGGGATAGGTATCTTCTGATTTTTATTGCTCTACTCACACATCTTATGGCTATTCAACTTCCGGAAATAAAAAAGGGCCAGCCCCTACGCTGACCCTTGACTTACACATGAATCTACCTTACAATCTTACAATTCGTTGAGTGGTTCTTTGATGATTACTTATAATTTGAATGATGTAAATTCCTTTAGGGTAATTACCAATATTAATATTTGTTTGACCGGTTTTTGCTTTTCCTGATTTAATTATTCTTCCACTCACGTCAGACAACAGATAGCTAAAATCCTTTGAAGTATTAATTGATATTTCAGATTTTACTAAAGTAGAGATTGTAAATGACCGGTTACTATTTTCTACTGGCTTTAAGGAAATGATATTTGAATATAAAACCTGCCCTGTAACTGAAGTTTCTTTAAGACGATAAAAAAGGTTTTCGGTTAACTGTGGCTTATAATTGAAATTATTTTTTTCAGAAGAAACTCCGGTAAGTGTTGTGAATACAGAGCCATTTAAAGAACTCTCAAGAACTAAATTTTGAATGGCTTCGTCAGTTATGATACTCCAGTTTAAATAATGGCTAACCTTATTATTTTTTCCTGAAAGCAGCACCTGGCTA
>JBDTJI010000240.1:0-3976 GCA_039935935.1 Ginsengibacter sp. | reverse complement strand
TGGGGCCTGAACCTATAATTAATACTGTCTTAATGGATTTGTCTAATGGCATGTATCAGGGAATATTTGTCGGGGTGCAAAATTAGTAATTCGATCGCATAAAGAGTTAGATTTTTGAAAGTGTTTTTCAATGCAACGATTCTCACTACTATCACAGGATAGATATTTTTCATAATATTGAGGATGAGCTGCAAAGAATATAAGCTCCATAAAGTCTTGAAAAAACAATTTGCTCCGGAAGCTTCAAAAAAAACAGTTTGTAACCTTTTGTGTGTTCTCTTATTCCAATATTAACATAGCATCGGGGTAATTGAAAGGTGTTAAGTAAAATATTGAAAAGGAAGTTACTTAACCCTTTCTCTTTTCAATATCCATTACTCTTAAATTAGAATACATGATTGAACAAAATGAATTATTAAATTTTCATATTAAAAAATGTTTTTACAATAACAGAACTAGTCAAAAATATATTTTCAGGAACTATTATTTTCATATAAGATCCATTTGCGAATATTACACCTCAGACAATGATGACGAACTGGAAAATCGTATAAACATGTGCTTTCTCATGGTTTTTAAAAATATACCTCCTGAGGCTTCTAAAGAAATATTTGATGATGCTTCTTTCAGAAAATGGCTCAGGAAATGGGCTGTATGCGCAATTGTGGACTATAGCAGAAAAAGTTTCAGGCAGCAAGACATCATTGACTTTAAACACGCACCATTGGTAGATCATGCCAATTTATGGAAACATTTTCTGGATAAAATTTCCCCGGCATTTCAGAAAAAATCAAAGGATGAGGTTTATTCGGCAATTACTTCCCTAAATCCTTTAAGCCGAATCATATTAAACCTCATTGTAGTGGAAGAATTTAATTATGCAGATCTGGCTAAATGTTTTGGCGTTCCCGTTGACATTGCAACAGACAATGCAGTAGATGCTATTGACAACGTAAAAAGAGCCTTCTCTCTTAATAACCCTCTCTTTTAATAAAATAAATGGCTGATGTAATTATGAACGGTCACTAACAACAATTAGTACTTCTGTACAGTTTCAATATTTTTATAACAAATACCTATTCTCTGAACCATAAAGATTTTTGAACATTTTTTTCAACACAAACAATTTTTCGATCCATTCATCATCATTCTTTTCTTTAAACTCGTCCATATAATGTTCTACTTTTTCTACAGTATCTTCTGCATTGTCTATTAAAAGGCTTGTCTGATCTTTGAGATAATTATAAAATGCTTCCCGGTCTTCTTTGGGCATACTGAAAAATTTAACCAGAGCAACTCCCACTGCTGCCCCAAATATTAATGCCGTAATCTTATTTTTGTTTGCCATAGTCGTTAAAATTATAAGTGCTTAGCTTTGTGTGTTTATGAATAATATTTTTTTCTGTAATGATTACACAACATAAACCGTTCCTGTTTTTTTTATTCCTGCTTTTTTATTTTGTAAGTGGAGCTCAATTTTTTCCGGCAAAAAACTACCCAAAACGTTATTTTATTTACCCGGTAGATGCAAGAATAAGTCTTGCGGCTAATTTCGGTGAGCTACGCTCTAATCATTACCACATGGGACTTGATTGCAGAACAGATCAGGTCATTAACAAAACTGTAAAAGCAGCGGCTGCCGGTTACATATCACGTGTGAGTGTCGCTCCCTTTGGATTTGGGCAGGCAGTTTACATTAATCATCCTAATGGTTTAACAACTGTTTACGGGCATTTACACAGATTCAGTCCAACACTGGAAAAGTATGTAAAAGAACAACAATACAAACAGGAATCATGGGCGGTGAACCTGGATATTCCACCAGGACTATTTCCTGTAAAGCAAGGCCAGTTCATTGCTTATAGTGGAAACACAGGAGGATCGATGGGGCCTCATTGTCATTTTGAAATACGCGATACCAAAAGTGGGAAAGTACTAAACGAACTTTTGTTTGGATTGCCTATTCCTGATAATGTGCCGCCTACTCTTGTAAGCCTGTACATGTATGACCGGTGTATAAGTACTTACAGCCAGTCCCCTAAACATCTTCCTATTAAAAAAGTGGGAGCTAGATACGTTACTAACGACAATATTATTCCTGTCAACACAGACAAAATAAGTTTCGGAATTACTGCCAATGACAAGGTAAGTGGCTCTAACAATCCTAACGGAATTTATGAAGCGATCATTTACCTTGATGAGCTTCCACTTTCGGCTTTCCAGCTAGATAGTATCAGTTATGATGAAACACGTTTTGTAAATGCAAATATCGACTATAAAACAAAGGCTTCCGGCGGACCCTATATTCAACACCTGTCCAGATTGTCCGGTTATCCTGAGGGAGTTTACAAAGACATAAATGGTGATGGGGTTATCGAATTAACCGATACAAATGTTCATCAGGTAAAAATTGTTGTTAAAGACGCAGATGATAATACTTCAATCCTTGAATTTAAAATAAAAAAGGGGATGATTACTGAGACTGCCTCATCGAACGATGCAGCTCAGCATTTTCAACAAAAGGAGTTTATGCCTGGCTTTGTTAATGTATTTGAAAACGAAAGCTTACAATTGTATTTACCTTCAACCACTCTATATGATTCTGTCACGTTTGATCATTCTGAAAAAAAAGCTATTTCGCCTAACGCTTATTCAAATGTATATTCTGTTCTGTCTGGTTTAATACCGGCACAGGACTATTTTACTATTAGAATAATGACTAATAAACCAGTGCCTGAGAATATGAAAGGCAAGATATTAATGCGCCGGACCTGGAAAGGCAAGAGTGAAGTGGTAATATCAACCCAAAGTGGTGATTGGTATTCGGCCAAATTCAACGCCTTCGGAGATTTTGAATTGATTGCCGACGATGAACCTCCGGTGATCGACATTGATTTTCATGATAATGCCAATATTTCACGATACAGAAGCATTACAATTATTCCCAGAGATAATAATGATGAAATAAAAAATTTCCGCGCAGAACTGGATGGCAAATGGTTGTGTTTCACTAATGACAAGGGCCGGAAGTACATTTATACTTTCGATGAAAAATGTCCTCCTGGTAAACATGAATTAAAAGTATCCGTTCAGGACGAAGCGGGAAATACGGCTGAAAAGATTTATCACTTCACACGCTAAAAAAATACAATGACACATTTAACAGAAGGCCAAAAGGCACCTGATTTTACAGCAAAAGATCAAAACGGAAATACCGTTTCGCTAAAAGATTTCAGAGGAAAAAAAGTAGTACTTTATTTTTATCCTGCAGATGATACTCCAACCTGTACCATTGAAGCCTGCAATCTGCGGGACAATTATGACGATCTTAAAAATGCAGGTCTGTCAGTTTTAGGAGTAAGCCCTGACGACGAAAAAAGCCACAAAAAATTTGAGGAAAAATATAGTCTGCCATTCACGTTACTGGAAGATCCTGAAAAAAAGATCATTGACAAATACGGTGTTTGGGGCGAAAAGAATATGTATGGCAAAAAATATATGGGACTTTTACGTACCACCTTTTTGATTGATGAAAATGGAGATATCATTAAAATTTTTAAAAAGCCGAAATCCAAAATTCACAGTGAAGAGATTTTAAAGGCAATTGGCTAATTGATCAACAGATGGAATTTCTTATAAAAGAACAATCGTGGATTGCAAAGGCCGCGGCAAAGAAATTGCATTCGGAAAATGTAGCCATAGTTCTTGGTAAAACTATTCATCTTTACAATGTTTCGGAAGAGCATTTCTTAAAGAATGAGAGATGGGTAAAACATGAAATGTGCCATATACATCAATTTAAGAAATATGGATTCTTAAAATTCAGTATAAAGTATTTATGGGAAAGTGTAAAGCATGGATATTATAATAACAAATATGAAATAGAAGCACGCAGAGCTGAAGATAATTAAGTTTAAACCGGCGCTTCATTCTTTGATAATTCCACTAATCCAACAAATTGTATTTCGTCGAAATT
>JBDTJI010000239.1:0-14331 GCA_039935935.1 Ginsengibacter sp. | reverse complement strand
GAAGGACGTTAACACCAAAAATTTAAATATGGCAAAAGAAATAACAGCCTATGTCAAGCTCCAATGCAAGGGCGGACAGGCAAACCCGGCACCGCCAATAGGCCCTGCACTCGGTTCAAAAGGTATTAATATCATGGAGTTCTGTAAGCAATTCAATGCAAGAACCCAGGATAAGCAAGGGAAAGTTCTTCCCGTTCTCATTACAGTTTATGGCGATAAATCATTTGATTTTATCATTAAAACCCCACCTGCTGCTGTTCAGTTAAAGGATGCTGCGAAGATTCAATCTGGTAGTAAAGAACCCAACAGAAACAAAGTAGGCAAAGTCTCCTGGGATCAGGTAGAAGAAATCGCCAAAGATAAAATGGCAGATTTGAACGCCTTTAGCTTAAACAGCGCTATGAAGATGGTAGCCGGTACTGCACGCAGTATGGGCCTCACCGTAGATGGTAAAGCTCCCTGGGATAATTAAATTGTAAAACAGTCTCATCCCGATAATCATCGGGTTCGGGATAAACTTTTGAAAAGATGATTACTAAAAAAAGAAAAGAAGCCAACGCCAAGGTGGATGCCAATAAAGCTTATTCATTAAAAGAAGCAGCCAACCTTGTAAAAGAGATAAATACTACCAAATTTGATAGTTCTGTAGATCTTCATATTCGCCTTGGAGTAGATCCCAAAAAATCGGATCAGGCAGTACGTGGCACTGTATCGCTTCCACATGGTACCGGTAAAACAAAAAAAGTATTGGTGCTCTGCACACCGGATAAAGAACAGGCCGCTAAAGATGCCGGCGCTGATTTTGTAGGCCTCGATGAATTCATTAGCAAAATAGAAGGTGGCTGGACTGATGTGGATGTGATAA
This sequence comes from Ginsengibacter sp., assembly GCA_039935935.1. Taxonomy (GTDB): domain Bacteria; phylum Bacteroidota; class Bacteroidia; order Chitinophagales; family Chitinophagaceae; genus Ginsengibacter. The sequence continues at coordinate 13,466 of JBDTJI010000239.1, read as the reverse complement.
TTGCTACCCCTTCTGTAATGCCTAAAATAGGGCGTTTAGGTAAAGTATTAGGACCAAGAAACCTGATGCCGAATCCTAAAACAGGAACCGTGACTAACGATGTGGTTGCCGCAATTAATGATGTAAAAGGCGGTAAGATTGCTTTTAAAGTAGATAAAGTAGGTATTATACATGCTTCCATTGGAAGAGTAAGTTTCTCGCCCGATAAAATTCAGGCTAACAGTCAGGAATTAATTAATGCGATTGTGAGGCTAAAACCTGCTACCTCAAAAGGAACTTATTTAAAAGGCCTGAGCATGGCAAGCACAATGAGTCCTGGTATTCCCATTGATACCAAATCAGTTCAGATCTAAATAAAAATATTTGCTTTTGGTTGTAATTAACAATTATAAGCAGCAAAAAAAATAGTATGAATAAAGAACAAAAACAAGAAGTGATAGAAGCTTTGAAAGGTAAGTTTTCTCAATATTCTAATTTTTACATTACAGATACTGAAAATCTTTCGGTAGCCCAGATTACTAAGCTACGCCGTCATTGCTTTGAAAAGCAGGTAGAAATGAAAGTGGCTAAGAATACGCTTATCAAAAAGGCGCTGGAAAGCCTTGACAGCGAAAGGTATTCAGGCGTTTATGATTCTTTGCATAAAGTAACTGCTTTAATGTTTAGCGAAAGCCCTAAAGATCCTGCGGTAATCATTAGTAGCTTCCGTAAAGAACAGAATGGCGAAAAGCCGCTTCTGAAAGCTGCGTTCCTGAATGGTGATATTTTTGTGGGCAATGACCAATTGGTAAGACTTACTAAAATCAAAACTAAAAATGAATTGATTGGGGAAGTGATTGGATTGTTGATGTCGCCTATCCAGCGCGTAATTGGTGCATTGCAGAACAGGCCTGAAACTTCTGAAGCTAAGACAGAAGCAGTTCCTGAAGCAAAAGCAGAAACTCAAGTTAAGATAGAAGCTACTCCTGAAGCAAAAGCAAAAGAAGAAGCTGAAGTAAAGCTTCCAACCGAAGTGAAGACAGAAACCAAACCTGAAGTTGAAGTAAAGCCTGAAGCTGCTCCCGACGTAGATGCAACTCTTGAAACAATAGAAGCGACTCCGAAAGCAAAACCAGCCTCTCCGAAAGCCGAAGCTGCGCCTGAAACCACGGAAGTAAAAACAGAAGTTGCATCTGAAGCAAGAGAAGCAACTCCTAAAGCGGAAGTTGTACCTGAAACAAAATCAGAAGCAGTAGCGCCTGCGGCAAACGAGGACCCTCAAGCCCCTGAAGAGTCTAAGGAAGTAAAGTAGGAATTATTAATTTTAATAAATCACCCGATAAGCCACTTTAAGTGGTATGGGTACAAATTTTTTTAAAAACCCTCCACTGGACCCCGATAGTAACCGGGGAAAGAAGGTGGAAAAAATTAAACTAAAAAATCATGGCAGACGTAAAAGCATTAGCCGAAAACTTAGTAGGCTTAACAGTAAAAGAAGTTCAGGAATTAGCTGAATTTTTAAAAACAGAATACGGTATTGAACCTGCAGCAGCCACTGTAGTTGCAAGTGCAGATGGGGGCGGAGGGGCACCGGTAGTAGAAGAAAAAACATCTTTCGATGTTATTTTGAAAGCGCCCGGAGCGAATAAACTGGGGATCGTAAAAATCGTTAAGGAACTGACAGGCTTAGGATTGAAAGATGCTAAAGACCTCGTTGATGGTGCACCGAAACCAATTAAAGAAGGTGTAGATAAGGCAACTGCGGAAGAAATTAGAAATAAATTAGCGGACGCTGGCGCTGATGTTGAAGTAGTTTAATTTTTGCGGGCAATTATTTTAAATATTAAAAAAGATCCCGGTGCTTAAGCAGCCGGGATCTTTTTTAATCAATTTTTTGCCAAATCTGCATTATCTTTTTTCATAATGATTTGGAAAGTACATTTTCTCTAAGCACAAAAGCTATAAAAGCAGTTCTATGTGGATGTATGATTTTGTTCCAAAGGAGCTAATGGCTGGTTTTGAAAGGGCAGGTCATAATTTTTTACCCGGCTTCGGTAATTTTTAAACATGCTCATCCATTTTAATTTGAGTACACCAAAAATACCTTCTTTTACAATACCTTTATTCATTTTTGATACACCATATTTTCGGTCAACGAAAGTAATAGGCACTTCTTCAATTCTAAAGCCAAGCTTCCATGCAGCAAATTTCATTTCTATCTGGAATGCGTATCCTACAAAACTAATCTTCTCAAGATTAATCGCTTCCAATACATAATGCCTGTAACATATAAAACCCGCCGTGGGGTCTTTTACCGGCATAAAAGTTAATAATCTGGTATATATGGAAGCGCCTTTTGAAATGCCATTCCGTATAGCCGGCCAGTTCTCTACCTTGCCTCCTTTTACATACCTTGAACCTACCGCTAAATCCGCACCGCCAGTTTTGCACACTCTGTACAATTTATCAAGATCAGCAGGATTGTGAGAAAAATCGCAATCCATCTCAAAAATAAATTGATAACCTTTCTTTAAAGCCCAACGAAATCCAAGAATATAAGCAGTTCCCAGTCCAAGTTTATCGACACGCTCTTCTAAAAATAGCTTTCCGGGATATTCGGCAAAAAGATTTTTAACTATATCTGCAGTGCCATCCGGAGAACCATCATCTATGACCAGGACATGAAAATTTTGCTGTAACCCGAATACTGCTTTAAGTAAGGGAGCGACATTCTCCTTTTCATTATAAGTGGGTATAATAATAAGTTTTTCCAAAAACGACGGTGATATTTAAAAATCTGAATTTACAATTTTTATTTGTTATAGCTTTTTGAAAATGGAAGCTAATTATTTTTTTAATAGTGTACGGTTGAAAATCTCCGTTAATTTTTGTTTGGTATGCAGCGGAAAATCTCCCTTCATCATCCAGTCATAATATTGCGGTTCTGCTTTTAACACTTCTGCTACGCTCCGTCCTTTATGTTTTCCAAAGTTAAATATTTCCACCTCATCGTCCAGAACAAATCGCCGTGCAAAATCTACATATTTCTCTTCGCCGGTAAATTGTAAAACTGATTCTAAAGTGTCTCCCAGGTGATTGTATCTGTCTAACTGTGCTTCGAGAATCTCCCACGTAGCCGATGCATCTGCTTCAGCGGAATGAGCATCAATCAAATCTTTTTGGCAATAAAACTTATAGGCGGCTTCGAGAGTTCTTTTTTCCATCATGTGAAAAATAGTCTGTACATCCAGCATTCTTCGATTGGTCATATCCAAAACGATACCGGCTCTTAAGAATTCTTCCATCAATAAAGGAATGTCAAACCTGTTGGAATTGTATCCTGAAAGATCCGCATTATCAATAAATTGCTTCAATTCGTTAGCAACTTCCTTAAATGCAGGCGCATCTTTAACTCTCTCATCGGTGATACCATGGATATCGCTGCTTGCCTTAGGTATAGGCATTTGCGGATTGATCAATTTGCGCTTAACCAGTTTTGACTTATCAGGCAATATTTTGATGATTGCTATTTCTAATATTCTGTCAGTAGCAATGTTAATTCCTGTAGTTTCCAAATCAATAAATACAATAGGACGAGATAATTGTAGGGGCATACTGAATTAAAAATTTTTAGGGTTAATGTTTAAAGTAGTTAAAATGTCCATTCCTTCATAGTTTCCACTGCTCATAAAAAGAAAGTTAGCATTGTCCAAATCTTCACCTTTCAATCTCGTTTCAAGGTCTTTTTTCTCAGTAATCACTTCAAGGTTTTCTTTTTGAAAGCCGGTCATTACTTGTTGAGGATCTAAAGGTTTCATTCTTTTTAACTCTATTGCATGTTGACTGTAAAAAACGATGGCTTCATCAGCCTGATCCATTGTGCTCTTATATTGATCCATAAAATCTTTATTCAGGCTGCTGAAGGTGTGCAACTCAAGTACGGCTATTAATTTTCTATGTGGAAATTGTTGTTTTACGGCATCGACACTTGCTTTCACTTTACTCGGCGCATGTGCAAAATCTCTGTAAATATTAAAATTGTTTTTTTGAACAATTAACTCAAGCCTTTTTGACGCACCTTCAAAAGTAGCAATCGCTTTCGCAAAAGTAACATCATTTATTTCAAGCTGATTGCATACATGGTAAGCTGCCTGCAAATTTAAAAGATTATGATTACCAAAAATTTTTAATTCAGTTTTTTCTTTACCAATCATAACATAGGTAATTCCCTTTTCTATGCTATATGGGGGCAGATGGTAGGCATTATAGTTTATATCTTTTCTTCTGTTATTTCCTATTAACTTTTTTAAAACTTCATCAGATTCATTATAGATTAAAACTCCTCCCGTTTTAATTTTGTTAATGAAAATTGCAAACTGCTCCAGGTAAAAATCAAATGTGGGGAATACATTAATATGATCCCAGGCAATACCGGTTAATATTGCAATGTGAGGAAATAGGAAATGAAATTTTGGACGCTTTTCGATGGTGCTTGCCGGGTATTCATCTGCTTCACATACGATGATGGGTGCGTCCGTAATTTTTACACTTTGGTCAAATCCATTGAGCCTGGCACCCACGAGATAGTCGAATTCAACATGAGCTGATTGCAGTACGTGCATGATCATGGCGGTGGTACTGGTTTTGCCATGACTCCCTCCCACTGCTATTCTTTTTTTATTAATGCTTTCATGATAAATATATTCCGGGAATGAAAATATTTTTAGTCCTGTTTCCACTGCTTTTTTAAGTTCAGGATTATCCTCGCGGGCATGCATACCCAGTATAACAGCATCTATATCCGGTGTGATTTTTTCGGGAAACCAACCTGTCCGTTCAGGATAGATATTTTCTTTTATAAGATTAGAGGCGGCTGGCTCAAAAATTTCGTCATCGCTCCCTGTTACGTCATTGCCTTTACGTTTTAAAGCAATTGCCAACTGGTGCATGACACTACCGCCTATAGAAATAAAATGGATACGCATCGTTTACACAAATTTTCAGTTAATTTTCACTAAAATCTGAAATATACTTTGTTTTCACATCAATACATTAAAAGCTTCGGTTAACTTTGCAAAATCAATTTCACGCTAACGTGAATTTAAAATTTTAACTATGAAAAAGGTATTAATTTCATTGGTCATAATATGCCTGCTGATAGTATCATTGTCGTCGTGTTCAGCTTCACGCAAGAGTGGTTGCCCAATGACCGAAGGTATTATACATTGATATCGTTTTATAATAATCAATTACAAAATAATGAACTGGACTCCTCTGCAAGATGAACTGCAACTTAATGAAATCATTGAGAACTCTAACACTACGCCGCAGGTAATTTTTAAACATAGTACACGTTGTTCAGTAAGCAGCATGGCCAAAAACAGGCTTGACAAAAATGATGCACCTGAGGCTACGCCATTTTATTTTCTTGATCTCATAAAATACAGGCATGTTTCCAATAAAATTGCTGAATCTTTTAGTATTCGTCATCAATCGCCCCAGATTTTGGTAATTAATAAGGGGAAATGTGTATTTAGCGAAAGCCACAGCGGCATTGTATTTGATGAAATAGAAGAAGCGGTAATGAATTTTAAAACGATAAAAAAGTAAGAGAAAAAAATAGCAGTTTCGCTTTCTGGCAATCTAAATCGCAAAGCCACATCAAATCTCACTTAGATATTGTTGTAATTCAGCATCCGTTTTCACTAACACATCGCGTACTTTACTTCCCTGGCTTGGCCCAACGATTCCTGCAGCTTCTAATTGGTCCATCAGTCTTCCCGCACGGTTATAACCTAACTTCATTTTTCTTTGCAGTAAAGAAGTACTTCCACTTTGATTTACAACTATTAACTTGGCAGCATCTTCAAATAGAGAATCCCTGTCGTGAGCATCAAAAGTTTTATTTTCAAATTCCTTTTCATCTACATATTCAGGTAACATAAAGGCTTCAGGGTACCCCTGTTGATCTCCGATAAAATCAGTTACTTTATCCACTTCAGGTGTATCTACAAAAGCGCATTGAAGGCGCGTAAGTTCGCCATTATAACTGATGAGCATATCGCCTTTGCCTATCAATTGCTCTGCGCCCCCAATATCCAAAATAGTGCGGCTGTCTATTTTACTGCTCACCTTAAAGGCTATTCGTGCGGGGAAATTCGCTTTAATGGTACCGGTAATGATATTTACGGAAGGGCGTTGTGTGGCAATTATTAGATGAATGCCCACTGCTCTTGCAAGCTGTGCCAGGCGGGCAATAGGCATCTCCACTTCTTTTCCTGCGGTCATTATCAGATCTGCAAATTCATCAATAACCAACACGATGAAAGGTAAAAACTCATGACCCTTTTCGGGATTCAGTTTTCTTGCGACAAATTTTTGATTGTATTCTTTTATATTTCTTGTTCCTGCTTCTTTTAACAAATCGTAGCGAATATCCATCAAGGTACACAAGGCGTTAAGTGTATGAATTACCTTTTTGGTATCGGTGATAATTGCATCTTCTTCGCCCGGAAGTTTAGCAAGAAAATGCTTCTCAATGGTTTTATAAATACTCAACTCAACCTTCTTAGGATCTATCAAGACAAGCTTTAGCTGCGATGGGTGTTTTTTGTACAAAAGCGAAACAAGAATCGCGTTTAAGCCTACTGACTTTCCCTGTCCCGTTGCTCCGGCCATGAGCAAATGCGGCATGGCTGCCAGGTCAACAATGAAATTTTTATTGTCAATTCTTTTCCCAATTGCAATAGGTAGCGAGAAAGTATTGTTTTGAAATTTCTCTGCATTCAAAAGCGTTTTCATGCTCACCACCGTCTTCTTAAAATTAGGCACCTCTATCCCGATAGTGCCCTTTCCGGGTATGGGTGCGATGATGCGGATACCAAGCGCCGAAAGACTTAGCGCAATATCGTCTTCCAGGTTTTTAATCCGTGAAATGCGCACACCGGGGGCAGGAATGATTTCGTACAAAGTAACAGTAGGGCCGACGGTTGCAAATATTTTCTGAATCTCAATATCATAATTCTTCAGGGTGTGGACAATCTGGTTTTTATTTTCTTCAAGCTCAGTTACATCCTGAATAATTTTATCATTTCCATGATCTTCCAACAGATCCGTAGTCGGATATTTATAATTTCTGAGGTCGAGAACAGGGTCGTAGGGATCTTGCGATATATTTGGTTTTAAAACCGGCTCATGTTTTGCCTCATCTGAAATGACGGGGTTTTTAACTTCAAGTGTGAGCCGGCTTTCGGGAGCATTATCTCTGACTGTTAGTTTCTTTTCTTCTTTCTCTAAAATATTTTTAGGAACAATTCTGTCATCTTTTTCTATAAGATCAAAAGTTGGGCTGTTAACAATTTGCTCTTTTATTGAATTCTTATTTAATGGTAAAATGCCTGCATTGGAAGCTGGTTGAAAATCTGCATTGCTATTATCGCTACCGAATGAATCTTCCTCGTCGGTTGAGAAAAAATTACCAGCGACCTCGATTCTTTTTGTAAAATTAAAAGAAGGGTTGAAGCGCCAGATAATATAACTCAATAAAACAACCAATAAAAGCGCTGCGGTGCCGATATATCCGAGTATTTGTTGTAGCCATTCATTAATCATATCTCCTACTTTGCCACCCCAGAAAAATTCAGGATGAGGGGAAATTATTTTATCGACATGAGGATTGTGCATTAAGAACGACGCGCAGACGCTGATTACCAAAAGTCCTGCAATTACGTACCTTATGTTTCTGCTAACCGAGAATATTTTCCTGGGTGAAAATAAATTAACCCCTACTACAAAGAAGAAAATGCAAAATAAATAGGAGGCAATTCCAAAGCCAGAGCGAAAAAACAGATCTGCAAAATAGGCACCCCCGGAACCAAGTGCATTGGCCATAGGCTGGTCATGGCCAGGTAAAAGAATTTTTGCCCCTTGTAAAATTTTAGACTGATCCTGTTGCCAGGTAAATAAATAGGAAGTAAAAGCGATAAATAATAAAAGTGAAATCAGGATTAAAACTGTTCCGGCGATTTTATGGGAACGCTCGTCATGAATTAATTTTTTTATTTCTATTTTTTCCACCTTATCAGGGTTCATTTTAGTAGGGTCAGCCTTTATTTTTTTAGTCTTTTTTTTAGTAGTTGCCATGAGGCGCAAAGATAGAGAAAGGGTTAAATTGTTCTATGGTTAAATTGTTATAAATAGATGCTTGCAAAACGTAATGCGAAATAGCAGGCTATATGGTTCTATGCTTGCATTGTATAATGAAATAGCTATATTGGGGATCAATAAACCACAATGTAATCTGGCCTAATTTGTCAATAAAATCTATGATTTAAACTTAGAAGATATTCCTAAAAACAAAAATATCCACCCAAGAATAAAGCACAGGCCACCAAAAGGTGTAATAGCTCCCACCCAATTATAACCAGGTAATACCGCTGCCTTTATAACTGCAAGCACGTACAATGAGCCACTGAATAATATAATTCCCACTATGAACAATCTGCCTGCCCATTTTACCCATTTTCCGGGATAATCCTTATAAAGAATTCCCGCGATAAGCAAAGCAAATACATGGTAAAACTGGTATTTGACTGCGGTTTCAAAGATGCCAAACGCATAATCAGAAATGGAACCCTTCAAAGTATGCGCAGCAAAAGCACCCAACCCAACAGAAAGCGCACCCAACAAGGCGGCAGTTTTTATATATCCTTTATGCATATTAGTATTATTTAAGTAAATCTTTTAATTACTCTTTTCTCAGAAACCATGGTTCCTTGCTATCATTTTTATAGCTTTTTTTTCAAAAAATTGAGCGAATTATTATTCAATTTTTCTACTTCTAAAATATAGTGAGCTTTTGAATATGCCGGTTCCCGTTCTTTCAGTTTTGTTTGAATATAAGACAATAATTCAGAAGAGTTCAGTTCTTTTAATAGAGGCCTTTTAAACGTTTCATTCATGATGCGCATCAGAATATATTCCGGTGACGCTTTAAGATAAATGATAGTTCCGTGTTGTTTCATCCACTCAAGATTATCAAAAAAACAGGGTGCGCCGCCTCCGCTCGCTATCAAACAGTTTTTATTTGCTTCAAATTTTCGAAGATGGGACCTTTCCAACTCACGAAACTTTTCTTCGCCATGTTTTTCAAAAATCTTTTCTATCGTCATCCCAAATGCTTTTTCAATCTCATCATCAAGATCATAAAAAGTATAGCCATTCTCCAGTGCCCACCTATGCCCCCAGTAGGATTTACCACTGCCCATAAAACCAATTAAAAAAATATTTTGATCGTTAAGCATTGAACAGAGTCATTTAATCTTTAGATATTCTTTTAATGATTTTAAACAAAACATTTTACTTTAATCCTTCAATTTTATTTTTGTAAACGATAACTAGCTTTACGGAGTTAATCATATCCTGAATTTCGTCCCAATGACGCAGTAAGAATTCTTCTAAGAAAGGTGTTGATGTATTACCTAATTTAAACATGATAACCTTTGGTGGAGGGTTTCTGTAAAGTATCCTTTCATGAAAATCTGAATCTTTAGTAAGGATTATTAGATTATTTTCCAATGCATATTTCCATATCTCGTTATCAGAAACTGATTTTGAAATATTAGTCACATGAAGATAATCTTCAGATGCCCAAATTTTTAAGTAATCTGGTAAATTCTCATCAATCAGATATCTCATTTTTTCTGATTAAGATAATGATCTTGCAAAGAATTTAGGATCGAACTGCTCACTTGCGTATTCTTTTATAGTTGCTATATCGCTTTTGGTAAGGCGTGGAAATCCTTTCAATATTACCTCTTCACTATCCCCCTCTAATAGATGCCCAATGATCGTTTTTACAGTTATTCTTGTTCCTTCAATAGTGGGCCTTCCGCTACAAACTTCATCATCTGCAACTATATTTTTATAAATTTTTGTTTTCATCTAAAGCAATTTACAAAATAATAAATTCTTTGCAGACTTGAATATCCTCTTTTTTTAATCGGGGATAGCTCTCTAAAACGCTGTCATCCGAATCAACTGCTAAAATAAAACTCATAACCGATTGAACACTTATTCGTGTTCCTCTAATAGTGGGCTTTCCGTTGCAAATATCAGGGTGAGAAATAATATTTTTATATAATTGATACTCCATCTAAAGCAATTTACAGTATAATAATGGCTTCTTATCTTAAATGCATGCAATCCTGGAGCGGCCATTCCTGTTAAGACAAACCTGAAAAAATAAATTAAAAAGAACACATTATCTGTCTCAAAGATAGCTCTTCATTTCTTTTTGATATCTCAATGCGACCGCTCTTGCTTCTTCAGCAAAATTTTTTTTATTGCCTGCATATATAATTGCTCTTGATGCATTTACCAAAAGTCCACAATCTGCATTCAATCCATACTTTGACACGTCTGCAAGACTGCCACCCTGGAAACCCACGCCAGGAATCAAGAGAAAATGATCAGGAATTATTTTTCTTATGGATAAAAGATCAGCAGCCTTAGTTGCGCCTACTACAAACATCAGGTTATCAATATTGCCCCACCGGCTTACTTCAAAGATTACTTTCTCATAGAGATAAGTTCCTGCAAATTTCTCATAAGAGTTATAAGAACTTGTTTCATCTGTAATAATACTTATGTCTTCAGGAACTAACTGCTGAAGTTCAAAATCATGGGCACCACTATTGGAAGTCAATCCCAAAACTATAGCCCATTTATCCCCATATTCAAGGAAAGGAAGGATGCTGTCGCTGCCCATGTAAGGAGCTACTGTTATGGCGTCAAAAGGAATTGTCTCAAAAAAAGCTTTGGCATACTGGTGAGAAGTATTACCAATATCTCCACGCTTGGCATCTGCAATTTTAAAATGGGTGGGTGGGATATAAGCAACAGTTTTTTCAAGGGCTTCCCAGCCTTTACCTCCTTGCGCTTCATAAAAGGCGGTGTTCATTTTATAAGCTACGCATACATCCATTGTTGCATCGATGATCTGTTTATTAAATTCGAAAACCGCATCAGGATGTGATCTAAGATGTCCGGGTATTTTTTCAATATCTGTATCCAGTCCTATACATAAATACGATTGTTTTTCTTTGATCTGCTGAATTAAGTATTTTCTGTTCATTATTATATTTTGTAAAAAAAGAAAGACGAAACATGGACATCCTTTCTTCGCACTTTTTTATAATCTTATCTTCATTTCTTCAGCAATCTGTCCGGCATTGTAATCATTTGAGTTCTCTAAATTTTCAATAATCTGTTTTCTGGTCAGCTCGTCACGATTCTGACTCAATTTAAAAACATTTTCTATACTCTCTATCTCAATATGGAAACCAACAATTGCTTTTGACATACTTTCTATATAATCGTGAGGCATTTTGTTAAATGAAGCTTCACTATTATTTCCTTCATATTGGTTTGTAATACTTTCAATGATCTTTTTTGTCTCGTTGTTATCTGTCAATTTTAATTTCCCTTTTGTATGCACAGTCATGTAATTCCAGGTAGAAGCAATATTTTTCTTTACATACCAACTAGCGCTTACATAGCAGTGAGGGCCGTTAAAGATGACCAAAACATTTTCGTTTTTTACGAATGCTTTATAATGATCTGTCTCATTCATAATGTGGCCTGTAAGAATTATTTTGTTTTCAATCATTCTTATTTCCAGGGGAATGTGTGTGGCAACGGGAAAATCTCCATTTACGCAGGTGATAATGGCAAATGGATTCTGTTGCATGAATTCAAAAACCTTCTCGCTGTCAGTTTCAGTGAAATGTGGACGTTTATACATTGTTAAGGAAAATTATAAGGCGAAATTACTTTTTGGTTGTGATATAACTTATCATCAATTCACTCATTGATAGATATGGCGGATTTTTGGTCAATAAAATTTTGAATCTTTGCCACCGGATAAAGATAAGCTATGAATAAAATTTATGAGGATAATCCGGCAATAAAAAAGCAGGAAATGGATCAATACATTACTATTGGAGATAACGCGGTTGCAGAGTTTAAAGACAGGGGAAGTAAATTCCTGGCCTATGCTTTTCCTATAAGTAATGTCAATGATTTTAAAAGTCAACTCCAATTCGTAAAGAAAGAACACCCAAAGGCAACGCATTATTGTTTTGCGTACAGAATAGGTACCGATGGAAGTCAATTCAGAACGAGTGATGCCGGTGAACCTTCCGGCACTGCCGGAAGACCGATATTGGGACAAATAGATTCTAAAAATCTCACTAACATTTTAATAATAGTAGTACGCTATTTTGGCGGAACTTTATTAGGAGTACCTGGCCTCATTAAAGCTTACAAAACCGTTTCTTCACTGGTTTTGCAATGCACGCCTGCAATACGCCGGGATGTCCAGGTGCATTATCAATTACAATTTAATTATACTGAAATGGATGAGGTAATGCATGTTCTGAAGCAATATAACTGCAGTGTATTAAAAAGGGACATGCAATTGTTTTGTAAAATGGAAACAGGTATTCCTGTCATTAGAATTACTGAAGTGATAGATGCTTTAAAGAATATTAAAAATATGGAATTGCATAATTTGAATTAGTGGTACATTTAAGTATGGAAAGGAAATATAAAAGCTTTTGGGGTTTTTATCCCTATTATCTGACTGAGCACAAAAATCGGGTAAGCAGGTCTTTACATTTTATAGGAACCCTGCTCATTTTTGTTTGCCTTATCCTTGGGATTATCACCGGCAGATGGTTTTGGTTGATTGTTATACCTTTTTGCGGGTATGGTTTTGCCTGGGTCGGACATTTCTTTTTTGAGAAAAATAAACCGGCTACTTTTGTATATCCTCTTTATAGTTTGGGTAGCGATTTTGTAATGTTCTGGCATACGCTTACCGGGCAAATTGGTAAGAAACTTCGCGAAGCTGAAGGGATACAAGACGAGACCCAGTTTGCAAATGAGTAAATTAAACAATTGATGCAACACCTGAGAATACATTATCTACAGCACGTTCCTTTTGAAGGCCTGGGCAGTATTGCCGAATGGGCAATTTCGAATGGGCACATATTAACCGCCACGCAATTCTTTATCAATTCTGATCTTCCTGAACCTGCTGATATAGATTGGGTAATTATCATGGGTGGTACTATGGGAGTATGTGATGAAGATAAATACGAATGGCTGGCAGCCGGGAAACTATTTATAAGGAAAGCCATCAATGCGGGAAAAACAGTTATTGGTATCTGCCTTGGCGCGCAATTAATAGCAGAGGTTTTAGGCGCAAAGGTTTATCCAAATCGATACAAAGAAATAGGTTGGTATCCAATAGAACTGAATGCCCTATCCCTGGAGAATAAGTTATTTAATGACTTTGATCATGAATTAACAGTATTTCATTGGCATGGCGATACTTTTGACATTCCCGAAAATGCAATTTGGCTTGCTTCTTCAGAAGCTTGCAAAAACCAGGCTTTTCTTTACAATGAAAAGGTATTGGGACT
>JBDTJI010000238.1:0-7024 GCA_039935935.1 Ginsengibacter sp. | reverse complement strand
TTAAAGCATTATCATTTTCTTTCTCTAAAAAATGAGCAGCATCCCCTATGCTTTCTGCTTCCCATTCCATCAGGGCCTCATCCGGTACTGCCTGTAGGGGCACAGTTGAAGATTGAGAGGGTTCGTTGTAAGGAATGTTTTCACTCCTGTTATAAACTGATATTAAAGACCAGCGTGGCGCCTCAGAAAGATTAGCTTCTGAACGATGTAGTAGGTTACTATGAAAAAATAAAGCATCTCCCGGCATAATTTCTACATAAGTTAATTCCATTGTTTTCAATGCAAGATCTACATAATGCTGCGAAGCGCCTACCTGTTCTCCTGCAAAACCATGTTCAATCCGTCCCATTTTGTGTGATCCTTTTATCACCTGCAAACAACCATTTTCTTTGTTCGCTTTCGTGATGGCAATCATCACCGACATCATCCGATCGGGAAATAAAAATTCATTTTTATACCAATATCCATAATCCTGGTGCCACTCCCATGCGCCTCCTACCCGCGGTTCCTTCTGCATCAGCTTGCTGTGAAAATGACAAACTGCGGAATCGCCTTCCATTAATTTGTCAACTGAATGTATCATACGTTCACTTTTTGTAAGCAAACCATACGCATCGTTTCCCGGCGTGTACCATAAAGTCAATTTTGTTTTTTTACCCGCCTGGTCATTCAGATCAAATGAATGTTTATTCATAGCACCGTCGCCGGTTGCTATTGCATGTAACTTGTCAACTTCTGCATCCTGCAAAAAGTCTTTTACGATTATGAAGCCGTCATTTTTATAGCTTTCGATTTGTTGTGGGGATAGTTGGAAGTGAGGCATGATTGGTGAGTTGTGTCCCGATAGCTATCGGGATGTGAGTTGTGAATTTTTTGTGAGTTGTGAATTCAATCTACAATTTTTTTTTGACTTTGAATAAAATGTTAGCTATCGGCACCGCGGGGAGACTTCAGGTAACTAGTAGCTGAAAAGACTTTTTTATTTTAATAATAATAAAAAACAGGAACCCTTGGATCAATAAATATTGAAAAATTTGGCTGTTATGAATTCCATATACCAGAATCACCTTTTCAATATGCATTTTTGCCAGAAAAAGCTGGTAGAAATTTAATTAGGAATAAAAAATGGACAAACTGTATTATACCAGTTTGTCCATTTAAGTGCCCGGGACTGGAATCGAACCAGCACATCCTTGCGAACGGCAGATTTTGAGTCTGCTGCGTCTACCAATTCCGCCACCCGGGCAGGAAAATCAATAATCAAAATTTCGGCGCGCAATATTACGCATATCATACAATATTACCAAAATGAACCACTTAAAGCTCCACGTGCCCACTCAAAACTCAAAAATTTAAGTAGTAATCTTTTAATAGATTTTCAAAAGGCACTGAATAGTTACCGTCATTTCCTTTAATGATTAATTCATCATGTATGGCAGAAACAGGCTCTGTACCAAATAATAATATCCCCCGAAAATAAGAATGACGCGGGGTTTGCTTTATCAATAATTCTTCCTGTAAATAGAATTCTTTTACAACTGCCAGCGTCTTGACATATTGAACGCGATGCAAAGGCAGTAGTAATGCAAAATTTCCATGCGATTTCAAGAGATTCTTTATTGATTCAAGAAGCCCTTCTAAAGTGAGAGTGGTAGAATGTTTCGTTTGACTTCTATCCTGATCGGGAGATAATAAATTGTTCTCGAAGAAAGGCGGATTGGAGATAATGAAATCATATTTTTCAGAACTGTTCCAAACCATAGTATCCTCATGAAAAGCCTTTAAACGTTTACCCCATGGAGACTGCATAAAGTTTTCCATTGTCTGCGAAAAAGAATTTTCATTGATCTCTATAGCATCAATCACTCCGGCAAATTTTTGTGCCATCATCAGGCTTAATAAACCGGTTCCTGATCCTATGTCCAAGATTTTAGCTGGCTGGATAATTTTTTTTTCAATTTTATCTGCCACCCATGCCCCGAACAAACAGGAATCAGTACACACTTTCATGCTGCTTTTTTCCTGTTCTATTGTAAATTTTTTAAACTGAAAATAATGATTAGGCAAGCGTTAGAGTTAAATTAGTATTGAAAACTGTGAAAGCTGGAAAGTTTCTCAATCCACATTCATTAAGCTGTTCTTGCCGACGGCACTACTGATAAATCTTCAAACCTCGAATCAAGATATTTATAATGGGCTGTAATTGCAATCATAGCTGCATTATCTGTACAATATTCAAATGCAGGGATGTAAGTGTTCCAGCCTTCTTTTTCGCCAAGCGTTGCAAAAGATTTGCGCAATCCACTATTGGCGCTTACGCCTCCGGCAATGCACACCTCTTTGATGCCTGTCTGAACCGAAGCCCTTTTTAATTTATTTAATAATATTGAAACGATGCGTGCCTGGATAGAAGCACAGATATCAGCCATGTTTTCCTCAACAAACTTTTCATTCTTTATTTTTTCATCCCTGATAAAATATAAAAAAGCAGTTTTTAATCCACTGAAGCTAAAATTCAACCCTTCTATTTTTGGTTCAGGAAACTGGTAGCGGGCAGCATTGCCTTGTCTGGCATATTTATCTATCAAAGGGCCGCCCGGATAGGGAAGATCTAAAATCTTAGCAGATTTATCAAATGCTTCTCCTGCAGCATCATCAAGTGTTTGTCCAATTATTTTTTGTTGTAAAGGAGATTCACAAATCACAATTTGGGTATGACCGCCGCTAACAGTAAGACACAAAAATGGAAATTTAGGTATTGCATTTTTATTATCAAGGGGACGAATCAGGTTAGCTAAAACATGAGCCTGCATGTGATGAACTGCTATCAGCGGTTTGTCAAAGGCTAACGCAAGTGATTTGGTAAATTCAGCGCCTACCAACAAAGCGCCTATCAGCCCTGGTGATTGAGTAAACGCAAATGCGTCTATATCGCTTAATGTTACGCCAGCCTTTTTCAAAGCAGTGTCGGTTACCGGCACAATAGAGTCTAAATGCGCACGGGATGCCAGTTCAGGAACTACCCCTCCATATTGCTCATGTACCGTCTGACTTGAAATAATATTACTTAGAATAACACCGTCTCTGCAAACAGAGGCCGCAGTTTCGTCGCATGAAGATTCAATAGCAAGGATTGTTAACATAATTCGCAAAGTTAATACGGAAAGCTAAAATCCAAAGGGGTAAAGCTAAAGGTTGACAGCCAAAAACTAACAGCTATTTTGACCTGATAGCCACAACAGGATCCATTTTGGCTGCGATAACTGCCGGTATTATTCCCGACAAAATGCCAATGCCTACACAAATAGAAATAGCAAGTGATAGAATTCCTGCTGATATATAAACAGGGAAATCGAATACATTGGTAAGAATGACGGTGAGTATATAAACTAATATCAAACCAATCAATCCGCCTAAAACACAAATGGTTGCAGCCTCCAACAAAAACTCTGAAAGAATACTTCTTCTTTTGGCACCAATTGCTTTTTTTAACCCGATGATGGGCGTACGTTCTTTTACCGTTACAAACATAATATTAGCAATGCCAAAAGCGCCTACAATGAGGCTTAATAGTCCAATCGCCCATCCACCGATGTTGATGTTGGAAAATAATGAGCTTACCCGATCGCTGAATCCTGAAATTTGATTCAGGCTGAAATCATCGTCTTCACGCGGACTCAATTTTCTTATTGACCGCATAACACCCTCCAACTCATCTGCAAGGGCAACTGAACTTACATTTTCTTTTCCTTTTACAATTATTTTTGGGCCACTATATTTTTCGTTCACTATTTTTCTTGCAAAACGGTAAGGCGTGATAATAGATTGATCATAATCCCAGCCAATCATGCTGGTTCCCATTTTCTTGATGACTCCTATAACAGTGGCTTTCATTTTTTTTACACTTACCTGTTTTCCTAACGCAAGTTCTGCCGATCCGAATAAATTTTCAGCATTAGTATATCCAATAATTACCACCGGGCTTCCCGAAGAAAATTCAGATCCGGAAATGAAACGTCCATATTCCATGCTGATAGGTTGAATGGCATCCTCTTCTTCACTTACTCCATACATGACAACACCCTCCAAAGCGAAATTTTGATACTCTAAATTGACATTAGCATTAATAACAAAAGCTACATTTTCGGCAAGTTGGCTTCTTTCCTTAATAAAAGCAACTTCTCTAAATTCCGGTGAAGGACGGTTAACAAACTTCCACCAGGGGTAATCAGGCCCGCCACCATAATTCCACTTATCAATATAGATGGTATTAGTTCCAAGGCTTTTAATTTGATTTTGAATATTCATTTCCAGGCTGTTAACGGTAGCTAATACGCCTATAATACAAAAAATACCAAATGAGATTCCTATTAGCGATAATGAGGTGCGCAACTTATTTACCATGAGTTCCTGCATAGTAAGCCGAAATGAACTGGCCAGAATCGTTAGTGTTTTGCGCACGGAGCAAATTTAATGTTTCAGCCTTGTTTGAAAATAAAAATATGTCAAAAGGTAAAATGGACATAAGACTATTTTTATACCATTCAAAAACAGATGATCGGATGTTATGAACGGATGGCAAATTTCCGCTGCCCGAAGATGATCTTTCATTAGGGTATTATTATCATATTATTGAGTGCATCTCAAATAGGGTTATAAGTTCTTATAGTTTTGCTTTGTGTAATTTGCATCTTTTAAAACTTACATGTCGTCCGCTTCAAAAGAAAATCTTAATCTCCAGAAAATTATTACAGTTATTGCAATATCCTTATTTATTGCAAAAGTGGTTGCGTGGTTTCTTACTAACTCTTTAGCCATACTGACAGATGCGCTTGAAAGCATTGTGAATGTTGTAGCTGCGGTACTGGGCCTATATAGTTTAAATTTATCCGCAAAACCAAAAGATGCAGATCACCCGTACGGACATGGTAAAGTAGAATTTATTTCGTCTGCAGTTGAGGGGGCATTAATTATTACAGCGGGGCTTTTTATTATATACAAAGCAGTTCAAAATTTTTTCTACCCGCATGAGATTGCCAAATTAAACTTTGGGATATTGTTGGTATCAGCCACCGCTATTGTCAATTTTATTGCCGGCTCAATCTGCATTGCAACAGGCAAAAGAAACAGATCGTTGCAATTGATTTCGGGAGGTAAGCATTTGGTTACCGATACTTATTCTACTATAGGAATTTTAACGGGATTAATAATCATTTATTTTACGGGATACACGTTTATTGACAGCCTGGTAGCAGCAATTGTCGCTCTTATCATTATTTATACCGGTTATACCATTGTGCGTCCATCCATTGCCGGTATAATGGATGAAGCTGACCAAAAATTGTTGAAAGACATCGTGGCGCATCTTAACAAGCATCGAAGAGAGAACTGGATAGACATACATAATATGCGTATTATTAAGTATGGAAGCACTTTACATTGCGACTGCCATCTCACTGTACCCTGGTATTTGAACGTCAGGGAGGCCCACGCAGAGATTGAAGCCCTTGCCGCTTTAATTAAAAATGAATTTGGCGAAGCCATTGAGCTCTTTGTCCACTCAGATGGATGCCTGGAATTTTCATGCCGAATATGTGCAAAGCAAAATTGCATGGTGCGCCTGCATCAATTTGAAAAAAGGATTAACTGGACCATTGAAAATATTTCCCACGATGTCAAGCACGATATCAATACGTGATTATCTATTTGCATATTTATACTATACGCCGGATAAATTGTGTAGCAAAATTAACCTGCCTGCCGGCTAAGGCAGGTTTCGTGTAATTCCTGGCAGGAGTCATTTAAGCTTCAGCCCAAAATTAAACCATGACTTACATTTCCATCCGGATGGCAGTATAAAAAAACAATCCCCCTATAGACATAGGGGGATTTCCAAAATTCAAAAAAACTGATTATCCATTAAGATTTTTAAATTACTTGCTTCGGATGATGGGAATAACCTCTCAACTTTCGCACTAATTTCTAATTAGTCATTACCTGTGTAAGTATAAATGGGATCGGTAAAGAATATTGGCATTTAAAGTTATAAAATAGGTTAGCAACGTATTAGAATCTTAAAACGGCACAATTGCTTAAATATTTTAGGCCGGTAAAAAATAGAGTAAAGTTGCCCGGATTCACGTAAAAGACACTGTGTCTTTTACGATATGGCTTGTATCAATGCACTGGTAGCCTTGTATTTTATTTAAACAGCAGCGCAACAGCAAAGGCCGCGCCGGCAGCAAGCGCGCCAATTAGCATTACTTTTAAGGCTCCGGAAAGAACAGGTACACCCGTGATCTTGCTTTTAAAGTAGCCAAATACAAACAAGCAAATTAAAGTGGCAACTACAGAGAATTTCAATGCCTCTGATGAAATATCTATAAAAAAATAAGGACTTAGAGGAATAATGCCCCCCACGGCATATGATATTCCAATGTTTAAGGCGCTTTTTTTCGCTCTTTCAGGATCTGGCTTGTCAAGGCCAAGCTCAAACTTCATCATGAAGTCAACCCATTGCTTTTTATCTTTTGCAATCTCTTCAGAAGCCATGTCCTGAATTTCTTCGCTTAAGCCGATATTCGCAAAAAAATCTTTCACTTCTTGTTTCTCCATTTCTGGTATGCGCTCTACTTCCTCATATTCTCTTTTTAATTCATTACTATAATGATCCAATTCAGTCTTTCCGGCCAGGTAGCCGCCCAATCCCATGGCAATGCTTCCTGCAACAATTTCTGCAATACCGGCTATTACGATAATAGAGCTGCTGGCTACTGCACCGGTAAGCCCGGCAGCTAATGCAAAAGGAACTGTTAGACCATCACTCATTCCTATTACTACATCTCTTATTACATCTGAACTTTGTATATGTTTTTCTTCGTGATGGTGATCGTGCATTGGAACGTCCTGAAATTAGTTGACTCTTTTTTAAGTTATTAACAGGGGGACAAGATACCTGATTTTAACTTTGTTTGTAATATTTGTTACTTTGTTTTATTCAGATTAAACGGACTTAGGCTCTGAC
>JBDTJI010000237.1:0-3286 GCA_039935935.1 Ginsengibacter sp. | reverse complement strand
GTGAGGATAAAAATATCAGTGCCGCGCAAATGGTTGAGGAATTTAATATTGAGTTGTTGGATGATTATTTCAACCGGTCAAAAGAGGTTAGGAGTAAATACCTGAGAATGTTGAAGTAACTCAGTATTGGATGCTCTCGTACTATCCATGTTCCTAATGATTCACTGCGTTCCGGTTGGTGATGTTGGCGTTTCAAAACATTTGAATGATTTGGTAACAACGTATCAAAGTTGGCACTTCCTGGGCTAAATATTTTTATAGTACAATTTCAATAAGAGTTTATACGTACAAACAGGGTAGGTACTTAGGATCTCTGCTAAAAGCTCATTCGGTAATTACTATTGCTAATGCTTGCAAATTAAATTGCTTTAAATTGAAAATTTACCGCTATCAAAAAAAAGAAAATTCATATGCAAACTAACTTTTTATATTCCCGGCGTGAGCTATTAAAAAATTCTGTTGTTCTTACAGGTTTAGCTTCCTTAGGGCTGCTTTCTTTGGATATGATTACACCCGATATCAAAAAAAAATACAGTATTGGTGCTTGTGACTGGTCTATTGGAGAGCGAAATGAGGTAGAGGCTTTGGCATTGGCAAAAAAGATTGGCTTGGATGGTGTGATGGTAAGTTTGGGTAGCGTAGCCAACAATATGCATCTGAGGCAGAATGAAGTACAGAGAGCTTATCTAAAGGCAGTAAAAAAATATGGAGTAAAAATTTCAAGTCTCGCTATTGGTGAATTGAATAATGTGCCCTACAAATCTGAACCGGAAACTGAGGAGTGGGTAAGTGACAGCATAGATGTGGCCAAAGCATTGGGATGTACGGTAGTATTACTTGCTTTTTTTGGTAAGGGAGACCTGAGAGGAGACGAAACTGGTATCCGGGAAGTTATCCGCCGTTTGAAAATAGTGGCCCCGAAGGCAGAAAAGGCGGGTGTGATATTAGGCATCGAATCGTGGCTGAGCGCCGATGAGCATTTGCGTATCATTGATGCTATAGGCTCTGAGAATGTACGTGTATATTATGATGTATGTAATTCTTATGAAATGGGTTATGATGTTTATGACGAAATGAGACGGCTTGGTAAGGAATATATTTGTGAAGTCCACGCGAAAGAGAATGGGCATTTACTGGGTCAGGGGAAGGTAGACTTTGTGAAAGTAAAAAAGATTCTTGACGATGTTGGTTACCAGGGATGGATTATTATGGAGGGCGGTATACCACCGGGCGCTAATCTTTTTGATTCTTATGTTGCTAATAATAAATACATCCGTTCAGTCTTTAATCCGTAAAAGGGTTTTTTTCAAAAGCGAAAATAAATTTGTTTCTATTTGCCTTTTAATAAAATAAATTAAAACAATGACCTCTAAGCGAATCCTTCATCACTTTTTTCTCTTTGTTTTATTATTTCTTATCTCTTGCGCGTCTGATAAAGAAAAAGCTGCAGTAGCACCATTATTGTTCGTTCCAGAGGGCCTGGAAGCTACAATTTGGGCAGAGTCGCCGATGTTCTATAATCCAACAAATATAGACGTGGATATCAAAGGACGTATTTGGGTAACGGAAGCCGTAAACTACCGAAACTTTAATCATGATACGACACAATTTCTCTTTCATCAGAAAGGAGACAGAGTTATGATTTTGGAAGATACCGATGGTGATGGAAAAGCCGACACTTCCAGGGTATTTGTACAGGATGAGGATCTTGTGTCACCATTAGGAATTGCTGTTATCGGTAATAAAGTGATCGTATCGTGTTCACCTAACATTATTGTTTATACTGATGAGGATGGAGATGATAAGCCTGATAAGAAAGAGGTTTTTCTAACCGGATTTGGCGGCAAAGATCATGATCATAGTTTGCACGCGGGCACTGCGGGGCCTGATGGCAAATGGTATTTTATTGTAGGAAATGCCGGACCTCATATAGTTACGGATAAAGCCGGGTGGACTTTACGTGCAGGTAGTGTATATACCGGGGGAACTCCTTACAACAAAGAAAATACGCCGGCAATGAAAAGTGATGATGGAAGAGTATGGACGGGAGGTGTGGCTTTTAGAATAAATCCTGATGGAACAGGGTTGGAAGTCCTTGCTCATAACTTTCGTAATTCTTACGAAGTTGCAATAGACTCTTATGGTAATTTATGGCAAAGTGATAACGATGATGAGGTAGATGCTTGTCGTACAAGCTGGGTTATGGAAGGTGGTAATGCAGGATTTTTTAGCAGTACAGGCGTGCGAACCTGGCGCGCAGATAGACGGCCGGGACAAAGTATCCAGACAGCACATTGGCATCAGGAGGATCCTGGAGTCATGCAAGCAGGAGATGTATACGGTGCCGGAGCTCCAACAGGAATAGTGGTTATTGAAAGCGATAAATTAGGTAAACAATATCGTGGTTTGTTGTTGAGTGCTGATGCTGGCCGGAATATAATTTTTAGTTACTATCCCAGGGTTGAAGGTGCCGGTTATAACCTATCCGACAACAGGGCAGCCTTTATATCTTCTGTGGCTACTGATGATGAGCACTACCGCTGGAGTGAGGTAGATTCCGTCGATAAAAGCAAATGGTTTCGTCCCAGTGATGTGGCTGTAGGCACGGATGGAGCCATCTATGTAGCCGATTGGTACGATCCTATCGTTGGCGGACATCAGATGTTGGATAAAAAGGGTTATGGCCGGATCTACCGTATTGCTCTAAAAGATAAAAAACTGACTTCACCCGTTATTGATTTAAAAAATACCAGCGGCCAGATACTTGCATTGTTAAATCCTGCTATTAATGTGCGGAACCAGGGTTTTGAACTATTGAAAGCACAGGGAAGCAAAGTGCTACCTGAAATAAAAGAAATATTATCTTCAAAAAATCCTTATCATCGGGCGCGGGCCGTTTGGCTGCTGTCTCAACTGGGAGAACAAGGTATTAAAGAAGTAGAAAATCTGCAACAGGATACTGATCCAAATATACGAATCACTGCTTTCCGTGCACTCAGGCAGGCAGATGCTGAACACCTGATGGTTTATGCCAGTCGCGCAGCTAAGGACGAATCACCTGCACTACGGCGTGAGGTCGCCATTGCAATGCGGGACGTGCCGTTGAAAAAAAGTAAACCGGTGATACTAACATTAATAGACGGATTTGATGGTAAGGATTCTGCGTACTTAAATTCATTAGGTATTGCCCTTGAAGGCAAAGAGGAAGCTTTTTATCCGGATTTACTGCAGCATTTTAATGCTAAGGATGCCGAAAGCTGGCCTCAGCCGCTGGCTGCTATAGTTT
>JBDTJI010000236.1:0-8843 GCA_039935935.1 Ginsengibacter sp. | reverse complement strand
TCGTAAGACAACTGTGAAGGCTTGTAAAGAAGTTTACAGGAAAGCCGTATGCGGGAAAACCGCACGTACGGAATTGACGAGGGGGAAGGGAAAAGCAATCAGGCTTTTCTCCTTCTCTACTCTACTGCCAGCGAAAGAAGATTTTACCAAAAAATTTCTGACCTGTATGCGCTTAGTGCCGATTACAACAAAGGGGCTGAAATCACAAAAGTGTTTTTTGCTTCTGTTCAGAATAAATTGCATTGGGCTATCACCGGTAAAACGGCTGCTGAAATCGTTTATACAGAAGCAGATACGGCCAAAATTTATATGGGTCTAAAAATATGGAAACAGGCGCCGAACGGATAGGTTCTAAAAAGTGATGTTACCTTAGCCAAAAACTATCTGAACGAAGAACATATCAGAGAACTCAATCGTATTTTATCCGCTTATCTTGATTTAGCTGAGAATAACACGCTGCGCAATCAATTGATGTATATGAAAGACTGGAGCAAATTTTTAAAAGATTTCTATTATGCCGATATAACAGCCGTTTAGTCTAATGCAATTAAACTATTACGGCTGTATAATCGGTATTACAACTTTCAAACTATCCGATATTGAAAGACAAAGGAAAGGTAACCATGTTGGAAGCAAAAATAAAAGCGGAACAGGAATATGAAAAATTCAGAGTAATACAGGACAGGGAATATGAATCAGATTTTGACAGGGAAATTAAGAAACTGAAAAAGAAATAAAGCGAATGATCAAAGCAACCCTTGGCAATATTGATTTTTTAAAATTACCCAAAACTGCTTTTCTGTGCAGCCGCAAAATTCCGGCTAGCGTGGTACTTAAATGTTACGATTGGGCAATAGCACAGAGAGAATCCGGAAGCTGCGTTATCAGCGGCTTTCATTCGCAGTTGGAAAAAGACGTGTTGCATTATTTACTCAAAGGGAATCAGCCAATCATCATTGCAATGGCAAGAGGTTTAAAACAAAAGATCGAACCCGAGTTACAAAAGCCTTTTGATGAAGGGCGTTTGCTCTTTATAACGCCTTTTGAAAAAGAGGTCAAAAGAATAACCCCCAAAACAGCAACCATCAGAAATAAAATGATGTTGGAAATAGCCGATGAAATAGTGGTGGGCTTTGCTTCTGACAATGTCCGGTTAAAAGCATTAATGAATCATTTGAATAAGCCGGTTCGGTTTTTAACCTGAACAAATCATTTTATCCCTCATGTTCTTCATACTGCCCATGCTCTTCAGGTTTATAACCGGCTTTTAATTCGGCTAATTTCTTCTTGCCATAAGCCATCCGTGTTATAAGAACGTATAAAACCGGCACAACAAATATTGCCAAAGAAGTTGCCGCCATCATTCCGCCAAATACAGTCCATCCTATTGTTCTGCGCGATTCTGCTGCTGCACCTGTTGCAAATGCTAAGGGCAATACACCAAGTATAAATGCAAGAGAGGTCATCAGGATCGGGCGAAGCCGCAATCGGACCGCTGCTATGGTTGCTTTCAATAACTCCATACCACTATCCACTCTTTCCTTCGCGAACTCAACGATTAAAATGGCATTTTTCGCGGCCAGTCCTATCAGCGTTATCAATCCAATTTGAGCATAAATATTATTGGACAGGCTTGGTATAAAAGTAAGTACAAGTATTGAACCCAGTGCGCCAATAGGAACTGCGAATAAAACAGAGAACGGTACTGACCAACTCTCATACAGCGCTGCAAGAAATAAAAATACAAATACCAGTGAGATAGCAAAGATCATCACCGTTTTGTCTCCGGCTTTTAATTCTTCACTACTCATCCCGGAAAATTCGTAACCATAGCCTGCCGGTAAATATTTGGCTGCTGTTTCTTTCAGTGCCTCTAAAGCCTGTCCGCTGCTATAGCCCTCCTTTGCTGTCCCGTTAATTTCTATTGAACGAAAAAGATTGTAGTGTGAAATCAATGAAGGGCTTTCAATTACTTTGGTAGTGATCAGGGAGCTCAACGGAATCATATTACCAACACTGTTGCTCACATAATATTTGCCAATTTCAGAAAGGGACGAACGGTGGGAACTATCAGCCTGGCTTACTACTCTGAAATTTCTTCCATATAGTGTGAAATCATTGATATAACTGCTTCCAAGATAAGTTGACAACGTGGAATAAATATCGGCAATATTCACACCCAATTGTTTTGCCTTATCCCGGTCAACATTTACCTGGTAGCTCGGTGTGTTAGCAGTAAAAAATGTATAAGCGCCACCAATTTCCGGTCTTTTATTTACCTGTACAATAAAATCTCTTGCTACTTGTGTGAATGCTTCGACGTCATCGGTGCTGGTGGTTTGTTGCAATTCAAAGGTGAAACCCGCTGTGCGGCCCAGCCCTGGTACGGCAGGTGGCAAAATGGCTAAAATTCTCGCTTCTTTGATTCCGGAAGTTCGTTTCATGATCTCAGCAACTACACTTTTCGCATTATGTGCATCGCCCTTTCTTTGATCCCATGGTTTCAACATTATAAACATGGTTCCCACATTAGGCTTATTGGAGGCGCTGATAATATTGAATCCAGCCAGGCCTCCCACAACACTTATTTCAGGGATATTTTGTAAAGTATCTGATATTTGCCTAAGCAGCTCAATACTCCTGGTGGTGGAAGCAGCTTCAGGCATTTCATAAGTAACGTACAACCTTCCTTCATCTTCAAGAGGAATGAACCCGGTTGGCTTCGCTTTAAACAGAAAAAATAAACCCACAAAGATTACCACCAGCATGATAAGCACATAGGGCGATTTTCTTATCCATAGGGCGACGCCTCTCGTGTAAGATGCGTTCATTTTGCGAAAACCATTATTGAATGAAGCAAAGAATTTTGCCAGCAACCCTTTTTTTTCTTTTTCATCTTTGGAATGTTTGAGCATTAATGTGCACAATGCCGGGGTTAGCGATAGCGCTACAAATGCCGAAATGATAACCGAAACGGCAATCGTAATAGCAAATTGCTGATATAATCTTCCCACAATTCCCGGGATAAAACCTACCGGAATAAATACAGATGCTAAGATAAGTGCGATTGCAATTACAGGTCCTGAGATATCTTTCATTGCCCTGCGCGTAGCATCCGCCGGTGACATATTATAATGGTCAATATTGTGCTGAACCGCTTCTACCACTATGATGGCATCGTCCACGACAATCCCTATTGACAATACAAAAGCAAACAAAGTAAGCGTATTGATCGTGAAACCAAAGGGGACAAACAATATAAAAGTACCGATGAGTGAAACAGGAATCGCCAATAAGGGAATTAAGGTTGCTCTCCAGTTTTGCAGAAATAAAAACACTACCAAAACCACAAGAGTCAATGCTTCAAGTAAGGTGATAACTACTTCTCTGATAGACGTTTTTACTACCGATACCGTTTCGTTGGGAATAAGATAGTCAAAATCTTTAGGGAAAGTTTCTTTCAAATTCTGTAACGCTTTTGTGACACCTGCATAAGTTTCAATCGCGTTGGCATCGGGTGCCTGGTAAACTAACATAAATGAAGCAGGCTTTCCATTTACCATTGAATTGTGCGAATAAGAAAATTGCCCTAATTCAACTCTGGAGAGATCTTTCAGGTAAACAATATTGCCTGTTGTGGGATTGGTTCTTACAATTATATTTTTAAACTGATCAACGGTATTAAGCCTGCTGTTGGTAAGCACGGTATATTCAAAAGACTGGTGGCCGGGTTGAGGCGTACCGCCAACAGTACCTGCAGCCACTTGTAGATTCTGTTCATTTATTGCAGATGAAACCTCTGAAGGCGATATTCCAAGAGCAGCAAGTTTTTGTGGGTCCAGCCAAATACGCATACTAAAATCATTTCCAAAAGCTGTAATATCTCCCACACCCTTCACTCTTTTAAGAGCATCCTGAATGTATATGTTTACATAATTGTCAATGAATTTAATGTCATGCGTGCCGTTAGGCGAATAAAACGCAAGTACCGCCATAGTACTTGGGTTACGCTTTCTAACAGTTACCCCCAATCGTCTTACAACATCCGGTAATCGGGGCAGGGCAACACTTACGCGGTTCTGAACATCCAGCGCGGCAATGTCTATGTTGGTGCCTACATCAAATGTAGCAGTTATAGAACTCTGACCGCTCGCTGCACTGTTACCTGTTATGTAAGTCATGCCAGGGCTTCCGTTTATCTGTGTTTCTAACGGAGTAGTAGTGGTTTCCTCTACTGTTTGCGCATCAGCCCCGGTAAAGTTAGCACTTACAGAAACTGTTGGAGGTGATATATCAGGGTATTGCGCCACCGGCAAATTCATCATTGCTATAATACCCACCAGTACTATTACAATAGAAATTACAATAGCTGTAACGGGACGCCGTATAAAAGTTTCTGCGATCATTTTTAGTTCTTAATTCATAATTTTTAGCAGAGAGAAGTTATAACCTGTCCCTGTCGTCGAATGACAGATTGTAACCTGTCATTCTTGATGAGACAGGTCGCAACCTGTCTCTACGGCACCCTCACCACCGATCCTTCATGCAAATTTTGAATACCCTGCACTACAATCTTCTGTCCGGCTTCCAAACCATCCTTTACAATTATACTATCACCAATTTCTGTTCCCAGTACAATTTTTTGTTGCCGCACCTTCGAACTGTCGCCAACGACATAAACATAAAATTCACCTAATTGTTCGTTAACGGCAATGTGCGGAATCATCATGGCATTTTTTGAAGCGGTATTTTTTACTCTTACTGTTGTGTTCATGCCAGGCTTCAACCTATTTTTATCATTTTGAAATGTCAACCGTACTTTGATAGTACCAGTCTGAGGATCTACTGCTCTGTCAATAAAGCTGATGCTTCCGGGATAGGTATATATTTCGTCTCCGAATGCAATCGTAAAAACAGAATCCTTAGGGGTGCTTTTGCTTTGTTGCAATTCAGTAAACCGGTAAATATCTTTTTGGTCAATCGTGAAATCAACAGCAACGGGATTATTAGTTGAAACGGTATTTAGCACCGTTTGACCGGCTACCACCGCAGTACCTTTTTTTACCTGTGAAATTCCGATAGTTCCAGTGAATGGTGAATAAATATTGGCAAATTGAACGTTAGAATGAAGGCTTGATGCCTGAGCCTTGGCGGCGGATACTTGTTTTTTAGTTGCTTCCAGGGCTGCGTTTGCATAGTCAACCTGTTGTTTTGCTATGGCATCATGCTTAGCAAGCTCATTGTACCTGTCTGCATCTTTTTGTGCCTTCACCAGGTTGGCCTCCTGTACCTGCAGGTCAGCAATTGCCTGCTGATAGTTTGCTTTATAAACCTGTGCATCTATGGAATAAAGATGCTGGCCTTTTTTTACCTGCTGCCCATCCTGGAAATAAATTCCGGTTACATATCCGTTTACCTGTGAGGTAAGATTAATTTGATCTAAAGCACTGATAGTTGCGGGAAACTGGTCGAAGTAGATTGCATTGGTTGGAGTAACTGTTGCAACGGTTACCGCTACCGCAGGTGGGGGAACCTGCTCCTGTTGATTGTCTTTGCCGGCACATCCTACTAAGATAATTACAGTAGCTAAAAAGAGAATACTATTTATGTGTCTCAATTTCATGATTATAAATTTAATAGCTGATAGTTCCCAATGCCTGTGCCACATCTATTTTGCTGGATATAACCTGGTACAATGCATTGTAATAATTTATTTGCGCTGCGCGCAGATCTGACTCAGCAGTGATCACATCCAAATAGGCCTTTACTCCTGCCCGGTATTGCATCCTTATTACTTCGTACACATCATTCGCAAGAGAAAGGTTTTCTTTCAGGCTGAAAAAATTATACAAATTACTTTTATAAGAAGCAATGGCATTTTGATATTGAGTATTGACAGCATTTTTCTGGATTATAATATTGTTATCTGCCTGGGTAATTTCAAATTCAGCTCCTTTTATCTGTTGCAATCTTTTTCCACCCTGAAATAGTGGCAACGAAAGAGTTATACCCGCAAAGGAATTGGGATAAGCCGCACCATACAATTTTGGAAATTTATCGTTAAGAAAGTTGAGGTTATAATTTCCAAATGCAGATACATTCGGAAGGAAACTCCATTTGTAATATTGTAGATTATATTGTTGCAATTTTTTCTGTGTCTCCAACTGGCGAATCTCAATCCGGTTATCGTAACTGATATTTTTCAATGTATCTATATAAATTTCTTTTTCCATTTGCGCGGTATCGTAGGATAAATCAATTGTTGCAGAATCAGGATATCCCATAAGCTCTTCGAGATAAGCATACTTCGCTTTTAAAGATTCGTCACCGGATTTTTTTTGCGCTTTGGCATTATTCAATGCAATAGTAGCCCGTTGGTAATCTGTTTTATCTACTATGCCACTTTGGTATTGATAATAAGCATCTTTATAGCTTTGGTTATTACGGACAATATCCTGTTCAATCACTGCCAATTGCTGCATGGTAAGAATAATATCATAAAAGGCCTTGCTAACTGCCACAATAAGATATATCTTTTGGTTTTCGGTATTTTGGGATGCTGAAAGCCGAACGCTGTTTGCCGTACGCGACGCAAGCAAGGCATCACGGCTAAATATATTTTGTGTTAATCCAAGATTAAGGCCTGAAGTATTGTAGGTTCCCGAATGAGCCAGGTTGCCATTAAAATTAAAAGTAGGTAACTGAAAATTGTGTTGCACATTATAGGTGAAATTTACCTGAGGGTACCATTCTGCCATTTTGCTTTTAATAACTGTTTCAGTTATATCCTCATTGATCTTTGCGTTTTGTAAATCAGGGTTGTGCCTGAGCGCATATTGAATGCAGTTCTGTAAGGAAGCGGTCCCGAAGGTTGTTGAATCGTTACTCGGTTGGGCTAATATCACATGGGGCATAAACAAAAGCAACAACATGAATACTCCTTTGCCCACATCTCTAATTTTTTTTATTGCACGGTGATCCATTCTTTCTAAACTCTTTTAAAATCATTGAGTATCCTGTTATCTAAGGGTAACAAACGTAGCTGTTAAATATATAAATCCAATTAAGTTTTTCAGAATTATCGAAATGATACCAATATTGAATTAATTCGGGGTGCAAGTTAAAAATAAAAGGAACGTAAAAGTATTTTTAGCTTTTGAAATTCATACCGTTCATGTAATTAATTATCGGTCTGCAATTATTTCGGTTAATATGCCTGTAAAAAGTGTCAGGTTAACTTTATCTTTATATTGAGGCAACCAAATCATTAATCAATACGATTAGATAAAAAAGCAGTTAACTTGCTCTCTACAGAAGAATTAATATTACATATAAAGGGTTGTAGCCTGAATAATCGTAATAGCCAGAAAAAAATTTTCAGCTCATTTTACGGTTATGCCATGTCGGTCTGCTCTCGCTATACCAACCACCATGAAGATGCAGCAGAAATGCTTAACGATGGCTTTCTTAAAATCTTTAAAGAAATACATCATTTTACACCGGCTTATGCTGATGTTGCAGGCTCATTTAAAGGATGGCTTCGCAAGATCATGATCTATACAGCTATTGATCACAACCGGAAATTTAATAAATATGAAATGTCTACCACTTATAGTGGGAAAATTATTGAAACGCCTGATATAGACGAAACTGCTTTGGATAAAATATCTTATGATGAAATTATTAAGTCAATCAGGAATCTATCGCCTGCATATCGAACGATTTTAAATCTGTATATCATAGAAGGATTTTCTCATAATGAAATTGCCGAGAAACTGAGTATAGCGGTAGGTACTTCAAAATCCAATCTGTCAAAAGCAAAAGTCCAGTTACAAAAAATGTTATTTAATTCTCATCAAACAGTTTTTATAAAAAATGAAGCCTGATAAATTAGATATAAAAGTTCAGGAGGCCGCAGCACAATATGAGCCTGTTTATAATGAACAAGCATGGAGCAGTATGGAAAAACTACTGGATGAAGAAATGCCACAAAAAAAAGATAAGAGAAAAATATTTTGGATATTCTTTTTGTCTTTATTGCTTCTGGCAACAGCCTCTCTTTTGTTCATAAAGTACACCGGCGGAAATACACAACAAGAAATTCTTTCGGGAAAAGAAGGTCCAGCCTCTGCCCCTACATTCAGTAATATCCTTGAAAATGACTCTAACAAAATTATTAAAAAGACACATGAGAAGATAGTACTATCCCACAAGATTATCTCACAGTCAGTCGATGAAAATTCCTTTTTTAAAAGATCTTTTCAAAACATTAACGACCGGAAAAAAATAATTAATAACGTTTCAGGAAATAAAAATGTGATTACTTATGCGTCCAATAAAGACAAGGGAAATAAATATAAAGCGGACTTCCCAATCTCAAACCTGGGGAAAAATAATCCGACGGAACAACCAAATAATTCTAAGAGCATTGATAGTATAAAAAAAGATTCTTCACGAGTAGATACAAATAATCCAACTTACGGGAATGAAAAACATAATTCTTTAGTAAAAGAAAATAGCAAGGACGCTTCCCATAAAAAAATGAATGTTCAAAAAAAGAGAAATAAATTTATCAATTCTTTTGCTCTTGCCTTCTCTTCAGGCCCCGCTGCAAGTACTGTAAAGTCAAATTATTTTGGAAGAATAAACTTTACTTATGGAGCAGGCATAAGTTATCAACTCAGTAAAAGATTTACTTTAAGAACAGGATTTTATATTGAGAAAAAAATATATGACGCAAATCTTTCCGACTACCATCCACCGGCAAGATTCTGGAACTATTACCCAGACCTAAAATACATTAACGCAGACTGCAAGATTTATGAAGTGCCGTTAATTGTAAA
>JBDTJI010000235.1:0-6082 GCA_039935935.1 Ginsengibacter sp. | reverse complement strand
ATAATGATCAAGAGATCACTACTTGTTTTGTCACCCTACCAGATTGGGTCTATAAGGGTGGCTGTTTCGGGCTTGTTACTTATGTTTATAGGTTTTCCTGCGATAAGAAGATTGCCAAAAAAATATCTGGGATGGTTGATTCTTGCCGGTGCGCTTGGAAACTTTTTCCCATTGTTTTTGTTTCCTGTGGCACAAACAAAAGTGAGCAGTGCACTTACGGGTATTCTTGATTCAGTCGTACCCGTTTTTGTTTTAATTTTTGGATTTATTTTCTTTAAGATCAATAGTAAATTAATTCAGTTAGTTGGAGCACTGATAGGATTTATAGGAGCAGCGATACTAATGTATTTTTCTGATCCCTCATCTGACGCTTCATCCATTGGTTACTCGTTGTTGGTAATATTAGGTGCCGCGTGTTATGCGGCAGCGGCGGTTATTATCAAACAGAAATTACAGGACGTTCCCTCGATGGATTTGTCGGCAGCAGTTTTTACAATTTGGATGTTTCCTGCTTTGATCATCTTATATTTCTCAGGATTTTTTCAGGATTTTGAAAACAACGCTGCTACCTGGGAAGGACTTGGATATGTGGCGGTGCTTACTGTCGTCGGCACTGCATTAGCAATGATCTTATATTATAGACTGATACAACTCAGCTCTGCGGTATTTGCCAGTACTGTAGCTTATCTCTTGCCATTAGTAGCTGTTATGTGGGGCTTACTCGATGGGGAACACTTTTCTATATGGTATGCCGTGGGCGGCGCGTTAATTTTTGCAGGTATCTATCTGATCCAGGAAAAAAATAAATAACGAAATCTTTTCCGGAGAGGTGACACCTTTTCAAAAAGTGTCACCTTTATAGGTCATAAGGAATCTTTTTATCTGAAATGAATTTATTTGATGTAATTTTTTCTATTAATGTTTTAAACTAATAATGATGAAAAATTTAGTCTTATTTTTTGTTCTATTTCTTTTCCTTCATGGATTGCATGCACAAAAAAATGCAATAAAAGCAACCGTAATTCAACGCCCATTTACCAAAGTATTCAATTCATATTATGCAAGTAATAAAAAGCCTCTGCAACCTTTGAACTTTATAAAGCTTCCTGTTGGGAGCATTAAACCCGCCGGATGGATAAAAAAATACCTTGAACTCCAGAGAGATGGACTGACAGGTAAGTTAGGAGAAATAAGTGCATGGCTCGAAAAGAAGAATAATGCATGGTATAGTGGCACCGGAAAAGGTGATCATGGATGGGAAGAAGTACCCTATTGGCTAAAGGGCTATGGTGACCTGGGTTATATTTTAAATGATGAAGCAATTATTGAGGAAACTAAGTTATGGCTCGAAAAGGTATTTGAGAGCCAACGTTCAGATGGCTATTTCGGACCGGGAGATGTTGTACGCAACAAGGAAAATAGAATCATACAAGTTCCTGACCTGTGGCCGAATATGATCATGCTGTGGTGTCTGCAATCTTATTTTGAATACAGCAATGACGTAAGAGTGCTTCCCTTCATGACGAAATATTTTAACTGGCAATCAACCGTGCCGGATAGTATTCTTTTAAAAATTTATTGGGAGAACAGCAGAGGAGGAGATAATCTTTATAGCATCTATTGGTTGTATGGCCGCACCGCACAAAAGTCATTGCTTGACCTGGCTGATAAAATTTACAGGAATACCGCAGACTGGAACCAAAATAACAACTTACCCAACTGGCATAATGTAAATATTGCTCAGTGTTTCAGAGAGCCTGCTACCTATTATATGCAGACCAAAGACAGCAACTTATTAAAAGCTACTTATAACGATTTTCATCTGGTAAGAAGCATTTACGGGCAGGTTCCGGGCGGCATGTTTGGAGCAGATGAAAACGCAAGAAAAGGTTATACCGATCCGAGACAGGCAGTAGAAACGTGCGGTATGGTAGAGCAAATGTCGAGTGATGAAATACTGAGCGGTATCACTGGTGATCCTATGTGGGCGGACAATTGCGAAGATGTGGCTTTTAATACCTATCCGGCTGCAGTAATGCCCGACTTTAAAGGCCTTCGATATTTAACGGCCCCGAACATGGTAGTAAGTGACAGCAGGAACCATTCGCCCGGCATAGAGAATTCCGGCCCGTTTTTAACGATGAATCCTTTTAGTAGCCGGTGTTGCCAGCATAATCATTCGCAGGGATGGCCTTACTATGAAGAGCATTTATGGATGGCTACTCCTGATAATGGCATTGCAGCAATGATGTACAACAGCAGCGAAGTAAATGTGAAAATTGGAAATAGGGTAGGGCGTACCGTTACACTTAAGCAAACGACTCATTATCCCTTCGATAAAAATGTAAGGATAGACGTAAGCACCGCATCACCGGTAAATTTCCCCTTATATCTCCGTATTCCCCGTTGGTGCAATGATGCAAAAGTAAAGGTAAACGGAGAGGCTGTAAATGTAAATGCAACAGCAAGTTCCTACATCCGGCTCGAAAATAAATGGAAGCAGGGAGATGTGATCGAATTAATGCTACCAATGAAATTATCATTAACGAAGTGGACTCAAAATAAAAGCAGCGTAAGTGTAAACTATGGCCCTCTTACCTTTTCTTTGAAGATCGATGAATATTATCAAAAGATCAACAGTAAAGAATCAGCAACAGAAGATTCCAAATGGCAGTCAAGCGCCGACCAGTCTAAATGGCCTGCATACAATATTTACCCTGCAAGCCTGTGGAATTATGGATTGGCTTTAGATGATGAGTCTCTCAATCAGCAATTTCAGCTTATAAAAAGGCCATGGCCTCAAAACGATTTTCCTTTTACACAGAAAGATGTTCCTTTAATGCTAAAAGCAAGAGGTAAATTAATTCCGGAATGGATCTTAGATCAATATGGACTTTGCGGCGTTCTACCACAAAGCCCTGTGAATGTTCATACAGAAGAAAAGATTATAGATCTTATCCCCATGGGTGCCGCACGGCTGCGTATATCTGCTTTTCCGGTGGTGGAGTAATGTCAGTGGTGAATGGTGAGTTGTGAGTTGTGAGTTGTGAGTTCTTAATATCGTCAAAACATTCACTATTAAACCACTCACCATTCAATACTTCCTGCTCACAGTGGTTTCGCTATTTTCCATCTTGTTATTTGATATCCCTTTACTGCATAAAAGATCAGGTACAGGTAGCAGGGTATCAAGACAATATACGCTGCCCTTACTGAATATAGATCAGCAATCTTACCATATATAAGAGGAAGAATTGCATTCCCACACAGTCCCATGATTAATATAGAAGCACCCAATTTTGTAAATCGTCCTA
Organism: Ginsengibacter sp.; assembly: GCA_039935935.1. GTDB lineage: Bacteria > Bacteroidota > Bacteroidia > Chitinophagales > Chitinophagaceae > Ginsengibacter. The sequence goes on along the minus strand of JBDTJI010000235.1, from coordinate 2,768 downwards.
ACCCGTTTAGTGCCAATGGCCAGATACCGGCCCAGATCAATGAGTTAGCTAATCCTAACAAGACTACGAACCAGATAGAGATATGAGTATCAAAACCAAACAAGGTCACATTGCCGTTTAAAAATAAAATGAGCAGTGAAAACAATAATCCCAGGAAAGTACATATCCTAAGTACATTTAATTGCGAAATGTATTTTGGGATCAACACGATGCCCATGAAATAACCGCAGATAGTTGTAAACAAAACAAAGGAAGGGAACACCTTGGCTTCGGTTAATCCTATACCCATTGAATCGGCGTAACCAATGATGGTATCCACTGCAATGACCTGCGTGCCTACATGCAGGAAAATAGCTAAAGCACCAAGGATGAGATATGGAAATTCGAAAATACTTTTTTTATGAGCATTGGCAGCTAATACATCACCTTTTTCAGTTTCAGTATCAATCTCAGGTAATGGAGAAAAATGAACGATAATGCCAAGAATTACTAAAATACCGGTAAGTACACTATAAGGTAAAATCACACGCCTTATTAGGCCATCGAGTAATACATCCTTCGCTTCAAGAGTTAATAATGATAAGTTTTTAAAAATTTCACCATCATCTGGTCTTAATATTACTGCTGCTAATAAAATAGGGGCAATGATGCCTGCTCCTTTATTAAACACGCCCATCACGCTGATACGCCTTGCTGCGCTTTCCCGTGGACCCAGCACGGTAATGTATGGATTTGCGGCCGTCTGAAGAATAGCTAATCCAATTCCAATGATAAAAAGCCCCGTAAGGAATACACTATAAGTCCTTACATAAGCCGCTGGAATAAACAAAAACGTACCTATGGCCATAATCCAAAAGCCTAACATGATCCCTTTCTTAAATCCAATCTTTTTTATTAAATAAGAAGATGGCACTGACATGACCAGATAAGCTATGTAAAATGCAAATGCAACGAGATAGGATTCAAAATGTGTTAGCTCGCAGGCTATTTTAAAATAAGGAATAAGGATAGCGTTTACCCATGACACAAAACCAAACACAAAAAAAAGGGTTCCAATCAGGATAAGGGATATAAAAATTTCTCTCTTTGATAAAGTGGATACATCTACTGCTGCAATTTTTTTCAGTTTCATAATTTCTACATTTAATGGTCTTGACAGGCGCGCATATTCATTTTTGAAGTGCTAGCGATTTGAAAAGTTTAAGAGTTCTATTCTTAGCGTTATATTTTTGGCATCCAGGATATAATTAAAATTCTGCTTTATAATTTTAGGAAGATAATTACTAACTGTTCAATAATGAAAAAAAATACCGAGAACGTTCTCGAAATTACGAACTGATGTAAAAATAAGTTTTGGTAAAATAATGTTGTGTCAGATTTATTATGGCTTAAAAAAATCCCACAAAGGAACAAAGATCACAAAGAATATGGCTTTGTAAGCTAGCGTCTCTGTGGGGATATGCGTCATTTTATAGATGACTCCAAAGTAGTTCAGGTATCTCAACCTGCTTTTAAGAAGTAACTTTTAAATCTTGATAAATATCTTTTTTCTATACAGGAAATACAGAAATGCCCATAGCAAAATGACAGCGCCAACCGCTTCAAATACTTCATGCCAGGGCTCTGGTGTAGGCGCGTAAATTCCTGAAAATAGAAGTCGTGAACTGTAATAAAAATCAATAAAATGATAAACATAATAAGTAGTCAGCGAATTGAGGCCTATAACCTGGAAGAAGAAGGCCCATTTTTTATATTTCATTACATCGATCACGAAATAAAAAAGTGTAAGACAAAGGAAAGCAATGCCTGCCGTTAATAGAATAAATGAGCTTGACCAAAGATGTTTGTTGATTGGAAAAGCCTGGCCCCATAAGAGACCCAAGCCAATCCCAATTATTCCTGATAAAATTAGCAACTGTATTTTTTTTGTTTCGCTTTTTGCCAACTGTAAGATATTTCCTGCGATAGATCCCAATACACAAAGACATAATGCAGGAAACTGGGTGAGTAGTCCATTTTCATCATAATTCCCATCATGAAGCCGGCCGGGTAAAAAATTACGGTCAAACCATCCTACTAAGTTTCCCTGTTGAGAAAGATCACCTGCACCATACCCCGGGACGGGTATAAGATATAACGCTGCATAGTACAATAACAAAATACCTGCGACCCACATCAATCGTTTAGGCCATGAAAAATTCAAATACAAAAGCGTAGCAATAAATCCTGCAAAGCCAATTCTCCCCAATACACTTACCACTCGAATATGAGATGGATCAAAAAAAGTAATGGGGTTGTTTTTATATATGATGCCTAACAAAATAAGAACAATAAGCCTGCGAAAAGATTTACGGTATAAATCCCGTTTGCTCAATCCGGTGCTCAATCCTTTATTCAACGAAAAGGGAAGAGACACTCCTGCGATAAAAAGGAACAGAGGAAATATAAAATCATAAAAACTAAATCCATTCCATGGAATATGTTTGAATTGTTGCGCCAGTCCATTGATCCATGCTATGTCGGTCTTTCCTTCAAGTCTTTCTATAAATGCGCCTCCACCCGCGATAAGCAACATGTCAAATCCTCTGAGCGCATCAATTGAAAGGAGGCGTGGAGATCTCTTAGCAGAGAATAAAGACGTTGTATCCATATTGATTGATAAATTCTAAATTTTCCAAAATATTTTTTTCTTATACAGAAAATACAACAAAGCCCATAACAGTAAAACAGCTCCAATAGCTTCAAATACTTCATGCCAGGGTTCGGGA
>JBDTJI010000234.1:0-16389 GCA_039935935.1 Ginsengibacter sp. | reverse complement strand
CCAGTTCACTTTTTAGCTGAATGTTAGTAAGGTACCTCAAAACTACCGCCACCACTACAGCGCCGGAACTTCCAAGGCCATAGCCCTGCGGAATATTACTTTCGAAAAAAAGTCCATTTTTGATTTCTCTTTTAAATTGCTTTACATCCAGTAAAAAGCTTTCATCTGTATGGCTATCTAAAAAATGAGAGAAGTCTTTAAGGTATTGATTGGATTGAATTGCAAACTCGGTTTCTGTTTCGTGGTTGTAAAAATTCAATTGTCCCCAATAGCGCTTCCATGGCAATACAAGCGCCATACTATTGTCCAGTGCACTATATTCGCCAAATAATAAAATCTTAGAATTTAATCTCTCCATGCATCTTATCAGTAGAGTTTTTCAGGCCCCTTTCCTGTCTTATCAAAGATAACCTCTTTTAGAAAAGGCTTTAAATCATTATTTATAAATTCCGTCACAACCGTTTTAAATGCTGACGGGTACAATACATGGACATTAGGCCCGGCATCAAGAGTAAAACAAACAGGCGTGTGTGTCTCTTCACGAAAATGAACGATCTTTTGAATGGCATCAATAGTACCCGGTTTCATTAGCAGGTAATAAGGATGGGATGTCATCATCATTGCGTGCAATGTCAATGCTTCTGCCTCAGCTACTTGAATTAACGTATCATAATCTCCGTTAGATAACACTTTGATTATCTCTTCAGCATTTTTTTGTGCCTGTAAAAATCTGCTCTGTGCATAAGGATGGTTGTTCATCAGGGAGTGCCCGGTGCTGCTGGAAACCTTTTTTTGCTGGTCATCAACAATCAGGATGGCATCCTGCATTTGTTTAAAATTATCATGTATATCCGTTAGTTCAATAGCAAACTGATCTGATGATTCTTTGACGTTTGGATGATGTCCCCATATTGCAAAACCACCATACATGGAGCGGCATGCACTTCCGCTTCCCAGCCTTGCCATCTCACTTGCTTTTTTATAAAAAGATTTCTTTTCAGATAAATAGCTGAATTCATTTTGAGCATCTACCAACGATAGGGCAATTGCGCCAAATGCGGATGCCGATGAAGCTATACCCGTAGAGTGCGGGAAATTATTGCTGGAATTGATATGGATAGAATGATTTTTTATGAAAGGAAAACTCTCAAGATTACTCTCCAAATACGTTTGGACACGCAGTTGAAAAGGTACATTTTTTATGCCCTCATAAAAATATTCCAGCTCAACACCCTTAACATCCTTATCTTTCTTTGGTGAAATCTCCATCTCCACCTCTGTAAAGGCTTCAGATAAAGTCATGCTAACAGATGGATTACATGGAACCTGGTGATCTTTCTTTCCCCAATATTTTACAATGGCGATATTAGAAGGGCATCTCCATTTTATTTTTGTATAGAAATGATCCGCCATTTATTTCTTAATAATTTGATCATAAGTAAATTGAATATTATATCCCTTGTCGTTAAAATAATTCCGCGCTTCCTGCTCATTTCTGTAAGTAGCCATGAAAAAATCGCCGCCCCACGCACCAAGCGATTTAACCCCATAAGGATAATCACTGAATGTACTCTTTTTAATTGGCTCAATACCTAAGATCCTACTGAGCAGTTTTTCACTTTGATCCATTAGTCTCTCCAACTCTTCTACCTGTTCACAAGAAATAACTGATGACACCAGATTATTCATTTCACCAATGGCCTCTGGTAAAATATTCATCTTTTCAAATCGGGCTACTTCATTCCGGCTTATCTGCTTTTTACCGCTATACACAAATAACATTTTGGAAGTGATAGCGAGCGAAAGACTGATTGCGACAGCCTTTTTATCCATCGCTTCAAACATTACAGGCCCCGGAGAAGTGGCACAAGCCACATCATAACCTGAACCGCCAAAAGTATTTTCTAAAAGAAAAAATGGATCCGTATTACTCCATTGCGCCAGCAAACTAATTAATGTAGAACTTGACCCTATGCCCCACTCTATTGGGAAATCTGCCTGTAAAGTAAAGTGATAGCCCGCATGAAATAAGGAAGGATTTTCACTTCGTATTATTTGAAATAGTTTAATAATGGTAGCGGCTATTTGCTCATCATTAGTTTCAATAAGACTCCCCTCTATCGTAAAGCGCGAAGTAAACCATTCCTTATCCAGTACTCTGGAAGTCCACTTAATTTCAGAAGATGAAATGGGTATTACCTTCATTTGCTGGCCATATTTTAAGGGGATAGCCAATAATCCTGCTCCTCTCAAAACGAGGTATTCCCCAAAAAGCAATAATTTACCAGAGGCGTAGTAGTCCATGCGCTTAATCAACTTTTAGATGCTTCTCAGCTATAGGATTGAAGGTCATTTGTTCCATTAGACTCCTTACTGCGTACACCGAAACTTTTTTATCTTTAAAATATTCCACCACGGATTTTTTTAAATGATCCGGCACACCCAATTGCTTCATAATATTGAATAAATGCATCTTCATGTGGCCCTTTTGAATGCCGGTTGTTACGAGAGATTTTACTGCTGAAAAATTAGTGGCCAATCCGGCAGCGGCAGCTACGCTCATTAACTCACTGGCTGATGGATGCCTGAGCAATGACAATGAAAGCTTTACAAGTGGATGTAGATTGGTTAAGCCACCCACTACACCAAGTGCAAGTGGCACCTCAAGAGAAAATTGAAATCTATTTTCGTGGATCACCACCCGTGAAAGCGGCAAGTACTGTGCGCCAGAAGACGCGTAAGCGTGGGCACAAGCTTCCACAGCCCTGAAATCATTGCCGCTGGCCAATACTACAGCATCTATACCATTTAAGATGCCTTTATTATGGGTAACCGCGCGATAGGGATCTACCTCTGCAATGCGCACGCCTGTATAAAACCGGCTTACAAATTCATCTCCTGAAATACCGGGAATCACGTTATTGAAATTCTCAATCTCAGTTTCCACCGTACACCTTATCCTGCAATTGGGAGTCAGATTAGAAAGTATGCACATCACCACATCCAATCCGTCTTCGTTGAATTCCTTTTGCGTAGCATGCCATTCTTTAAAAGTTGCTGAAAATTGCTCCAGGCATGAGTTAATAAAGTTCGCTCCCATAGCATCAGCGGTTTCAAAGGTGCAGAAAAGCTGCATTAAACCCGGCTCCATGTGGGTTAGGTCCTTTAACTGAATGTCGAGGATACCTCCGCCCCTGCCGCGCATATTTTCGGTAATCAGTTCGCACCCTGCTATCAAACTTTCCTTTAATTCAGGAAACTTATAGCGAAGCAATTCCACGTTATCGTGACACAGAAAATGCACCTGGCCTATTTTTTCAGTTCCCAGCACTTCAGTTTTGAAACCCCCATGCGAAAACCAGAATTTCGCACTATTGGCTGCTGCGGCCACTACCGAACTTTCTTCAATCACCATAGGAAGCATATATACTTTCCCGTTGATCAAAAAGTTGGGTACCACACTGAAAGGAAGATGAAAATTAGATATCGCATTTTCACTGAATTCTTCTATCATTTCCTGAACTTCAGGATCATTATGATGAAAGCTTTTTAAAGTTTCTACCGTGTCATTCCCGTTCTCAATAAACGAGGCAACTATTTCCAGTTTCTCATCACGGCTCTTTTTTGAAAATCCATGTAAAATCGTTGATGGCTCCTTCATATTATAATTTCACTTTTAGGAATCTGACAAACATAAACTCTGCTTTAGTAGGCACCCTTTAAATAAAATTATGGTACCCATTAACCATTATACTTGTTGACATGCAAGCTTAAGATGCGCTCAAAGGTACATATTAGCTCCTGCAACACTCAGGCTTTATCGTTTTTGGCAAATGCTATCAGATACCTGTATAAGAAAGCCATTATAGAGCTGGATACAAACAAAACAGACATGCTGCAAGCAATGTAATTTTTCGTGGACCGGCTTGTACAGGCCATGTCTTCAGAAAAATTGATGTAGCCTTGAAAAAAAGGGTTATATTTATATTATAATTTTATTGCAAGAAATAAGTTTGTACACTGGCATTAGTTACGAATGATCCTGGCGATATGATTTTAAAAAGTCCCATCTTGAAAACCAAACATTTTCTGTTTAGTCAATTTCCTTACAAAAGCTAGTACGCACCTATTATAAAAGTTGCCTGATTATTGATTAAAGTCATTTAATCATAACCCAAAGAATGGTACTACAATTATTATATGTAAATGGTAAATGGTTGCGGCAGTATTTAGGCTGTAGAAATTGTTGTGATCAACCACAACTACTTTTACTGCACGTCAAAAGGAAAAACTGTTTGTGTTTGTTTGCAACACATGGGCGAGTCCTGCTAACGCTAAATCTGAAAGTCGTTGCATTTCTATTTTTTTCTCTTATATTCTCTCTCGCTGTAAAATCCCAGGCGCCTGTTAATGACAGCGTTGCTACGTTTAAGAATGATTCCTGCAATGCCAATATTATATCCGGGATCTTATTCAATGAATTAGTTTTTACAAAAAAAACAGACAGGCGTATCAATTTGAAGTTAACAGGCAGTGAATATCATTACATCATCCTTAAGATGGATGCCGAAAAAAAATTGAACGATCAATATCTGTCCTTGGACAATACAAGCCTCGACGAGGTAAGAATCTATAAAATTAAAACTGGCGGCAGGGCCATTCTTCTTTACAAAGGTGGCCAATTCATACCTTATCAGAAAAACAGAAATTATGTTTGGCATACGACACCCGTTGATATAGGGACTACACCTTCATTATACGTTATTGTCGTGCGGGCCGCACAAAAATATATCAACATTCGTTACGGTCTGACGGATCATAATGAACTTGAAAATAGCTATGAGAAATACGACCGAATTGTGTTTTTTTACCTGGGAATTGCATTTATGATTTCAGCAATCATTTTACTGGCACTATTTCTTTTTAAAAAGAAAGTGTTTGCGGTTTATTTTGGTTATATGTTGTGCATATCATTTTGGATCATTGATCACTATGGCAGGGTGTTCCCTTATCTCTATCCCCGCATGCCCTTTATCAATGAAATAGCAAAACCATTGAGTAGCCTGGCTGCAGCCTTTCTTTTATTAACAGTGCAGAAATTAATTTTTAAACAGAATTTAAAAGACAACCTAAAGCTCCTGACTCTCATTAATTACCTGCGCACTTACTTACTATTCATTATGGTCTTAATATTCGTGATGTTGATTCCTGCTGTTCACGGCATATTAAGAGCAGTGCTGATTGGCTTATGGCATTCAGGCCTTATATTTTCAATTGGCCTCATAGCATTCATACCCTTGCATTTTATAAGGACAGGTAAATTGGCTAAAATATTTTCTCTTGCCATGCTGGCAATATGTCTTACAACTTTAATTCAACTATTGGCGAATTCAGGCTTTATAACCAATTACTTTATCAGTGAGCATGGTATGGCGCTCGGGAGCTTGTCGGAAAATTCTATTATGGCTTTTGGACTACTGTATGGATTACTGGTTGAGAGACGAGATAAAGAATTGCAGTTGCTTCGCCTGGAAGAAGAAAAAACAATAATGCTGAGAAAATTAATCTCCGTACAGGATCATGAACGAAAAAGGATAGCCGGAGATCTTCATGACAACTTAGGCCCGTTGCTGGCAGCCTTAAAAATAAATTTCAGAAGAATTTTAAGCGTAAAAGAAGAACAGAAACAAATGGAATTAATCAACAAAACAGAAGACATCATTGATGATTCGATTATAGAGATTAGGAATATCGCCCACAACCTGATGCCCAAAAATCTTTCTTCCAATGGATTGATCAATACGCTGTCAGGTTATTTTGAAGATATGGAACAGTTGTACGGTAAAAAGATCGTGTTCAATCATGAAGTGCAATCCATATTTGATCCCGAACTGCAAATAAATATCTACTGGATCATTTGTGAGCTGGTAATGAATGCTGCCAGACACAGTGATGCAGAAATGATTACGGTCAGCATTCATTCAGACTCCGGGCTACTCTCGATTTTTGTCCAGGATAACGGCCAGGGATTTGATTTAAAACAAAATGGCAATAAAAAAGCGATGGGTATACAAAACGCAGAAAACCGCGTGGATATTTTTAAAGGAAATTTTAACCTGCGATCTGAGGTGGGTCGGGGAACGACGGTAAATATTGAAATACCTATATAGAATATAGTTCCTACGCCTTATTCGTCATTTCGAAGCAAATCAATAAACTTCAAATTGGTATTAAACTTCCCGCGCTGTTGCAATACGCTAATTTGGAAACGAGGTTTCCCTGGAAAGTTCAATTCCCGGACATGACGGAAGATTACTTCGTTGCCCCGAACATCACTCTAAAAAAAGATCAGTACAATACCTAGTAATGATGTATTTACGTTCCGGCATAGCAGTTTATTAATTTCAATCGGTGCAAATCCGTGTAATCAGTGGCAAAAAATTTTGATCTTTAGCTCAAATAAAAATCATTGTCATCCGTGACCCTATAAAGTAACCAGCCCAAGATGCACCGCTTTTAATATCAGGCCAATCCTGTTCTTTACTTCAAACTTTTCGAATAGCCTTGCCCTGTAGGTATCCACAGTGGACTCACTCAAAAATACTTTTTTTGATATTTCGGCATAGCTTAAATCAGTACACAAGTAATCAAGCAACTCCTTTTCGCGTTCGCTCATGTCGGGCACATTCCTGTGCAATATCTTCTCCTCAATTTGCCTATGAATATTACCGGTGATGATAGGCGTGTAGTAATACCCGTATTTAACTACCTGGTCAAGCGCCAAATGCAATTCCTCTGAACTGATATTTTTCAGTAAATAACCTTTCACGCCATACTGCAGCATTTGAATGACGCTGTTGTCATCTTCCTCCATCGTAAGCGCCAGCACTTTTATTTCTTTTTTGTTTTCAAAGAGCCATTTGGCCACTTCCACTCCGCTCATCGCCGGCATTACAATATCGAGCAAAATAATATCCGGCAAGTTGTTATCATCCTGTAACAACTGAATCGCCTTATTTCCATCCTGTATACACCACAATACCTTAAACCCTTCAAAATCATTGATAAGGCCCGCGAGAGAATCACAGAAAATTTTATGATCATCAATCAATGCGATGGTAGTCATTCGTCAAATATAGAATATTTGGGGGGAGGATTTTTCATGAAATCTTTAGTGGTTTTCCATGATGAAAATGGAGGATTGTCCTCATGCTATTTTTGCATTACTTCTATAGCTTCGTTGAACTAATCCGAAAGACGGGAAGCAGATCAGCGAAAATGACTATTGTGGAGTGAAAGAATATAAATCCGGTTTTATTGGAGAGCAGGAGGATAGTTATGGATGAGATGTTCAGAGAGGAGTTAGTTTCAAAGAAATCTTAATCCGATGTTACTAAAAAGCTCTTTAAGCATTGCAAAAAAAGAAATAAGGAAACGAGGTTGATGGGTATTGGAAGGTTCCATGGTGAAAATTAATTGAGCTTGACCAAATGAACTGACGGGAGAGAGCTGGAAGAAATTTAACATCATTTAATTATCAGAGAAAGCCGAAAATCTGAACAACGAGTAGGCAATAAAATAAAAATCATGAATTACATTTTTAAAGGATCACTCTGTGGCTATCTTTGCGACGATTGTACAGAACCGCTCTATGGCATGGAAGTATGCCTTTACCTACCCTGGCAAAAAGAAAAGGTTTTGGAAAACGCAATTGCCAACACCAAGGAAACCTTTCACGTAGTAACAAAAGATGAAGCTGCGCAAAGAAAAGACCTGCTTATCGCCACAGCAAAAACAGACGAAAATGGCAATTTTGAATTTTCGCTGGATGAAAAACATGGAAACACTGCATTTGATGTTGATTTCATTTGCGGTACTGTACCGCGTACCCCACCAAAGCCGCCCCGAAAAGAGCCCGTTCAAATACACCTTACAACAATATTCCCGCAATGGCGCACCAACAAAGAACAGGACAGCTATTTTTTCAAATGGGAATACTGCATTCCAGCCAGATGGTGGTGTTATATCCGGGGTTATTATTTTGATGCTTGGGTAGTATGTGGGCACATGTATGTGTGTGACTCTAAAACACCCATCCCAAATGTAAAAATAACAGCATGGGATGCAGATTTCTTGACAGATGACAACCTTGGTAATGATACAACAGATGCAAATGGGCATTTCAGAATTGATTATTCATCAATTGATTTCAAAAAAACATTTTTATCACCCTGGATAAATGTAGAAACCGACCCGGGCACCCTTACTTTTAACAGCGGACCAGACGTGTATTTTAAATATGAATACAATGGTGTTGCCATTCAGGGAGAGACATCCGCTAACCGAAGAAACAATGTAGGCTATTGCCTGTGTGTGGATCTGTGTTTGAGCCATATAGAGATTATCCCTGACCCTATCCCTGCCTCCTTCACAAAGATTGGGAATAACGGCAATCATTTTATAAATGAATTTATTGCCAGCGGCAATCCCAATGTAATTGCTTTAGCTACGGGAAAAACCCCGGCCGGAGATGCATTTTACAGTTGTATTAAATTAAGAGGCAATCTCAGCCAAAAATTAAACGGAGTAGCCATGGAATACAGCTTTGACACCATCGAAACCACCGGTCCGGCAGGCACTGAAATAGGAATATGGAAAAAAGTCTTGGCTCCACAAATGTGCGATGCGGTAATAGGCACATTTTTTACACTTACAGGCGACCCCATGAATCCCGTAATAATAGTTGATTATACAGTAGGTGCTGGTACCGGTGTAGACGCAAGCGGCTGGATTGCAGTACCACAAGCCAGCAATTTTGCACCTAATATTAACGGGGTGTTATTGGGTTTTGAAACTTCCTCATTGAATAGCAATACCGTAAATATGGCGGGTCTGATACAGGGCCAATCCACAACAACAATAGCGCCTCTTCAACAAAACAGGTTTTTTAAAATACGCATGAGAAAACGGCAGATTGGGAACCCTGCTACGGAGGCAACAGCAGGAGTATCAAATCCAATAGCGATGTTTAATACTTTATATAACAATGTGCCCCAATTTGGTTCCTGGATGCCACAAGTATCAAATGAAATGGGTGTGGCATGTATTGACATACAGGAAATGATAGGTGGAGGCGGCAGCACCGGCTGCAAACCTATTATTGATGAATTACATGTAAACTACACAGCAGCTAATCCAAACATGGGTGTAGTAAGCCTTATTTTATATGGGCCAGGTGGACCCTACTCCATTGAAAATGTAACTCCGTCCAGTTCAGTGGCTGAAACGTTTGATACAGCCAAAGAACTGCATAATCCAGCCTTAGTTCCGGTAAAAACTTTAAGCAAATGCGCCTATACAGTTATAATGTCTGTAGAACTAAAACTCACAAATGGGGAAAGTCAGCATAGCAATATTGAAGATTGGTTGTCTTTCTGTAAAAGTTAAACTGATCCTATAAAGCAAGACTGTTGTACGGCTTTACCTGGGGTATTATGCAGGCTAATGTATATAAAAAGCGAAGTGCCGGAGTTAATACATCCGAAAAGCTGATAATTCCGGCTTTTCACCGGAGCTAAAGAAGATGTTACTACAGACGTTTATATATTTTGCATGAGTCGGGGTAATATTAATTGTTTGCATACAGATCCTATAACTTTAGACAAAGTATCGTGATTGGTTCTAACGGCATTGTTCAACGTGGAATTAGTACCCGGGCAATCGCAACCAGATACTTACATGTGTTGGCACGCCCTATCCGCTTTATTCTATTTTTTGATTGGGTCTTACTTAACCCAATTAACAATAAATTTCCAAACAAAAATGAAAATTGGTGCGGCAGTTAACAAATGTATTACCCAAAATGTGGCTACGGAAGCTGTGTTTCTACTTTTGTTTTTCAATACTGCTACATATCCGGTATGACATTATTAATTAAAATTGCCATTGTTAGCTTCACCTATATTATGTTCAAAAATTCAATTTAATTCCGTTTTCCCAGATCTCTGGAGTTGTACTTTCTTCCGTTTTTTTTACCATCAATGGTATAAGGGCAAGCTGGAATGCCTTTATGTAGTTTATTTCAGAGCCATTACATAAAGCCTCATAAAAAGCTAAGGAAAATAGAATTGCAGCTTCATCACCTATTGGGCAATTCATGCCAATGGCATAAGTGGTAAACTGAGAGATTATTTTAGCTTGTTCAGCAGAATAGCATGCGCTTAAAAAAACACAACCCACATAACCTTTACTAATTTCGAAAAGCCTTGAAAGAGCATTTGTTGAAATGATCTGTGCATTATTCGCGTCATCATTTAACACAATACCTTTTTTTCCCGCATGCCCCGAAAAGTGGATAATTTTTGGATGATGCTCGGTAATTCCAATAATTAAGTCATCTATCGTTGATGCCATAAGTGGGTTAAGCATTAAAAAGTTATTTTTAAATGCAGAAGCTTTTATCACTTTAGATACAGAAGAATATTCTTTATTGGTCTGAAGATGTTCCTGATCTGTTGGCGTTGATTCTACAAATAAAATAGTATTAAGATTAGTTTCCAGCTGCAGTGTACCAGGCTGAAGAAATGTTTTATAAACTTTTTCGAGATCTTCTTGCCCTAATTTTTCCAGGAAAAAATCTAATGCTCTTGTTTTATTGGCAAGTCCTACTTTATAAACATCCAGAGTAATCGCCTCTTGGTGCTTGTCTTCTTCAAGGTTTCTTAACTGGGCTTTTAATCCTAAAAAATTAGTATTTCCCGGCAATGCAATTACAATCTTATTCACCGCCGCCAGTAAAGGCATCTCAATAACCTGGTTTTTAATATCTATTAATTTATCGGGCATTAAAAAGAATATTTTTTAAGTTTTTTATCCAATCCTTTTCTACAAGGCCAAAATTACTATCCTCCTTAGAGGGCTTCCAATTATGCCCATCAATCCACTTAATAATTTCACCAGAATTTGCTGTATTTACCTGCTGCGTTGCGCTATCCCGCAAATTGGTCACAATTAATGCATCATTTTTAATGCTAACAATTAAATTATTTATTTTATTGAGTGAGCTATTTTGACCAATATTAAATTTCGACAGAAGCTGCATGGTGTTGGTAAACAATAAAATATTCCCCATGTTAGCATTGGCACTTACAAAAATTGTATCCCCTGTTTTAGAAAAATAAGCGTTAGCAATTCCTCCTTCATTTATTTCGGGTATATTTTTTATATAAAAAATATTATCGCTAAGTAAGTGGCCTTTAATAGTTTCCATTTTTAATGCCAACGAATCATTCCTGTACCATAAAATTTTCATTTTATCTTTCATATATAAGGTATCTGAAACTATCGTCCGGGTCAAGTCAATATCACCCTGTTGAGAAGGATTGGTAACATAGCCTCTATTTTCTTTTTCGGTTATGGTTACTCTGAACGGTTGCCTGGAATAACCATATTTAGTCTTCCCACCAATGATTACATCGGCTGAAAGATCCGGATAAGAAATCACATTAACCGCAACAAAGAAGGCGCTGTCGATTGAGATCCCTGGATCCCAAATAAGTTCCAATCTTTTCTTTAGGATTTTTTTCTGATCCGCTATTTTCCATATTTCAATAATATCTGCTTTTGAAGTCTTTCTTAAAATTGTGATAAAGGATGAGTCTTCAATAAATGATGCATCATAAACATTCTCAAATGTGTCTATCTTTTTCCCATCCCTGCTGTAAAGAATGGCAGTCTCACGCATAATATCATTATACGATAGAGTGTTAGAATACATTGGGGAATTGTCTAATTGAGATTTTTGTGCCAGTAATACAAGGATTTGATCATTATTGTTATTCACTTTGAAACTAACAGGTGACTTACCAATTTTAATCTCTTTCCCAAAAAAAGAATTATCATTGATTATCGAAACTAACTTCGAACTTGCGACTCTGTTTCGCGAACTGTCATTTTCCAATTCTTTATATACCGCTCTTAGCACTACTAGCTTCTGCTTTACAGAATCTTTATTATCAGTTCCGTCAATGGGAAGCTGAGTGGCTACATTGTAGGCATTTTCTTTATAGTAAAGATGTAAAGCTTTATATGAAAACCAACATAGAATACCAATAATAAATAAAGCACTCACAATTATAGAAATATAATTTTTCCTAATTAGATGTACATCTCCGGTTTTATTTTTTTTTATTATGCAATCCTGAAAAGCCTCATTAAGTATGTAAAAATTTTTCCTGCCATTTCCATCATATTTTAATACTATCCGGTTTTCTATTAAATTTTGCAGGATCTTTTGTTCACCTCCAGACAACTCTTCTTCCCGCAAAGGACTTAAATTCCCTTCTTGTTGCGTAACAAATTTTTTCTCAAGGTTTTGAAATTGTGACTCATATTTTTTAGGGAAACCTGCAATAATTTTATTATAGTAGTCGATTAACTTTTCATCCAAATTACCTAATTCGGACTGTGCGGCTTTTAAAATGGGATCAATTAAAGTATCATGGCTCAATTCAATGCTTTGGCCGCTAACTGTATTCAATTCTCTTCTAACTATTTTTGTTTCAATTAACTTATCCAGTAAAACATCATCAAAGCCTATAGCGGTAACAAATATTTTATCCAAACAAATGCGATTGTTTGTTTTGGAATCAATGAGTTTTCTTTCCACCAAAAAACGAATAAATAACTGGTCTGCGTCACCAAACACTTTTTCGCGTGTTTCATTGTCTGTGGTTTCAAAAATATTCTTATAATATTTTTGTGTAACGATTGCAAGGTTTGAAAGATCGTTTCTGTCTATAACAGTTTTTTTTTCCTTAATAACTAAATCTTCTTCAATATGCTCACAAATAATTTGCAATTGAAAAGTTTCTATTTTAGGGTCTAAGGGATTTACTTTATTGTACGATAAATAATCTGTTATTTCCTGTATCGCTTCATCGGTATATTTAAAAGGTTGCGATTCAAAATCGCTACCGGTAAGGCTTGCCGGTTTGCTTATTACCTCCGTTAATTTACATATATTCAGACGCCTCAATCGCAGGCGGTTGTCAAATATTAATGGCAGATCATCCCCTATTTCATCCAGGAGGTACAATCTGTCTGATCTTATTCCTATTAAAAAAGTAATCGGAATATCTTGTTTAATAAAATCAATTCTATCTTTAAATTCTTCCAGGAAGTGGCTGTCATTTTTGATTCGATCAAGAAATTTATTTTGAAATTGTTGAGGCATGCGGTTATAAATTACCTCAGATAACTCACTGGCTAGCTTTTTATAATCGGATTCAGGGAAATTAAAAATCTCCTCAAATTGATCCAGTACAAATAATATTCCATCGAAGTCCTTCCTTAAGTCCCATTGTAATGTTTTAAAAACCTGCCAAAGTGAGATATCTTCTTCCTGTAATGCTAATTCACGAAGAAATAAATCTCCCTTAAGTTCGTCTTTTTTAAAGTTCTTAATGACTTGCTTTTGCAGGGATTTTTCGTCTGCTTTATTATTTAGATTACTCTCAAACCGTATCTTAACAGTTTTATACTTAAACTCCTTTTCAAAGAAAGGAATAACACCTGCTTCAATCAAGGAAGATTTGCCAAATCCGGAACGGCCAAAAAGAACGGTAACCTTATTTGTTTTAATGATGCTGATTAAAGTATCTTTTTCATCTTCCCTTCCGAAAAATAAACTTTCATCATCGACCGAAAAAGGCTTTGGCCCCGGGTAACGACGCCGCCGGGGAAGTGAATTTAAAGGCGTTTTATCCATAAATACAATTATAAAATGAATGTTATCTATTAATAAATTTCATCAAATCATCTCTAATTTGGTTAAGCACTTTGACGTCAGACCGATCTATATTTCCCTTGGCCTTTTCAGAAATTATATTGCACAGGCGGCCCTTTATTCCAGTAAGAAAATTTTGCGCTTCAGGGCTATAATTCTTTTCTAAGAAAAAGGAAAAAATCTCTTTTGAAACTGCCAGTAAATCATCTTCGTTTCCGGTAGAGCCTATTTTTTCCAGGTACGTAACTTTTTTATTCTGAAAGTCAGGATCTTTATAAAAGAAAATTCCTTCATCTGGCTGCCGCAATTGTTCCTGTTGCGATTTTCTGAAGACATTTTCATCAGCGAGTATCTTATCAATAAATTGCTGTGAAGTACCCTCAATAAATTTTATAGATAAAGGATAGCGTGTAAGCCACCGGACATATTCTTCGTTACCGGTGTCTGTGTCATTCAGGGTGGCCACGGCCATAGGCCTTCTTTGATTACTGTTATCTCTTCCTAATGTATACAATTTTGTAATCAATAAAGGCACATACCATTTCTTTAAGTCAAATCCCAATAAAACAAAAACCCGGGACTCAGAAAGCTGTGTAATTAATTCTAAAGGAAAGGTTTGTTTATTACCAAGAATGGCAAACAGGAATTCATAAAATGAACTATAGCTTATAATTAATGAGTTGGAATCTTTGTAATGGCCAAATACATTGTAAATAACAGGAGGCTTATTTATTTTATCAGTTATATCGCTTTCTTCATTTTGTTTTGAGCCGTCTGCGGAAAAATATTTAAATATATAATCAAACTTTTGTCCTTTAAAAGCATTCAGTAAAAAAACATCCTGGGTAAATGTAAGAATCGAATTAAAACGGATTTTTGCAACGTTATTATAAATATCGTTCGGAATAGCGGTATCATAAAACGTAATTATCTTCGATGTAATTCCCCAGTCATCTGCAGATTGCTCCACAATAAATAAGTTTTGAAACTCATCATCCAGGGAAAGTCCGGATTTCAATAATTTCTGCGTTAAATTGTCCTGAATCTTATTTCCCTCTTTATCCATAGCAAATAATGGCCCCAGAATTAAGACGCACTTATTCATTTTAATACCCTCCAATATGTCTTCAAATTGGTTTTCAGTAATATATTCCATGGTATGTCGTATTACATCCTATCGATCTTTTCTAAACTCCTTTTCATCAAACAGAAGATCTTCAAAAACGGTATTTTCTATTTCATCAGTTACGTCAAGCCGGGTTCTAAATTCCGGATTGCTGAAATAAGGTTTATAAATACCCTTCACCTGGTATAACGGAGTGAGCGAATTAGCACCTAAAATTTTAGTACTGCTTCCTGTTTCCCGGACAAGATTCAAATTTAATTTGGGATCTGCTAACCTGATTTTTGCAAAATTTACAGGAACATCGCATTCCAGCTCAATCTTATTATTACTACTTGTAGATATAATTATGGTAGCATGGTCTGTGGTTATCAATTCGCTGATGACTACCCATTCCTTTGGCCAGCTTTTGGTCTCATATCTTTGTAAAACTGCCTCTTCAACTTTATTCAAATCTTCAATGACTGCCTTTTTTGATTCTGTCATTTGAAATACAATTCCATTATTACTATTGAAGGATATTGTAATGTTTCCTTTTGCTGGAGATCCAATTAAGTTTCCTGTATCAAAATTGGTAGTAATGTCAACAGAGTCGCTTGAAGAATAATCAAAATCCAATGTTGAGACGCCTTCACGTGTTAAGAATTTGATTTGCTGCTGCTCAAGAGTAGTGTACAATGTGAACAGCCCGTCCTCCAATTTTCCGATATCTCCAAGTCTTAGAGGGCGATCTGGTAACCAATTACCCCTGTAGCCAGTATGTTTATTGATATGCGTCAGGTAAAATTTTTGTGGCAAACTCATAACTTTAGGTTTTATATCAAAATGAAAGAGGAAAGATATTATTACATAATAAATTGTCAGGTAGCCACAAAAGGAATATCCTGGAAATTTGGCGGTAAAATATTTAATAATGTTAATGGCTGTTGCGGATAAAACACATTAAATACTTGTACGCGGAAAGAATACCCCGGACTTACATTCATAAAATAATAAAAACCATCGCTTCCTGAAATAGCATAGGACATATCTACCCACTTTCCGTTAAAGATCCAGAAGTCAACTCTGACACCTGCCAAAGGGTAGTACCTCCCGGAATAAGAATCATATCTGACTACTTGCCCTCTCAAATTGGTTGCAGAGACTTCACCAAAGAAGAAAAAAATACAGATAATAATAATAAAATGTTTCATGACTTATTATTTATAATAAGTAATAATATCAGTGAAATATATTTCTAACATCGATGCACGGCTGTTAATGCTTTCCCCATATTTACCTTTATTTATTTGAAGCAAATTCCAATAGGACCCGCTAAATAATCAAATAAAATCTTATGATCATCAATTAAACGCTGGTAGTCATTTTTCAAAAATAGATTATTTGGGGGTAGGTTTTTTCATGAAATGTTTAGTGGAAAACCATGAGGGGAAAGGAGGGAAAGCATTAAAAATCACATTAGGCAAACAGCTATTTTAGC
>JBDTJI010000233.1:0-12127 GCA_039935935.1 Ginsengibacter sp. | reverse complement strand
GATACGAGCACGCTCACAATCGTACCGTCTTTTTTAGACTGCAATACTTCGCCTTGCCATTTGCCTCTGTCATGTAAATCCTTTGCCCATGCCTGCTGGTCTTCCTCTGATAAAAATTTCGTGCATAAAAGTGCCATTGCATACTTATCCATTACTTCTTCGCTTGCATATCCATATAAATTTTCTGCGCCTTTGTTCCAACTGATCGTTTTATAATCCATATCAGTGCCTATCACTGCATCAGCAATATTTTCGGTGAGTGCGGCAGCAGTGCGTAACTGTTTATTGGCTTCTTCAATTTGTCGGCGGGCTTCAACCTGTTGAGTAACTTCTACTCCATGAGTCAATATTCTTTCTGTATTTCCTTTTTCGTCCTTAATTGGCTGGATTGCTGAATTATAATAGTGCATATCCAGTTTGCCGGTGCCTTTATTGATTAATTCAACAGGAAATTCATTAGCGATGAATGGTTTCCCTGTTAAAAAAACATTACCCAGAATATCTATTAAACCCTGTTGTTCAATTTCGGGAAAATGTTCCTTCACCGTTTTGCCGAGGGTGATTTTCCGGCTCACTAATTTTTCGTATTCAGTATTTACAAATTCATATATGTGTGTATCGCCTTTTAAAATTGAAATACCAGCAGGAGCATTCATAAACGAATTATAAAGCACCATACGTTCATCACTCGAGCGTTGTTCGGTTTCCTCCATTTGCTTTTTTGCAAGCACCTGGTTCGTTACTTCAACAGCAATAACTGTAACGCCCAAAATTGTATCATCAGCATCATGAAAAGGCTGGTACACCTGGTTAAAATACATATCCTTCAAAACTCCATTGTGCTCAAGCTTTGCAAGAATTTCATTTTCCAAATGCGGGATGCCTGTAGTATAAACATCATTCAATAACTTTGGGAACACGGAGTCTTTTATTTCTGGCAGCAAATCAAATAAAGGTTTTTCCTCTACATCTTTTCCTTTACCCCAAATTTCTTTAATGGCATCGTTGGCAAGAGAAATTACCATGTCTTTTCCTTTTAAAATTGCAAAGGCAAAAGGAGACTGGAGAACCATTCTGCTGAAACGTTTTTCACTTGCTTCAATCTGCTTTTTTGCAAGTACCTGTTCCGTTACTTCGGTTGCAAAAATAGTTATACCACTAATTTTGTTTTCAATATTTCTGTAAGGCTGATATACAAAATTGAAATAAACATCTACAGGTAGTCCATTGCGTGTTAGAATCGCTTTTGCTTCGAACGCTTCAAAAGGTACACCGGTATTGTAAACTTCAGCCAGCAATTCCATAAATCCCTGGTCTTTAATTTCTGGTAGCATTACAAGGAGTGGCATGCCAATTATTTCTTTTCCTTTCCCCCACATTGCTAACAGCGAATCATTGGCAAAAGTTACCACCATTTCCTTACCCTCTAAAATTCCAATTGCCATAATAGATTGAGAAAGTACACTGTTGAAACGCTTTTCGCTGACTTCAATTTTTTGATGGGCAATTACCTGTTCTGTAATATCCTGCAGCGTTCCATTAAAACGATAAGCCTTTTTATCTTCTCCAAACCATGCCCTTCCTTTTGCTCGTACAATACGCACCTGTGTTGTTAGCGGATTTTTGATCTTATATGTAATATCATAAACTCCTGCAGATTCGTATTGTAAAGATTTTTGAATGGCATCCGCAACACGGCTCCTGTCTTTTTCAATAATGACATCCATTGCTTTTGAAAGATCAATATTATTCTCCTGCGATACACCAAACCATTCTTTTAGCCGGTTATTGCCAGAAAATTTATAGGTTAACGGATTTAAATCCCAGGCACCCAACTCCGCTGCTTCAATAGCAAAGTTTAGTTGGTCCTTACTTTCAGCTAAATTTTTAAGATTATTTACTTTTTCGGTGGTTTCAATTACGGTTACCAGCACGCCACCTACTTCACCATTTTCTAACCGTATAGGACTGTAAGAGAAATCAAAAACACATTCTTCTATGAATCCATTCCTTTCTAAATGTAAAATAAAGTCGGGAAAGCCTACCGGTGTGCCCTGCATCACTCCATCAAACATAGAGCCTATGGTAGGCCATACTTCAGCAAAAGTTTGGCTTGTGCTTATGCCCAATGCTTGCGGATGTTTTGTAGCTCCAAGAATAGGACGGTAACCATCGTTATACAGTTGAATATATTCTTTGCCCCAGGCTATGTACATACCAAAAGGGGAATCGAGCATGATACCTACAGCGAAACGCAAACTTTGCGGCCATGTATCAGGGTTGCCAACAGCAGTTTTTGACCAATCAAACGAACGGATAAGTTTACCCATTTCGCCACCTCCAGAGAGAAAATGTAGAGATTTAATCATTGAATTTTCTTGAGAAGTTTCAATTGAACTGGTGGCAACTTCTTAATATTAGTTTGCCATTTTTACAAAATTACAAATAAAAAAATTTGATGTTTTAAAATGTAAAAATGAGTTTTAATTTTTGGGGGCTGTGTTAAAGTTCCAAGTTAGCATAGTTGCGGCTTGCCTGAATAAAAAAAATGCGATAAGCATTGTAAGTGGTCAACATGTTCCGGATTCTACACGTTCTATTTATTGCTTCCATCGCTGATTTATTTTTTTTCTGTCGACTTGATCGAAAAGACTGCCTTGTATCTGGCTATCAGACACAATATCCAAACAAATCTCTTGATGGCATATTTAATAATTTCCCCTCTGAAGTTATTGGGTGTTGGCAAGTCAATCATAATAAACCAGGAATTTTGCTTATCCTGTGTGCGATGCAGATTGGTTTGTAAAAAAATATATTCCTGTAGCACCTGTTTTGGTTTCTTAATTTAAGAGCGCAAGCCGCTGCATAATTACATAACGCCTATTTAATAGCTTCTTTTTTTATCTGTATTTTTCCAAATGCTTTAGAAATGCAGATATTCTTTTTTGGTGATTGAATAAATCGCCAGAATGGCCGGTATTCCTTTAAGTTCATTAAATAGTCTTTGAACCACTTGGCCATATTCTTCTAATCCATTCTTCCCGTGCCGAAAGAACATCGAGGGCGGTATGAAATCCGTTTTTTTTTTAAAATAAGGCGTATTTTCGGCCTATGCCCCAAATATCCCCTACTTCAGTAACAGCAAGCATCTATTTTATTAAATGATCATTTGCAACCCAATAAACGCCGTTTTTCTTCCGGTGTTTTGCATACCGGTTGACCATTTTAGCAAGTGTTTTGCTGGGCGCCTATTCCCACACATACCGGAATGCCTGTAGTAGTTCCCAAACACCAGCTAGTTAAACCATCGCATTGAATTGCAGAAAACCCAGCTCAAGCTGCTCCATCCATTGTTATGTTCCATGCCTTATCTAGTGCATTTTCGGTTTGGGTATTCAATGCCTCATGTCGGCGGTAATAGAACGATGTGACTATATTTTGCTTCCTATCTATAATAAATGTGGAGCTGGCATCTCCCGTAAAAAAGTGGCAGACAGTATTGATCGAAAATGCCCTTTAATGATTCCGGATCAGTAATTTCTCAAATGTCATTTTTGACTTCGGGATTTGCTCCTCAAATTCCTTCAGCAACAGCTTTCATTTTAGCCAGGCCGGTTTGTGCTACCAGGAGGGCGTCCTGTTTATAATAACTTTGATTAAAAAGCTCGAGTGAAAGAACGATAGTTTTATCGGGATCATTAATAGTCTGTAACACTTGCCGGATGGGAGCAATGCCATCTCCGGGATAGATGCGATCAGGTTCAGATATTGTAGCAGGAGTAATGCCTGAAGGATAATCATTCAGATGAATAATATCGATGGCTGGCTTGCCCACAAATGCTACACTGTCAAAGTTTGACCCGCCTTTGAAAATATGGAAGATATCCATCAATATTCTTGCACTCTTATCACCGCATTCGGTAACCACATAAAGAACCTCGCTGATCTTCTTTAAATTCACAGAAGATCCCCACATTTCAAGTATGGGCATTACACCTGTTTGCTTACCGATTTCAAGTATAGCAAGATATCTTTCAGTCACTACATTCAGATCAATTAACCGGGCATCTTTGCTATTGGCACCTGCCGGAGGTGCTGCAATACGTTTACATCCAATTTTAGCCAATGCTTCCATTTCCGAATGCAACTGGGTGAGGGCTGCACTTCGCATTGCCTTATCATCAACGATCCATTTGGCAAAACCAATCGAATTCTCTACTACAATACCTAAATCATCAATGATTTTTTTGGCTTCTGTTGCCGAACCGCCATTTTGCAAGTAGCTTTCAAAAGTATTGATCCATATTTCAACCGAGCTATAACCAGCCTTTGCGGCGATTTGTAATTCTTTAATAAAACCAAGGTTTTGCCCCCTGATGGTACTCATGTTAAGTGAATATTTAAAAGCAGGACCAGGCACTTTTTTATTATCTTTTGCTGAGGCAGGCAAATTTATCAACGCAGCCCCTACACTGAGGCCTAATGTTCCCAATGCCTGCCTGCGATTTACTAAATGGTTAGTCATGATATCCAAAGTTTTTAAAAAATAAAATATAGTTGGCAAAAATACGGTTAAAGTATCCATCTTATCCGTGGTCGTTTTATTATCATTATTTCATGATTTTTTTTCTTCAAATTGAGGTTACTGCTAATTAAAAGTAAAGATTTTAATAATTTCCTTATTTGGTTGTTTAAGAAAATTGAGGGTGGGATATTTGTGGTCTAGGCAGTTGTCTAAATTAATTTGTAATATCTAAATATTTCGAAATGATTATTTATGTTGATGCTCCATTAAAGAAAGTACAGAAGGATATGCTGCGTTGCAGGGTGCCTGACGATGATTTTATTTTTAAAGAAGAATTACCAGGAAAAGATGAACAATTAGGTGCCTTATTAAATGCAGATATTCTTTTGGGTAATCCAAAACCTGTTGAATGGTTGCAAAAAGCCGTTAATCTAAAATGGGTGCAATTGTATTCGACTGGATTTGAGTATTATAATTCTGTAAAAATTCCGGCTATCATTACAAATGTTCGTGACTATTATACCCAGCCATGTTCTGAAACCATAATTGCCGGTATTATGGCTCTATACCGAAAAATAAATACATTCAGCCTTCTAAAGGATAGAAAACAGTGGGTTGGCCAGAAGATCCGGTCCGAACTACATTTACTGTACAATAAACAAGTTATTATCTTAGGAACAGGCAACATCGGCAGGCAAATAGCTAAAATATTAAAAGGAGGCTTTGATGCTGAAATAATATTTTTTGGAAGAACTGCACGCGACGCCAAACTTCGTTCGCCTGATGAACTTCTGCAACACATTTCGTGGGCAGACATTATCATAGGATGCCTTCCCGGTACAAATGAAACTAAGGGACTATTCACAAAAGAAATGATTGACGGTATGAAACCAACTGCACTCTTTTGTAATGTTGGAAGGGGAAATCTTGTTAAAGATGAAGATGTGCTAACGGATGCATTAATGAATCATAAAATTGGTGGAGCGGTTTTAGATGTTACAGCATTTGAACCCATTCCTCCCGAAAGTAATTTGTGGAATTGCCCCAACACAATATTAACCCAGCACTCAGGCGGCGGGCAGGAAACAGAATATGATGGAATTTTAGAATTATTTATAGAAAACCTGGGGAACTTTAAAAACGGAAAGCCACTAAAAAATCAAGTCAATTTTAGCCGGGCCTACTAGTCAGCACAACCCTCCGTCAGGAATACTTCCAAGGCCTTATAATTCTGCAAAAAAGCCAAATGTATTACTAATCAGCAACTAAAGTAACGGCATGATTTGTGCTACATTGCACCTATTTATTTAAAATAACAGTCTATCTTATGAACCTACAATTGCATTTAACTAAAAAATTTTTGTGTTCTTTCTTAATCCTGTTAGCCTTCACTACTTCTTCTTTTGCGCAGGATCAGTCAGTAAAAGATATGCAGACTGCTACCAATAGAAAGGGTACTGACCTAAGAGTGGATAGTGCTAAAACCTGGAAAACAGGTGGCATATTTAATCTCAATATCGGCCAGGGCAGCCAGAGTAACTGGGCTGCGGGTGGAGACGATTTTTCTTTTTCTATAGCATCTTATGTGGGCTTTTATGCCCTTTATAAAAAAGACCGGTATAGTTGGGATAACACCCTGGACCTTAATTATGGCCTGGTAAACACCACCAGCCTGGGAACACGTAAAAACGATGACCGTTTTGACTTTTTAAGTAAAGTCGGTTATGAATTAAGACCAAAATTGAACCTGGCAGGCCTATTAAATTTTCACTCACAATTTTCCAAAGGATATAGTTACCATAAGGATGGCAGCAAAGATTTGTTGTCTGATATACTGGCGCCTGGCTATTTATTGATTAGCCTTGGACTGGACTTCAAGCCCGCAGACGGCTTATCTATTTTCGTGTCTCCCATAACTTCCCGGTGGACATTTGTGAATAATGATATATTGTCTGCCAAGGGTGCTTATGGTGTAACTCCAGGTGAAAAAATAAAAAATGAAATTGGCGCATTTGCCAGTATCACTTACTTGAAAAATCTTAATAAAATCATTACTTATAATGGACGGCTTGATCTTTTTTCCAATTATGAGCATAATCCTCAAAACGTAGATGTGATGATGAATAATATGTTTACTGCAAAGCTTTCCAAAGTACTTACCGCCAGTCTCGGGCTTGACCTTATTTATGATGATGATGTAAAACTTTTCGGCCCTAACAATGATTCACCTGGTTTGCAGTTAAAACAAATGATCGCGGCTGGTTTAAGTATAAAGTTGTAAGTGAATAGTTTAAAGTTTTTCTAAATGAAGCCATTTTACACGAATATATCATTATCGTAAAATTTTCTGATTTACTAAGGTCGGATAAGGTCTGTCATAGCCCTTTACCGCATGCCATATAATTCTATTGAAAACATTATCATCAATAAGATCTTCCTCATCAAGATCCTGCTCCTGCGATTTTTTTGCCCAATACAATTCTTTTCCATTTAATCTGTCAAGAGCAAGGTTTAACTCGTCAAGAGGAATATTATTCTTAACTGCCGTGTATGGAGTATAATCAGGTTTGGTAGTAAAGCAATCAAGCATTGGGTCGGCAGTCAGATCAAGTTGATTCATTGGAGGTATGCCAAGAATATTTTCCACGGTACGAACCATATTTATCTGCGAATAATAAGTAGAGGTTACCTTTCCTCTTTTTGTATAAGGACTTATAACGAAGCCTACTGTCCTGTGGCCATCTACATGATCAAGACCTGCCTGCGGATCATCTTCTGTTACAAAAATGCAGGTTTCCTTCCAGAATTTGCTATGAGTAATTGCTTCTACAATCCGGCCAAGTGCAAGGTCATTATCTGCTACTGCAGATTTCGGAGCCGGTAACCCAGGCCTTGTTCCTGAAGTATGATCGTTTGGTAGCTCCATGATTATAAAATTGGGTAAATTATTATTTTGTTCATATCCTTTCAACTCTTTGATGAATTCCGAAGCACGATATTGGTCAGGTATCCTAAGTGTAAAAGACGGATAAGTAGGACATACATAAGGAGTAAGTTGTTCTATAGAACCTTTCGCGCCGATGGTTACGTTATGAGTGCCATTTTGTAAGTCATTATATATATCCATCCATTCAGAACTTTCCGGCTTCACTATAGTTTTTACGAATTCTCCATAATCACGGAATGTTAGTCCGTTCCTTAAAACATTATCCCAGATAAATCCGGAACTGGCATAGGCCAGAGCGTCATCACCGTTATAAGGATAACTGCGTGTAAAGCCTCCGAATGATTTTTCAAGGTAATCAGTGACGTAAGCTTCATCAGTCCATTGATGGCCCGTAGCGCTTAAGATACCGCTACAATTAAAATTATCCATCAGTACAAAGTCTTCAGCTAACCGGTGATGGTTAGGAGTAACTTCCCTGCCAAATTCCACTAAGCTGGTATCGCCATTCCCTTGCGGCAAATCACCCAGCACCTGGTCGTAGGTACGGTTCTCTTTTATAATGTAAACGACATGTTTGAAATGAGAAGTCTGGCTGGGCAACCACGGAACAGGAACTTTCTTTCGGCTCTTATCAGTGTTGTGCATTTTTGCCAGCATTTGCACAAATGAATTGTTTTGATGTACGGTACCCGTCATCTTTTCGAGCTCTTGCCTGCCTGGTACCGGAATAATAGAAATAGTACCCAGAACATCATGGGAATTATGCCCAAGCCTGTTAGTTCGCTGGTTAAGAGAGCCAACCCCTTTTACATTAGCGACATACAGGAAATTCCCACTTTTGTTTGTGATTACGGAACCGGGGTACCATCCTGTAGGAACATAACCGGACACCTTATGAGAAGTATCTGTCTGTATAACGCATATTGCATTTTCAGTGCCGTTGGCTACATAAAGGTATCTGCCATCTGGTGAAATAGTGAGGTCATTGGGCGCGCTGCCAAAAGGAATATCTTTTTGTGCATGCACGGAGAGGGTATCGATCACCTCATCTGTTCTTGTATCAATTACTGCAACAATATCACTATTGGCACAGGCAACATATAATCTATCGTGACCGGGGCTTAATACCATGCCGGTAGGAAGCAAACCTACAGCGATAGATTTCTCCTCTACGTTCCGGTCCAGATCTATAACTGATACCGAACCATGATTGGCAATACCGGTCACTGAATCAACCAGTACCTGTGAGCCGGAAGTATTGTAGGTTGTCTCTCCCTCCCTTGGCCTTCTGCCACCCAGGTTGGTTACATAAGCTTTATGAGAGGAAGCGATAATTACATCATAGGGAGCGATTCCTACCGGGATCTGAATAATATCAGTGGAATCTTTTAAATTGACGAGGGCCAATGAATTACTCCTGCTTAATGTTACATATATTTTATCTTCGGTATCCGCGAAGGCAAGCCCACACGGAACTGGAGATCCTCCAATGGCTGGCGCAGGTAATGTTATTGACTTCTCCCAACGCATTATATTAGTGTTATCTAATTTTGCAATGTTAATGCGGTTGGTTGCATCAGTTACAAATATATTATAACCATCAGCAGAAAGGCACATTCCCGTAGGAGATGCTCCATTGTGCGGATAAGGTAGCGATTGCAAAATCGTTCTGTCACCTATGTTGATAAGATCCAATGAATTCATATTCTTGACGAAAAGTAATTTCCCGTCGTGGGATAGAGCCAGATCAATGGGCCTGCCAGGTACATATACCTGGAATCCTGCCGGTTGTAATAGCTGGTTTGAGGGAACCAGAATACTTCCTTTTGGCTGTATGCCTACTGTTCTATTACCAAGAATAGTCTTCTGCTGGGCTATAGAAACAGATATAAAACTATAAAGGAAAATAAAGGAAATAATAAAAGGCTTAGTTGTGATTCTTATTCTTCTCATGACTTAAATTTTAGAATTTAAACAATTATCAATAGAATTTGATGCAACACGTTCATTGAGAATTAATCAAAAGACTAACTATTTCCGTGTTCTTAACAAGAGTTGCAAAAATAAAATTGCCAATACCATAGCTAATGAAAAAGGGGAAGGCATTTTATTAGTGGCGCTCTAAAAATTTCCTTTCTATCGGCACTTACACCAAATACCCAAAGGCATTATCATCCTCTTTTAATTCGGTATAATTGATTTTATATTGGTTAAGATTTTTTTTCAGAGAGGTATAATCTTTTTTATCACCTAATTCAATACCTACTAATGCAGGCCCCGCTTCTTTATTATTTTTTCGGATATACTCAAAGCGGGTGATGTCATCATTAGGGCCAAGGACCTTATTAACAAACTCCTTTAACGCACCCGGCCGTTGAGCAAAACGAATCAGGAAGTAATGTTTTAAACCTTCATATTGTAGCGACCTTTCTTTTATCTCCTGCATCCGGTCTATATCATTATTGCCACCGCTAATAATACAAACTACATTTTTGCCTTTTATACTTTCTGCATAATTATCTAATGCAGCTATGGACAGCGCGCCCGCAGGCTCTGCTACTATCGCATCCTCATTATATAATTGTAAAATGGTTGTACAAACTTTCCCTTCGGGGATTAAGTGCATTTCACTCAGAACTTCTTTACAGATTTTGTAAGTAATATCTCCCGCACGGCTTACAGAAGCGCCATCAACAAAGTGATCAGTAATTTTAACTGCTACAGGATGGCCTGCTTTGAAAGCCTCGGACATGGAAGGCGCACCGAAGGGCTCCACGCCGATTATTTTGGTGGAAGGTGAAAACGTTTTAAAATATGAACCTACACCGGATGCCAGGCCGCCTCCGCCCACGGGAAGAAATAAATAATCTACCTGCGTAATTTCTTCCAAAATCTCTAAGCCTACTGTAGCCTGGCCTTCTATGATTTTATAATTGTCGTAAGGAGGGATAAAAGTTTTATTATTATCCTGGGTATATTTTAAAGCAGCATCCAGGCATTCTTCAAAAGAATCACCCACGAGTTGTACTTCTATAAAATTTCCGCCAAACATTTTAGTCTGCTTTACTTTTTGTTTGGGAGTAATCACCGGCATAAACACCACACCCTGACAATTTAATTTTTTACATGAATAAGCAAAACCTTGTGCATGATTGCCTGCGCTTGCACATACCACGCCTTGCCTCAGTTGTTCATCAGGCAATGTGCTCAACATATTATAGGCTCCACGTAATTTATAGGAACGTACTATCTGTAAATCTTCCCGCTTAAGAAATACATTGCATTTATACTTTGTCGATAAATTGTGATTAAGGGATAGCGGAGTGCGGTTTACTATATTTTTTAATCGTTCAGAGGCGTCTGCTACCCCCAATCCATCAAAGATGGGATAGTGATTGACTTCATTTTCTTTGTTGATGGTTGTATGATCCATAAAGTCATATATTATATACCGGGTTGCTAACTTTTTGAAAAGTCGGCAACCCGGTATAATCTTTTCTTATGCTGTTTCCTGATTTTCAGGTCTCAGGCTCCTAACTGTTTTTCCTGCCTGCCACATTTCACTTTCGCGCAATTCTTTTAGTTCTGCATTTAATTTTTCGCGGTAATCTGACTGTGAATTGGAATCAATAGAGCGCTTGGCTTCTTTGCCAGCAGCTACGCTTGAATACAAATCAGAGAATACAGGTAAGGTAGCATCTCTGAATTTTTTCCACCAGTCCAAAGCGCCGCGTTGTGCGGTAGTAGAGCAATTCGCATACATCCAGTCCATTCCGTTTTCTGCTACTAACGGCATTAATGATTGTGTCAATTCTTCTACAGTCTCATTAAAAGCCTCAGAAGGAGAATGTCCGTTTTTACGAAGTACTTCAAATTGAGCAGCAAAAATTCCCTGAATAGCCCCCATCAGAGTACCACGCTCGCCAGTTAGATCACTAAATACTTCTCTTTTAAAATCTGTTTCAAACAAATAACCCGAGCCAATAGCAATGCCAAGAGCGATTACCCGGTCAAAGGCTTTTCCTGTTGCATCCTGGAAAATGGCATAACTGCTATTTAATCCACGGCCTTGTAAAAACATTCTTCTTAACGAAGTCCCCGACCCTTTCGGCGCAACTAAAAACACATCCACATCGTTTGGAGGTATGATTCCTGTCTGGTCGTTGTAGGTAATTCCAAACCCATGGGAAAAATACAAAGCTTTTCCGGGAGTTAAATGTTTTTTTACGGTTGGCCACAAAGCAATTTGCGCGGCATCGCTTAATAAATAACAAATGATAGTTCCCTTTTCTAAAGCTTCTTCAATTTCAAATAAAGTTTTCCCTTCTACAAAACCATCTTGTATGGCTTTGTCCCAGCTTTTGGAATTTTTTCTTTGTCCAACGATAACGTTAACACCGTTATCGCGCTGGTTCAAGGCCTGTCCTGGTCCCTGAACGCCGTAGCCTATTACTGCTATTACTTCGTCTTTCAAAATTTCCTGTGCTTTTGATAAAGGAAATTCATCCCTTGTAACTACTTTCTCTTGTGTGCCTGCAAAATTTAATGTTGCCATGTTTTTTAATTTGTAATTTGGTTGATTGGTTATCCCGAAAGCTATCGGGAGGGTTATTTGTTGATTGATTATCCCGATACTTATCGGGAGGTTAATTAGC
>JBDTJI010000232.1:0-23684 GCA_039935935.1 Ginsengibacter sp. | reverse complement strand
AAATTCTGTCATCTCAAGATAGGGAGACATTTCGTTGGCTATGAATAAAATTCTTTTCTTTGTCGACATTTACAAATAATTAATTAACTGAATCTTTTTTAGCAGGCGGCAAAGTTACAATTTTTTTATTCATTTCGCAATGTACAACTCAATGTTAGAGAGAATTACAAAGCATTTTATAAATCATTTATGAAAATTTTTAAAGAGGCGGCCAGCCTTGTCAATTACCTGGAAAAACGAAGACTAATTGCTGATAAGATTAGTTTTGTTCCCACGATGGGCGCATTGCATGCGGGCCATTTATCACTTATAAGGAAATCCGCAGAGGTCGCCGACCTGACTATTTGCAGCATTTTTGTAAACCCGCTGCAGTTCAATAGCACAGAAGATTTCCGGAAATATCCAAAAACAATAGAAAAGGATATGATGCTACTGGAGAACGAAGGCTGCGACGTTTTATTTTTACCGGACGAAAAAGAAATCTATCCTGATAAATCGTGCCGCAAAAAACATTACGATTTGGAATACCTGGAAACAATTTTAGAAGGCAAGTTTCGTCCTGGGCATTTTCAGGGGGTGTGTACTGTGGTTGAAAGATTGCTTAAAATAGTGCGTCCTGACTTTCTTTTATTAGGGCAAAAAGATTATCAGCAATGTATGATCATAGAACACCTGCTTCTGTTAATGAATCAAAATATCCAATTGATAATTTGCCCAATCGTTCGTGAAGAAAGCGGACTTGCCATGAGTAGCAGGAATTTTAGACTAAGCTCTTCCGAAAGAAAAACTGCTTCGGCCATATACCGCAACCTGTGTTCTATAAAAGAAAATCTCAGCAGTGACAATTTCCGGGATTTACAAAAGCAAGCAGTTTCAGATTTGGAAAAGATGGGATTAAAAATAGAATATCTTGAACTGGCGAAAACAAATACTCTTGAATTAATTGATGTATTTGAAAAAGGTGAAGAGGTTATTATCCTGATAGCCGTATTTTTGGAGGGTGTAAGATTGATTGATAACGTGATAATAGAGTAGAACCGGAATTGCTTTGTTACCTTGTAAAACCTTTATGAAGAAAAAATTATTCTCTGTACTACAATATATGCTTTTCCTGGGCATAGGAATTTCTTTAACGTGGTGGCAATTAGGTAAATTAACGCCTTCTGAGTGGAATGAATTTAAAGGATCCCTGCTGAATGCCAATTACATTGTGCTTTTACCCGTTTTTATATTGATGATACTTGGACACATAAGCAGAGCCATGCGATGGAAAATCCTGATAGAACCTTTGGGTTACCATCCTAATACAGCAAATACTTTTTACGCTACTATGTGCGGGTATTTTGCCAATACTTTTTTGCCACGTGCAGGCGAAATTTTAAGATGCACCTTGTTGAGCAGATACGAAAAAATTCCGGTAACTAAATTATTCGGAACTATACTCCTGGAAAGAGTCTTTGACCTGTTCTGTTATTTTTTAGTAATTGTAATTACTTTCCTGATCCAGATTGAGACGGTAAACGGTTTCATCAGAGAGAAGATTAAACAACTGGCAACTCAACGAACCATTCCTTTTTGGGTAATCATTGTTGTTATTCTGGGGGCTGCATCATTGATCATCATAATAATAAGATGGATTCTGAAAAAATATAAAGAGCACCGTCTGGTCATGAAACTGCATGGCATTTACGTCGGGTTAAAAGAAGGCTTTTCATCCATATTGCACCTGAGAAAACGTAAAACATTTATTGCACACACTATTTTTATCTGGTCGACCTATCTTTTTGAAATATATATCGGCTTTTTTGCGTTGTCCGAAACATCTTCGCTTCCTATAGGTGCGGCATTTAGCGTACTTTCCTTAGCTACCCTTGCTATGATTGTTTCTCCCGGTGGATTAGGCGCTTTCCCTGTCGCAGTTCAGCAGGTTTTAATTATATACGGACTTAATAATATTTCATTCGGATGGCTGATGTGGGGCGTAACCACAGCTATTGTAGTCGTTGTAGGAATGTTGTGCTTTGGTTTATTAATCTATCAAAATAAGAGTAAAAACAAAGAAGAAGATTTGAAGGACACAGCCTAATCGTTGCTAATATCAGAAAGTATCATCCCGATTAAGATGGAAACTATTTTAAAATAAAAAGTTTGGGGAGTTGATCTCATCCATACAATTCAGATAATAATCTTAAATGACTAAACGTAAAATAATCTTTAGGGATATCAGTTGGCTTGCATTTAATGGAAGAGTGCTACAGGAAGCTGGAGATGAAACAGTTCCGTTGAAAGAAAGAATACGATTTCTTGGAATTTTTTCAAGCAACGTAGATGAATTTTATCGCGTGAGAGTAGCTACTTTACGGCGAATGATCCAGTTGGGAAGCAAAGGCAATATGCACCTGGAGTCATCACCTGAAACGATTCTTGAAGAGATTAATTTTAAAGTTACCAACCAACAAAATCAGTTTACACGCACCTGGAAAATTATTACTGAGGAACTCAAAAAACGGCATATATGTATCCTGACTGATCAAAATCTCAATATCGGACAACAAGAGTTTGTCCTTAACTATTTCAGTGATTATGTGAGAAGTTATATTGTACCCCTGATGGTAGAAAACCTTCGTGAGTTCCCGACGCTTCATGATAAATCCATCTATCTTGCCTGTAAATTGTCAAAAGCAGACGGCTCCGTTCAGCAGCGTTTTGCGTTAGTTTCGGTACCTACCCGGTTATCCAGATTTATTATACTTCCGGCAAATGATAATACCAATTGCATAATCCTTCTCGAAGACATTATCAGGTTTTGCCTACCTCAAATATTTTCTTATTTCGGTTACGATACTTTTTCATCCCACATCATAAAGGTTACCCGTGATGCTGAGATTGATATTGATAATGATATTTCCACCTCATTAATCCAAAAAATAGAACGAGGCTTAAAAAATCGCAAGAAAGGTAAACCTGTGCGTTTTGTATATGACAAGGAAATAGATAATGAATTATTAAACTATCTCATCAAGAGAATGGGGCTGTCTGATAAGGATAATATTCAACCCGGGGAGCGCATTCATAATTTTAAGGACTTCATCGATTTTCCTGATTCTGTTTTTCCCAAAACAGGAGAACGGAAAAAACCGTTTGTTCATCCTCTGTTGCAAAATACAAATAGTGTTATGGAGGTTATTTTACAAAGAGACATACTTCTTAATTTCCCCTACCACTCTTTTGATTCCATAATTGACGTATTGCGTGAAGCCGCAATTGCACCTGACGTAGTAAGCATCAAAATTACCTGCTACAGGCTTGCATCTAATTCCAACATCATCAATGCACTTACTAACGCAGTACGAAACGGAAAATCAGTAACAGCAGTGCTTGAGCTAAGGGCCAGGTTTGATGAAGAAGCCAATATTGAATGGAAAGAAGTATTGGAAGAAGCTGGCGTAAAAGTTTTTGTGGGTTTACCTAATATGAAAGTCCATGCGAAACTTTGTATTATCAAAAAGAAAACAGTTAGCGGTTCTATTCATTATGGTTTTGTAAGTACTGGAAATTTGAACGGAAAAACAAGTCGTATTTACGGAGACCACTGTTTACTCACGAGCAATCGTCATGTCATGTCGGATGTGAACCGTATTTTCAATTACCTCGAAAATCAAAAAAATACTCAACCGTTAAAATCCTGCAGCAAGTTATTGGTAAGCCCGGTGCATATGCGTAGGCAACTACATGTTCTTATCAACAAAGAAATTAAAAATGCAAAAGAAAATAAACCTGCATCTATTATCTTAAAACTAAATTCTCTGAGCGATGAGGATTTGATTTTAAAACTCTACGAAGCGGCAGGTGCCGGGGTAAAAATAAAAATGGTGATCCGGGGCATTTGTTGCATGTTTACTCAAAGTAAAAAATTTAAGAAAAAAGTAAAAGCCATCAGTATAGTAGATGAATATTTAGAGCATGCCCGCGTAATGATCTTTCATAATGGTGGCAAAGAAAAATATTTTATTTCATCCTCAGACTGGATGGTAAGAAATCTGAATCATCGTATAGAAGCAGCATGCCCGATTTTTGATAAAGCCATACAACAAGAATTGAAAGACATCATCAATATTCAACTTAGTGATAACGTAAAAGCAAGGATACTTGATAATGACCTTTCTAACTTGTATGTAGATTCTAACGACTCCAAACAAATTCGCTCGCAAATAGAAACCTATAATTATCTTCTAAAGAAAAAATATTAAAATTGAAATTAGCGGCAATAGACATAGGCAGCAATGCAGCAAGGCTGCTTATCACGGAGGTGAGTAAAAATAAAAATGGCACGGTTTCTTTTACTAAACTAAGTTTTGTAAGAGTGCCACTTAGATTAGGTTTTGATGTTTTTGATTCGGGTAAGATATCAACTCAGAAAACGGAGTTGCTTTTGTCTACCATGAAGGGATACTTCAATTTAATGCAGGCTTTTGAAGTAAAAAAAATGAAAGCCTGCGCCACATCTGCAATGCGTGATGCGTCAAATTCCGGTGAAATAATTACCCGTGTGAAAAAAGAAACGGGTATAGACATAGAAATAATTTCAGGAAGTGATGAAGCCTCGTTGGTTTTTGAAAATCATATTGCAGAAAGTTTAAACAAAGACCATTCTTACCTGTATATAGATGTAGGAGGCGGAAGCACTGAACTGACTTTTTTTAGCAACAATAAAATGGTATTTAAAGACTCATTTAATATAGGAACTATCAGGCTTCTAAAAGACCAGGTAAATGAGGCCACGTGGAATGAAATGAAAGATACCATCAAAAAAAAGACTAAAGGATTTAAAGCCGTTACGGCTATAGGTTCAGGCGGTAACATCAATAAAATATTTTCGATCAGTAAACGAAAGGATGGTAAGCCACTGTCATTGGATCTGCTTCGTGATTATTATAAAGAATTAAGTAATGTTTCTGTCGAGGACAGAATCAGTATTTATAAACTAAAGGAAGACAGGGCTGATGTAATTGTTCCGGCCTTGAACATTTATATCAGTTGCATGCGCTGGGCTGGTGCTGAAGAAATTTACGTTCCTAACATAGGCTTGGCTGATGGGTTAGTACAGCATTTGTGGGCAGAAGAAAATCGGGGACAATAAGAATCGATCATCGCTATTTTTTTTTAAACTCTTTAATAACATCAGACTAAAATTCATTCTGGTAAGCAAAATGGCCTGATCATCTGTTAATATAAAGACCAGGTTGCCATATTATGTTATCAAAATCGTTGTGCATACCTCCATAGGAGAACTGAAGTTATCTAGCTGGCGGTATTCTCTTCTTTCGCAAGCCGCAACAACCAACTACAACTTTTCATTAAGCAATTTATCAACCGCTTCGTAAAACTTTTTTTTAGATTCCAGGTAATATTCTCCACTGGCCGGCCCATAAAAATTGGTATGAATTTCCCTTACGTTTCCTTTTTTATCAATAAAAATAGTTGTAGGGAAAGATTTGATTGGAGTAAGTTGAGGTAATGTTTTTTCAGTCTTTTGATCATCTCCAGCTGTAACGCCGGTTATTAGCATAGGATACCGGACATTAAATAATTGCTGAAATTTAGCTACGCTTTTTTCTGATCTTTTAATATCAGCAGTCAATTCATAAGCCAGTGCAATGACCTCGACTCCTTTTGAACGGTTCTGATTATAATAGTCTGCAAGAAACCTGGTTTCATCAAGACAGTTGGCACACCAACTTCCCATGATCTGAATTATTACTACTTTATTTTTATACTCTTCATCATTTATGGATACAGGTGTACCATGCAAATCATTGAATGTAAAATTCAATCTAGTTTGTCCTTCTCGTAAATGGGTCGGCTCATCGACCTTCGGCAAAGCAATATCGGCATTCTTAGTTGCAGTCCATTTTTCTTTACCGTCATACCCGTTATAAAAGACACCGCCCGAAATGGTATTTTCATTCGTAATCCTGGCTTCAAACAGGTGAATATTATCGCCGTCAAAACCGGACAGTTTAAGAGAGTCGCCGCTGACGATTCCATCCAGGTAACGGTAATCTGACGAAGGCGTTAGAAAACTTCCGGTCAATTTATTTCCATGTTGTTCCAGCATGGCCACGGCTTTTCGCAGGGTGCCATTAGCCCGTGTGATGGTAACATCCCATCTTCCGGAAATATTATTTTTTGCTTCACCGTTCCTTTTTCCGGTGGCAAAGCGATCTTTCACATTTGCGTATGCATAAACAGGCCAATATTGTGTGGCCCCGGCAGTGCCTTTTATATAAACACCTCTCATATCGCCATCAGGCAGCATTTGCAACCTGAAAGATGATTCAAAGGCAGGCATTGTAAAGAAAAGAGAATCTCCTGCTAATTGTGCATTAGTTATTTCTATACGCTCGTTTGCATTAATAACATCTAAAATTATTTCTCCATTCTTTTTTTGACTCTCCATTTGAAAAGGAACTATTTTGCCATCTTTTCTTTGCAGCGTTGTTAACCATGAACCACTTATTCTTGTGCTTATTTGTGCTTCGCTACTCAAAAACCCAATAAGGCCTATCAAAACCAGCATCTTTTTTTTCATAACCGTACTTTATGACCCGCAAGTTCGGAGAAAAAACGGGAATGAGGATGCGGAGTGAACCGTGTGTTTAAATATCAGATTATAGCATTAACACATGTTGAATCGTCCTATTATCAAATTCGCTGATTTCCCGTTAAAAATTTTACATTTGCCATGCGATTGCTCAAAGGAATGTTTTATTCTAACGCAGAGCCATTTCCCCTCTGTCGCTTCTTTAAAAATATAATTTATGCCAGTTGATAAAGAAGTAAGAAAAATAACCACACGCACATTGCAAAAAATGAAAGAAGCTGGTGAGAAGATCTCCATGATAACAGCTTACGATTTTTCATTTGCAAGAATTTTTGATGAAGCAGGCATTGATATTATATTGGTTGGAGACAGCGCCAGTAACGTAATGGCTGGCCATGAAACTACCTTGCCTATTACTCTCGACCAGATGATCTATCATGCCAGTTCAGTAGTGCGAGGCAGTTCACGTTCATTGGTAATTGTAGATCTGCCTTTTGGTAGCTACCAGGGCAATAGCAAAGAAGCGCTTAATTCTACTATCAGGATTATGAAAGAAACCGGGGCACATGCAGTTAAACTCGAAGGAGGAGTAGAAGTAATAGATTCTGTAAAAAGGATCGTTGGGGCTGGAGTCCCAGTCATGGGGCATCTGGGGCTTACTCCACAATCCATTTATAAATTCGGTACTTATATCGTAAGAGCTAAAGAAGAAGAAGAGGCTGAAAAACTAAAAAGCGATGCCCTGCTTTTACAGGAGGCCGGTTGTTTTGGCATCGTGTTGGAAAAGATACCTGCAACTCTTGCACAGGCAGTTTCTGAAAGCATCAGTATACCCACAATAGGTATTGGAGCAGGAAATGGTTGTGACGGCCAGGTATTGGTGATGCATGATATGCTTGGTATCAATACGGAATTCAAACCAAGATTCCTCAGAATTTATCTAAACCTCAGCGAGCAGGTTACACAGGCAGTACAGCATTATATTCAAGATGTAAAATCAAAAAATTTCCCCAATGAACGAGAGCAATATTGATTGGTTTCAATAAAGCACATATAGAATTTCTCGTATTGTTCATGACTTTATTTATTCTTATTCTTCGTACGGATAAATCAGCAAGCTATTAATCCTGAAAAATGTGATTTCACTTAAGAAATTGCTACTTTACACTTTGCGTGTCAACCAGGGAAGTAAAATTTATCGTACCATCTTTTACTGTATAACACCTCCTCAATAGTTTTCTACAAATTTTAATTATAAATATTTTATAATTGTTTTAAATGGTTTGGCGGCTTAAATATAAATGAAGAATATTTGCTCATTATTAGTCAAATCAAATAAAATGATAAACAGAAACAAGTGGATTTTCCTGTCGCTTTTCTTAATGGCGATATTGCCTCTTTATACAATAGCGCAGCCTGAATCGTCCATGTCCGATTCAACGGTTAAAGTTGCACCCAACAATTGGCATCAGATGGACTGGGCAACCACTGGTTATTATGGGATAAGCCTGGATAATGCTTATGATTTTTTGAAGAGCAGAAAAAGTAAAACAGTTATAGTAGCAGTGATAGACAGCGGGATTGACACACTCCAGGAGGATTTAAAACCGGTACTGTGGCACAACCCCGGGGAAATTCCAGGCAATGGTATTGATGACGACCATAATGGCTATATTGACGATGTTTACGGGTGGAATTTTATTGGTGGCAAGGATGGGATAAATGTACACAAAGACTCTTACGAAGGAGCGAGAGTTTATTGGAAATTAAAAGAGAAATATGGCGATACAGTGCCTGATACATCAAAGATGAATACTGATGAGAAAACTGAATATGCCACCTATCTCAGGGCTAAAGACGATGTCGTTAAGGACTACGATCCAGCAGAGTTTATGCAATACAAAAGGATAGTACCCGTGCTTGAACAGGGAGATTCTATCATTGCAAGTGACTTAGGTAAGCCGGAGTTTAACGCCAACGACCTTAAAGATTATACACCTACAGATCCCTCCGCCAGGATAGCTGCATCTATTAATTTAGAAATGGCAAAGGGAAATAATGCTTACGATATTTCTCACAAAGAATTTTTAGATTTTTTTAAAGGAAAACTTCGCAAAGAACAGTCAGCCATTACCCCACCTGAAAACTATAGAAATGAAATAGTAAAGGATAACCCGGATGATATTAATGACCGGTATTATGGTAATAACGATGTAATGGCCGGAACACCGGTACATGGCACGCATTGTTCGGGAATAATAGGAGCAGCAAGAAACAACGGATTGGGCATGAATGGCATTGCCGACAATGTAAAGATCATGATGATTCGTGCGGTGCCTGATGGCGATGAGCATGACAAAGATATTGCCAATGCAATCCGCTATGCAGTAGATAATGGTGCAAAAGTAATTAGTATGAGTTTCGGCAAAGGCTACTCACCCCAAAAGCAATGGGTAGATGACGCTGTAAAATATGCAGAAAGTAAAGACGTACTTCTCGTACATGCTGCAGGTAATGATGCAAAAGATATTGATACCGCCGAAAATTATCCTAATCCTGTTTATTTAGATAAGTCAGGGACAGCACCTAATTTTATTACGGTTGGTGCCAGCGGAGATGCTACTAATGGAGGCTTCACTGCAAAATTCAGTAACTATGGTAAACAATCAGTGAATGTTTTTGCACCAGGGGTTAATATATATTCTACTTTGCCCGGCGGAAACAGATATGGCAATCTCTCAGGCACAAGTATGGCGGCCCCGGTAGTAGCAGGTGTTGCGGCCCTGATCCGTGAATATTTTCCTGATTTAAGCGCAGAGCAGGTAAAATTTGTAATTGAGAAATCGGCATTGCCTGTTACTAAAAAAGTGCAATTACCTGGTACAGATAGCCTGGTGAATCTTGCAAACATTTCTATAACTGGTGGCGAAGTAAATGCTCTTAATGCAGTGAAGCTGGCCGCCACGCTCAAAGGAGAGAAAAATATACCGTCTGAAACTGAAACACCAAAAGAAATCAGAAAAGAAAAAAGGAAAAAAAGAAGAGCCTAATGTAGAAAGTTTCAGTAATAGTATGACCCATATAGAAAGAGCTATTTTCATAAAAGAAAATAGCTCTTTCATTTTAGGACCGTTATAAGTGGTATTCAAACGGATTATTCTATTTATTTATCTTAGGATCAGAGAATTGATAAAAAAGTCCAAATTGAAATACATTACTGTGGATCTTTGTTGCTCCTGAAGTTTTATTTAAATCGCTGATACCAAAATTATACCTCACATCAAAACCAAGCCCGTTAGAGGTGAGATAACCTACCCCTATAGGAATTGAGAAGGTTGCAGTCTTTAAATTGTCTTTGATATCGGATGATACACTACCTGACTTTGATTTGGCATTCAGTAAAATTCCCAGTTGTGGGCCACCTTCAATTCTAAAACCATTGTCGAACATGTATTGAGCCAGTACAGGAATATTAAGGTAACCAAGATCGGTTTTTACTTTGCTGTTGGCCTTACTTTTTGCGCCTTCAGAAGAGTAATAAATTTCAGGCTGTAAAGCCCATTGCGCATTAGATCGGTGTATATGCGCCAGCACACCGGCATTAAAACCTATTTTAGTTTGTCTGTCTGAATTGGAAGGGCTTGAATTTAAGGATGAAGCATTCATACCTGCTTTGATTCCGAAATGTGCTTCCTGGGCTTTGACGTTTAATAGCAAAAAAAACGTCGCTGCAAAAATGATTGTCTTTTTCATAAAGTGGATTTTTAATTTACAATAATTTGATAATTAGCAGCTTATTATCAAACGGTGTACCTGTTTTATTAACCCCACAAGGTTTCTTATATTTGTGGCGCTATTTTATCCGCTTTTTTAGGCTTGATTCATCCTGTAAATGTCTCATTTAATCCCGGATAAATTAAAACGACATGGCTTTATTACACAATCGTATTTCTCAAAAAGAATTGAAACAAAAGTTGTTTGAGGAAAAGAAACCTCGTATTACGCTTTCATATTATAAATATGCCCATATAGAAAACCCCGATGAGTTTCGTGATGAACTTTATAAGGGACTGAATGATCTGAAAGTTTTCGGGCGCATTTACATCGCTCATGAAGGTATCAATGGCCAAATGAGCGTACCAGAATATAATTTCGAAAAATTTAAGGAATTTATTAACACTATTTCATTTTTGAAAGAGGTGCGATTAAATATCGCTGTTGATAATGACGGGAAAAGTTTCTGGTTATTAAAAGTAAAAGTCAGAAATAAAATTGTGGCCGATGGTATCGACGATCCTGAGTTTGATATGAGCAAAAAAGGTAAGTATGTAGATGCCAATTCTTTCAATCATCTTACTGCTGATCCTGAAACTATCGTAGTGGATATGCGCAATCATTATGAATATGAAGTAGGTCATTTTGAAAACGCTATAAAAATACCTTCGGATACCTTCAGAGAGCAACTACCCATGGCAGTAAATATGCTTGAAGAAAAAAAAGAAAAAAATATTATCATGTATTGCACTGGTGGCATTCGTTGTGAGAAGGCCAGTGCCTATATGCTCCACAATGGATTTAAAAAAGTATATCATCTTGAAGGTGGCATCATTCAATATGCCAATAAGGTGAAAGAAGAACATCTGCCCAATAAATTTTTAGGTAAAAACTTTGTATTTGATGGCAGGCTCGGAGAAAAGGTCGGAGATGAAATAATAAGCCATTGCCACCAGTGTGGCGCGCAGTGTGATACGCATACTAACTGCGCCAACGAGGCATGCCACCTGCTTTTTATACAATGTAATGAATGTGCCAAAAAGTATGATGGCTGTTGTTCTGAAGAATGCCAGTCAGTAAACCACTTACCTGAAGAAGAAAGAAAACAGAAACGAAAAGGCATAAAAAATGGAATGATGATCTTTAATAAATCCAGGAAACGAATGGATGGATTGATGAACACAGACGCATAGCAAATTTCTTTCACAATATTTCAAAATTACGAACTCTGATGATAATATCTGGCTGATTTTATTCGCCGGATGTCTATGAAAAAACTTTTGAAAATATCAGATGACAGGGAGAAGATGTGCGATAACTATGAAGATTGGCTGGTGCAATTTATGAAAATCAAAAACGGGCTGGAAGAACAACATCTTTCTATACATCCTGTTCCTGTCCATCTTGAAGATTTAATCGAATTCTGTAGAAAAAATAAATTAATGAACACCGGTGAAGCAAGATCAAGATATGCTTCTCATTTAGCAGAGCAAATGAACACACTGGAAAGAACTTTCAAGTCTAAGACCCCAGAATAATGACTTTACTCACTGATTT
This sequence comes from Ginsengibacter sp., assembly GCA_039935935.1. Classification (GTDB taxonomy): domain Bacteria; phylum Bacteroidota; class Bacteroidia; order Chitinophagales; family Chitinophagaceae; genus Ginsengibacter. The sequence continues at coordinate 11,749 of JBDTJI010000232.1, read as the reverse complement.
GATTGGCCTGAACAATATCCATTTACAGCTCGAAAGTAACAAATTAATGAATTTTAAAAACAGTGTACACAAAGATCAGACGGAAGGATCTTTTGTCATGTATGCAATTAAAATTGTTATCCCATTAAATTATTTTGCAGAAATAATACTATGTGGTCTTTGTGTCTTTGTGGGAAAAATAAATCTCACAAAGACCCTAAGGCCACAAAGGAAAAATGGTTCGCATTTTTATATTGAGGGGCCATAAATTTTATTTGAATTCAATTAAAAGATCAGGAATTTTTCAATTCGCTAAATACATTAAATAATGTTTGACTTCAGGTTGCAAGTTTTTAAAGCGGCTGCAAAGTGGCTTAACTTCACCAAGGCTGCTGCAGAACTGTGAAAAACACATCCCGCAGTTACACAGCATATTCATGAATTGGAACGTCATTTCAAAACAAAACTCTTTGACAGAAAACAGATCTGAACTCAAGTTAACGCCAGTGGATTACGCTAAAATTAATTACAATGTAAATTTCATCTCACATAAATATCTTTACCGGAAAAATATAAACACATGAGAAAACCACTAATTATTACCAATAGCATCGCTATCAACTCGCCGATTGAGAAAGTTTGGGATGCTCTTGTAAATCCGGAACAAACCAAAAAATATATGTTTGGTTGCGAAACAGTTTCTGATTGGAATCCTGGTAGTGAACTATTATGGAAAGGTAATTATGAAGGCAATGATATGGTTTTCGTAAAAGGAAAAATTGTTGAAATCGTTCCGGGAAAATTTCTATCCTACACTACGATTGATCCCAATTCAGGTATTGCAGATATTCCGGAGAATTATCTTACGGTAACTTATGATTTGAAAGAGGAAAATGGACAAACCATTTTGACAACTACCCAGGGCGATTACTCAACCGTGGGTGATGGAGAAAAGAGATTTAGGGAAACCCTTGATGGCGGCGGATGGCAACCCATATTGATTGAGATCAAAAAATTGTTAGAGTAATTCATCCGAAGATTCAACCAACGATTGCAAATATTTTGAATTGGTGATGGCTGCATCTCCCCAGGTATTATTAAAATAAATCCAGGCTTCCGACGGACTAACCTTTTTGATTTGGTGATAGATATCTTCTATAAAATTTTGAGGATACAAAGACTTATATAACACCGGGACACCATGAAATCTGTAATATAAAGCGTTACTGCTATCCATAACCTCTGATGGTAGCCGCGGAAAACTCACGCCACAATAAATAAGACGATGTTTTTTAAACTGCGCAAATACCTCTTCATTCCACCAACTTTCATGACGAAACTCAAAGACGTTTTGAAATGAATAGTCAACAGCATTTAATAACCTGTCCAGCATTTCTGAAGTATAGGCTACCTGCGGCGGCAGTTGGAATAGTACACAACCTAACTTATCCTGAAGGCCTGCGCGGATACTACCATAAAAATCATGTAGTAAAGATTGGCATTCATTGAATTTTTTATAATGCGTAATTAACCTCGGGGCTTTCACTGAGAATTTAAAATCTTCAGGACTACTATTAAACCACTTCGACAGAGATTTTTCTGTAGGAAATTTATAAAAAGTAACATTTAGTTCGAGTGTATTATATCGGGTGCAATAATGTTCAAACCATTTTGAATGGGGTAGATTTTCCGGATAAAATACATTTTTCCATTCTTTGTAATCGAAGCCTGAACAACCTATATAGATGGTCATAACAAATAGTTTTCCTTTTATTTGTTATGCAATTAGGCAGCCAAAAATCTTTCTAATCTATTTCAAGGGCATTTAAAATTTGGTATTTTATTTATTCAACAGTAACTCTCCGACACTGCCGACATTAAACTTATAATCCCAAATCTTCAATAAATTTTTATAGTTAAAAAAAACCTTTGAACTAATTGTCATATAATCCCGTTAATACTAAAAAGATTTTATGAAAAATGTATTTTGTTCTTTAACGATTGTTGCATTCTTATCGGTTGTTGCTTCCTGTAACAAAGAAAAAGATAAACAGTCTTCTGCTTCAGCAATAGAAGGCAACTGGCAATTTATTTCTATTTCCGCTAAGACCCAAAGCACCGTTTTATATAAAGATCCGGATGATAGGACGAATTACATGACTGTTACCAAATCCGACTATACAAGCACCGATAATGGCGGCACTGTGTCCTTCTCACCTTCCACCATGACCAGTACCGGGGTTACTTACTCCATCAATGCTACTGCTTATACTCAGAGTTATGTGGATGGTCAATTAGATGATACCGATTCATTCCCATTTACTTTTACTTACCCTCCCACTAATTCAACCTCAGCTTATAAACTTATCGGACAGGATTCTATTTATTCTGCAGGGCAAACTTTTGTCGGTGGACAGGGAACTTCAGGCAGTACTACGCCGTCAGGTCTTAAATTTAAAATTGCAGGAAACACCTTAACCATGACTGGGAATTTTTTAAAGGATACAATTATTAATTACGCCGGAGAAATACTGAATCAGCATGAGACAGTCGCGGCATCTCTTATCTTACAAAAGCAATAATCCCGATTGTATGAGATAACATTTATATGATTTAAGGATGATAGGATTAATGGATAGAATTAATAATATCCTACAATCTTATATTTCAACAAATCCTGACTTATACGACTTTCAAAGCATCTAATATCCGCTTTTCTGTTTCTTCGCCACTTAAAGTTTGCGGAACAAATTTTTCACCAATTAGCTTTTCATAAAGTTCGATATAGCGATTACGGATCACTAAAATCCACTCATCATTCATTTCAGGAACATGCTGTCCCTCCTTACCCATGAAATTATTTTCGATCAGCCATTCCCTTACAAATTCTTTACTAAGCTGTTTTTGCTTTTCGCCCTTTGCTTGTCGTTCTTCAAATCCATCGGCATAAAAATAGCGGGAACTATCGGGAGTATGAATTTCATCAATTAAAATAATTTCATCGTCCAGTTTTCCAAACTCATATTTAGTATCCACCAATATAAGTCCTTGTTTCGCCGCAAGCTCCTTCCCCCTGGCAAACAGCTTTAACGAAAAATCCTCTAATTGTTCATAATCATCTTTCTCTACAATATTTCTTTCAATAATTTCTTCTTTACTGATATCTTCATCATGGCCTTCGGCCGCTTTAGTAGAAGGTGTAATGATAGGTTGGGGAAAATAGTCATTCTCTTTTAATCCGTCCGGCATTGTCACTCCACACAGGATTCTATTTCCCGATTGATAAGTTCGCCACGCATGCCCGGTAAGATTACCTCGTACAACCATCTCCACTTTAAAAGGAGTACACTTTTTACCAATAGAAACATTAGGAGCGGGAGTCTTCAGCAACCAGTTATTACAAATATCTTTCGTAGCATTCAGCATATAGGCTGCTACCTGGTTTAACACCTGCCCTTTGTGTGGGATTGGCCTTGGAAGTATCACATCGAAAGCAGAGATGCGATCACTTGCAATCATTACTAAAAGACGATCACCAATAGTATAAACATCCCGGACTTTTCCTTTATAAAAATCAGTTTGTTGTGGAAATAAATAGGTACTCATTTAAAAAAATTATGAACTGCAAAAATGCAGATAAATTTTCAAACCAATTCTTAAAGGCTGAAAACTAAAGCTAAAGACTAACAGCTAATGGCTAATAGCTGAGTTATGATAACTGAGTATTTCCACTTTTTTTGCCAATCTCAAAAAAAAAATACTTTTTTTATTTATTTTAAAAACGATTACCCTACCTTCGCGGTAGACTATACAAAAAACAACTATGATGACAAATTTGTCTATAATGTGCCAGCCTATTCTTTGTCAACAGTTAAACTGTTGTTGCTGTTGATAATAATAGTGATACCATTAGTCTTCAGTCCTTTCTCCTGTTTTTTAATTTTCTTATAACACATAATTATTTAGATGTTCTTTTTGTCGCAAAGCCATATTAATTTCTATCGGATTCTGACTAAAGGCTTTCTAAATACAACTTTTTCGCTTTTAGTGATTTGTGTAAAATTCAGGATCGATGACAAAAAATTGGTAACATAATAAATGAGTTGAATACTATTTTTTAAAGAGATCCAAAGAAAAATAAAATGAGTGAATATTATTTAGATTATTTAGAGCAACTTGAATCAGAGGCCATCCACATTATGCGCGAGGTTGCAGGCCAGTTTGAGCGCCCTGCGTTATTATTTTCCGGCGGCAAGGATTCTATTACAATGGTGCATCTTGCTTTAAAAGCATTCCGGCCTGGAAAATTTCCATTCCCTTTGGTGCATATTGATACGGGGCATAATTTTCCTGAAGCATTGGAGTTTCGTGATCAACTGGTGCAGTCAATTGGCGAAAAACTTATAGTTCGCAAAGTGGAAGACACCATTATAAAGAAAAACCTTACAGAACAAAAGGGAAAGTTTGCCAGCAGAAATGGATTGCAAACTTATACCCTACTTGATATTATTGAAGAATTTAAGTTTGATGCACTTATAGGTGGCGCCCGGAGAGATGAGGAAAAAGCAAGAGCCAAAGAAAGAATATTTTCTGTAAGAGATGAGTTTGGCGGATGGAATCCAAAACTACAAAGGCCTGAATTGTGGAACATCTATAATGGAAGAATTCACAAAGGAGAAAATGTCCGCGCATTTCCCATCAGTAACTGGACCGAACTGGATATTTGGAATTATATAAAAAGAGAACAAATTGAATTACCCTCTATCTACTTTGCTCACGAGAGAGAAGTTATTGAACATGAAGGCCAGTTAGTATCTGTATCCCAATTTATAAAGCTTGACTCCTCTGATGTAATCACCAAAAAGAAAGTGCGTTACCGTACCGTTGGCGACATGACCTGTACAGCAGCCGTTGCATCCAACGCAGACGATATAGATGGAATCATCAGAGAAATAATCGCTGCTAAAACCAGTGAAAGGGGTGAAACAAGAATTGACGACAAGGTCTCTGAAGCCGCAATGGAGGACAGAAAGAAAAACGGATATTTTTAGCAAACTCATTACTCACTCGCACTCTCATTACTCCCTACTCACAACTCACAACACAACTCACAAAATGGACATTTTAAGATTTATCACGGCAGGCAGTGTAGATGATGGAAAAAGCACTCTAATTGGAAGGCTTCTTTATGATAGCAAATCAATTTTAATTGATCAGCTCGAGGCGATTGAGAAACAAAGTAAAAATAAATTAAACGGAGATATTGATCTTGCTCTGCTCACAGACGGTCTTCGGGCTGAACGAGAACAAGGGATCACTATTGATGTAGCCTACAAATATTTTTCAACTCCAAAACGCAAATTTATTATTGCAGATGCACCCGGACATATTCAATACACCCGCAACATGGTAACAGGAGCATCAAATTCAGAACTGGCAATCATTCTGATAGATGCAAGGAACGGAGTAGTAGAGCAAACCCGTCGCCATTCTATCATAGCTTCTTTGCTTAATATTCCGCATGTGGTAGTTGCCGTTAATAAGATGGATCTCGTCGGCTATTCGGAAGATGTGTATAATAACATTGTTATTGACTATCAGAAAGTGGCAAAATCACTCAGCTTAAAAGACGTAAAGTTCATCCCAATCAGCGCATTGAATGGAGATAATATCGTTGAACGCTCTGAGAAATGCCATTGGTATGAAGGGGAATCTCTGTTGCATTATTTAGAAAATGTAAAATTGGATTCTGCTATTAATCTCATCGATGCAAGGTTCTCAGTGCAATATGTGATCCGTCCGCAGGCGCCTGAACTACATGACTACAGGGGCTATGCCGGCAAGGTGATCAGCGGGGTATATCACAAAGGCGATAAGGTAGTTGTGTTGCCATCAGGCACCGAAAGTTCGATTAGTTCCATTGAGAGAAACGGCAAAGAGGTGGATAATGCCTCGGCGCGTCAAAGCATCATACTTCATCTTGAAGATGACATAGACATTAGCCGCGGCGATATGATCGTTCCCGTAAATAACCAGCCTAAACTTGACCAGGAATTTGAAGCGTTAGTTTGCTGGATGGACAACAAACCATTGCTACCCGGCAATAAGTATCTTTTACAAACCAACAGCCGTGTAGTGAAAGGAATTGTAAAAGAGATTGAATATAAATTGGACGTAAACACCCTGGAGAAAGAATATTCCCCGGAAAAAGCCGCACTCAACGACATCATTAAAGTTACTATAAAGACTGCGTCACCTATAGCATTTGATCCTTATAAAAAATCGAGACAAAATGGGGGTGCGATATTAATTGACGAAACAAGCTGTGTAACAGTAGGGGCATGTATGATTCAATAGCAATCTAATTTTTTTTACCTAAATATCCTACTAAATTAGTAGACTAATTATGACCCAACGATCAAAAACAGGAAAAGTGATTCTCGCCGGAGCCGGTTGCGGTGATCCGGAGCTTATCACGGTAAAAGCAGCACGTTATCTGCAAAAAGCAGAAGTGGTGCTGGTTGACCGACTGGTAAGCAATGAAATAGTAAAGCAATACGTGAGTACCAAGGCTGAAATAATCCATGTAGGGAAGCAGTGCCGGAGAGGCATTTCCACTCCCCAGCAGACGATTAATATATTAATGGTGCAGGCTGCCTTATCAGGAAAATTGGTAGTCCGGCTAAAGGGGGGAGATGTTTCTATTTTCTCCAATATCCTCGACGAATTGGAAACATTGGCCGCCAACAATATTCCCTATGAAGTAATCCCCGGAGTTACTGCCGCTCTTGGAGCGGCAGCTTTCGCGGGAATTCCACTTACCGCCAGGGATTATGCCACTTCAGTTCGCTTTCTTACCTACTATAAATCAGATGTGATTACTGATGATTTTTGGAGAGAATTGGCCAATTCAGAAGATACGCTGGTTTTCTATATGTCGTCTGAAACGTTACCTAAAGTAGTTGAAAAGTTAACGGCTAATCACATTCATGAAAGCAAATTATTAGCCATCATAGAACAAGCTACTACCCCATGTCAAAATGTACATATTACCAGCTTATATGACTTCGAAAAAAAGTTCAGTAAGCGAACATTTATTTCTCCTTCGCTGGTTATCATTGGAAGAGTAGTAGCGCTTCACGAAAAATTCAAATGGGTTGAAAACAATAACACAGATGAATACTACTTCAAACCGATAACTAGTCCTGTAATCTCCATAACCCAACCCGAAAAATTGCATAAAAATGTTAGTTGAACACAAATTAAAAACCCTCCAAGAACTGATCAGCACTTCAACCCACGACGAACTAATTTGGGTAAATGGTTATCTCAATGGTATTCTTTCAAAACACGACACTAAAGACACAGAGCCTGTCTTTAAGAAAACAAGCGTCAATAAAATAACTATTACTTACGCTACTGAGACAGGCAATTCAAAGAAACTGGCAACGGAGTTTGCTGCAAAGGCAAAAAAGCAGGGCATCCACGCTAAGGTTCAAAGTCTCGATCAGTACCGCCTAAATGATCTTACCAAAGAGGAATATTTTTTAACAGTGATCAGCACCCATGGAGACGGAGAACCTCCTGCCACGGCTAAAAAGTTTTTTGATCATGTACATCAGAATGGCTTTAATCTTTCCAAATTAAAATACAGTGTGTTGGCTTTGGGAGATTCATCCTATCCCCTGTTTTGTAAAGCAGGTGAAGATGTGGATGCCCAATTAAATAAACTGGGAGGTGCCCGTATTGCGCCTTTACAAAAATGCGACATTGATTTTGAACCCGGAGCAGAAGAGTGGCTTAGTAAAGTATTCGAAGCCTTAAGCGAATCCCCTGAAACGTCCATTACACCAGCATCCTCAACTCCGGTAAAGAAATCAACTGGCAGAAAAATATATACAGGAAAGCTGCTTGCCAATATTAATCTTAATGACATAGGTAGCCTGAAACAGACCAATCATATTGAAATAGAAGCAGAAGATGTTGTTTATAAGCCAGGAGATTCAATAGGAATCATTCCGGAAAATAAGAAAGAGATCGTAGAAAAAATAATCGGACTCTCAGGTATCGATCCCACCAAAAATATTGATTACAGGGATGAATTGATTTCGGTATATGATCTTCTTCAAAAGAGATTAAACATCATACATCTTCCTGAGCGTGTCGTAAAAAGATATGCAAACATTTTACAACAGGAAATTCCTGATACAAAGATTGACCTTTTAGATATTTTGAAAATATTTCCGGTAAAAGACGAAAACGAATTTACCGAGGTTTTAAAAATATTAGAACCTATTGCACCACGTCTGTATTCTATTGCATCCTCTCCCGAAGCACACCCTGGCGAAATACATATCACGGTGGCTAAAAATTGTTATAGCATAAATGATGAACTAAAATACGGCCTGGCTTCTGAATTTTTATCTCTTCTTAATGAGGATAACGAATTGAAATTTTATATTCATCCCAATCATTGTTTTCGTTTACCTGAAGAAGATAAAAGCATTATCATGATCGGCCCCGGAACAGGTATTGCACCATTCCGATCCTTTATTGCAGAAAGGGATGCTACCGGGGCTGCGGGAAAAAACTGGCTCTTCTTTGGTGAACAACATTTCATCACGGACTTTCTTTACCAGTCTGAAATACAAAGCTGGGTTGAGACCGGTGTACTTACCAAAGTAGAAACTGCATTTTCAAGAGACCAGGCAGAAAAAATTTATGTACAACATAAGATGCTGCAACATGGCGGCGAATTTTTTGAATGGCTGCACGCAGGAAGTATCGTTTATGTATGCGGTGCCAAAGAACCTATGAGCAATGATGTGGAGTACGGTGTATTGCAAATCATTGAACAGTTTGGAGAAAGATCAAAAGAAGAAGCCCGGGAATATCTTGATAAACTTAAAGAAGAAGGACGATATGTTATCGATGTATATTGAGGAAGAGCTATCAGCTAATAGCGATGTAGCTGTCAGCACCGAAGGTCAGGCAGCGGACAAATAATATCAACATAAAAAGAAAACAGCAGTACTAAAGTAATTGACCAATTAAAATTCACAACTCACTACTCACAACTCATTATTTACAACTCACCACTCACAATATAACATGTCAGAAAAAAATAATTTACCCTTATTAGAAAGAGTAAAAGTTACCAGCGATGCACTTCGTGGAACTATTGCTGAAAGTTTAAAAAATGAATTAACCGGCGCAGTAAGCGAAGAAGACACTTTGCTCACTAAATTCAACGGCATGTACCAACAGGATGATAGAGATCGCAGGGAGGAAAGAGCACAGAAGAAACTGGAACGTTTGTATTCATTTATGATACGGCTACGCATGCCAGGAGGTATATTAACTGCAGAACAATATATAGCACTAAGCGATATTGCAGGTATAAATTCTACTGATGAGCTTAAAATTACTACAAGACAAACCATCCAATTCCACGGAGTATATAAATCAAAATTAAAACCAACTCATCAGATCTTTAATAAGGTTCATTTGGATTCCATTGCAGCCTGTGGCGATGTAAACAGAAACGTAACGTGCAGCCCAAACCCTGTGCAGTCGCCCCTTCATGCAGAAGTTTTTGAATACGCCGGTAAAATAAGCGACTTTTTGAAACCTAAAACCAGGGCTTATTATGAAATATGGCTGGATGAGGAAAAAATAGTTGATAAAAAAGATGAAGAAGATCCTTTATACAAAGATGCTTATCTGCCACGTAAATTTAAAATAGGACTTTGCATTCCACCGAACAATGATATAGATGTTTTTGGAAACGATCTTGCGATGATTGCTATCATTGAAAATAATAAACTGGTAGGCTTCAATTTCGCTGTCGGAGGAGGTTTGGCATTTAGCTTCGGCAACCCCGATACCTATGCGCGTTTAGCAACTGTTATGGGTTTTGTACCTGCAGGAGAAAAAACCTTTAAAGCAATCTATGAAATAATAACTGTACAAAGAGATTTCGGCGATCGTGTTGACAGAAAACAGGCGAGGGTAAAATACACGCTGGATAAAATGGGTGTGGATAAGTATAAAGAAGAAGTAGAAAAGCGCACAGGCTTTAATTTTGAAGAAGCCCGGCCTTTTGTTTTTGACAAACGGGAAGACTACTATGGATGGCAGCAGGATCATAAGGGCAATTGGCATTACACCGTTTTTGTAGAGAATGGCAGAGTGCTCGACAATGAACAGGTAGCCATGAAGACGGCGCTGTACAAAGTGGCAAAAAATGTAAAAGTTACTTTTCGTTTTACAGCAAACCAAAAGATCATAATAAGTGATGTAGATCCGAAAGACAAGGAAGCTGTTGATGAAATTTTAAATGAGTTTAAAATTATTGAGCACACTGACAATGCAAGCATACTTCGCAAAAACTCAATGGCCTGTGTGGCGCTACCTACTTGCCCTTTGGCGCTTGCAGAATCACAGCGCTATCTGCCTTCATTTCTTACAAAAATTGAAGCCCTGTTGGATAAATATGATCTCTCAAATGAAAATATTATTACCAGGATGACAGGTTGTCCCAACGGTTGTGGCCGATCTTCCGTATCAGAAATTGGTTTCATCGGTTCTGCGTTAGGAAAATACAATCTCAATTTAGGTGGCGATCATGAAGGCTACAGGCTAAATCGCTTATATAAAGAAAGTCTCAATGAAGCAGAACTTTTAGCAGAGCTCGATTCACTGTTTGCCGATTTTAAAAAAGAAAGAGTTAATAATGAATCATTCGGAGACTATACACATAGGACGAGATTTGCTATTCCAGTCTGACGGTCTCCGTCTGACAGGAGTAGGCTTCAGGGTCCATACCCAGTCAGAGGGGCACCTTCAGACTGGGACGGATCCAGTCAGACAGAACCGACAGATTGAAAATAAACAGTTCCAGTCAGACGCGGGACCATCAGACTGAAAACAAATAATTAATATTGGCAACAATATCACCTACATTAGAAATTATAACTTCACCGGAAACCACCAGTGAGAACAACCTGTTTCCTATTTTCCTGAAATTGGAAAACCTTTCCCTGCTGATAATAGGCGGAGGACATGTAGCACTTGAAAAATTAAATACTGTACTAAATAATTCACCAAAAACAAGGATAAGGCTGGTTGCCATTCAGATCAGTGATTCTATCCGGCAATTGGCCCAATGTAAAGAAAACATCGAACTGATTGAAAGACTATATATGGCTGAGGATCTCGACAATGCAGATATAGTGATTGCCGCCGTAGATGATATCAATGTCAGCAGGCAAATAAAAGAAGATGCCGTACAAAAAGGTAAATTGATAAATGCAGCAGATAAACCAGACCTGTGCGATTTCTATTTAGGTTCTATCGTTAAAAAAGGCAATCTTAAAATTGCGATCTCTACTAACGGAAAATCCCCTACCATAGCTAAAAGAATGAAAGAGGTAATCAATACGCTGATCCCCGATGAAATGGAAAACGTATTGGACAATATGCAAACTATACGTAACGGAATTGACGGCAACTTTGATGACAAAGAAAAGCAGTTAAACGATATAACTAAAGTACTAATAGCCAAACAGACCACCCTCCTTCCTCCTTCCAGTCCGCATGCGAGGAAATGGCAAAGTATCGTAAAATGGAGCTTGCTTGCATTTTTATTTATGATTTTAGGACACACCATTCTTTCTTATATTCCATTTGAAAGTGTTGTGGAAGAAACTAAAGAAATAATTGCGATAGTTGACAAAAAGGCTTTTCTGATGATGCTGCTATGTGGTTT
>JBDTJI010000231.1:0-20856 GCA_039935935.1 Ginsengibacter sp. | reverse complement strand
GATGGCAATCCTGTATTTAATCAAAAACATACGGTAATTAAGATTAAGTTTATTGATCTTAAAATGATCAGGATGCTGGCAGGTATGGACAATTATACGGCTGCTGAAGAAATTTTAAGGAGGAATAAATGCACTATACTTCATGCTGCCAGCGAAAAAGTAGAAGCGGAACTGGATGAAAGTGGAGATCTTTTCCATTTGATTATCCAAAAAAATGAAGAAAGGAATTTTGACACATCCTGCAATTGTGACGATAGATCACACATGTTGTGCAAACATAAGACTGCTTTGTTTCTTCAATTGCTTAATAACTGGGGGCCTCACTATTTTGATAGTATCCGAAACTGGGATAAAGAAAAAAATAAATTGCTGGAAGGCTATGGCTACAGCCTGGACGATGATCTCTCGGGGAAGTTTGAATTTATTTATAAAGATGGAAAGCCTTTTTTGAAAGTTACTGATACTACGATAAAAAGAGTCAGCTCTCCGACAATAAACGGAAACGCTCCTCTGGTGCTGGATGCAGAAGTAGATACCGAGCCGCTGCTGGAGCAGAACAAGCAGGTTGCCATGGTTTTTAATGCAAATGAAAAATCCTTTCCTTTCGTATCTGTTGATATGATAAAAGCAGAATATGATGCAGAAGAAAACAAATTCATTGGTCCCTTCGAAAAATTAGATCTAAGTAAATTCATTAATATAAATGGATTGAACGAAACAGGTAAGTCATTGATACAGCATTGCCGGAAATTGCAGCAATCCGAAATCAATAAATATTTAAACCGAAACTCTCCTTTTAGCGGTTACTGGGAAAATATCATTCGTGATGAAACTGAAGAATATCCTGAAGATACGAAAATGCTGATCGCAGAGTTTCTTTATCCAAGGCTTAAAAGAATTTTCCAGGAATCAGAAAGTTTGCCGGCTTTTTATTTGCCAAGAGGCAAAAGATTCACTACATCTAATCTTGAAACAGTTGAGTTTTCACTTGTTCATCCGGAAATTCAATTTAAAATTTTAGATTCGGGTGCTGAAAAATTAATTGAAACTTATGTCGATATCGAGCAGGAAAAGGTAAGGATATCTGGAAACCAGTGGGACACTAACCTTTTGTTTTTACACGATAAGAACTTATACCTGTGGCAAAAGCCGGAGCAAGTACTTGTGGCAGAAAAATTTAGGAATACTCTGCGCATTCCAGGAGAAACATGGCCTGCACTCTTAAAAGATATGCTTATCCCTCTTTCAAATGACTATAAAGTTTCATTTGATTCATCACTAATAAGAGAAACCAAAGAAGGGCAGCCAGATATAAGTATAAAATTAATTGAAAAAGGAGATTATTTATTATTCCAGCCGGTGTTTACTTATAAAGGTTTTAGTGTAAAGGCAGGGGATAAAGATACGATCATCGTTCCTGACAACGATAAGGTGTTAATGGTAAAACGCAACAAGGAGGCGGAAGAAGAATTTATTAACAGGTTAGGCAAACTCCATTCGCACTTTATTAATCAGCCGCAAAGCCAGAGCCTGGTGCTGAAAGGTACAGATGTGCTAAAAAACAATTGGTTCTTTCTGTTTGTGGATGCTATGAAGGAAATGAAAATACCGGTTTATGGTTTTGACGCTTTAAAAAATTTTCGTTTCAATACTGCCAAGCCCTCAACCCATATTCACCTCAGCAGCGGTATAGACTGGTTTGATGCTAAAGTAGAATTAGCGTTTGGTGAGCAGCATATTGGAATCGCCGAAATACAAAGAGCACTTACTAACAAACAATCATTTGTGCAGTTAAATGACGGCACTCTTGGTATTCTTCCTGATGAGTGGATCAAAAAATACGCACTGCTTTTTAAAGTAGGGGAAGGAAAAAACAACCAGCTTCGTCTTTCGAGATTTCATCTCAGCGTAATAGATGACCTGTATGATCAGCGTGATGAAAAAGAGCTGTCCTTTGAACTTGATGAAAAATATGAGAGACTCCGGAATTTTGAAAATATTCCGGAGGTGCCAATACCGTCTGCACTGGAAAACAGGCTTCGTCCTTATCAACTTTCGGGATTTCATTGGTTAAATTACCTTAGAACCGTGGGTTGGGGCGGTATTTTAGCAGACGACATGGGATTAGGAAAAACAGTGCAGGCGCTCAGTATGATGCTACATTATGCAGAAGAAGAAGGAGGCTTGAAAGCGTTGGTAGTGTGTCCTACCACCCTTATTTATAACTGGGAGAATGAAATTAAAAAATTTACTCCTTCACTAACATGGCGCATACATCATGGAAATACACGTGCACGTAGAAAAGAAGAATTTGATGGGGAAAATATAATTATTACCACCTATGGTACATTAAGAAGCGATATTCAGTTGCTAATGAAGATTCAGTTCGACTATGCAATTCTTGATGAATCTCAGGCTATTAAAAATCCCTCTTCCAAAGTGACCAGGGCAGCATGCCTTCTTAAGGCCACTAACCGGGTATGCATGAGTGGTACACCTTTGCAGAATAATACTTTTGACATCTATGCACAAATGAATTTTCTGAATCCCGGCCTGCTGGGTAGTATAGAATTTTTTAGAAATGAGTTTTCAACACCCATCGACAAATTCGGTGAACAGGAGCAAAAAGATCATTTGAAAAAATTGTTGTATCCTTTTATATTAAGAAGAACTAAAGAACAAGTAGCCAGGGACCTTCCGGAAAAAACTGAAACCATCTTGTTTTGTGAAATGGAAACCAAACAAAGGAACATATATGAATCTTTTAGAAATAGTTATCGGAGTAAAATTTTAGGAGTGATAGATGAGCAGGGCGTCGGCCGGTCTCAACTGACCATTTTACAGGGATTGATGAAACTCAGGCAAATCTGCGATAGTCCAGCTATTTTAAAAGAAGAAGAGAAATACCCGAATGAGTCTATTAAGCTTAAAGAGCTAACCCGTGAAATCACAGAAAATATAGGTGAGCATAAAGCTTTAATATTTTCTCAATTCCTGGGCATGCTGGCTTTAATAAAGGAAAAGCTTAAGGAAAATAATATTCAGTTTGAATATTTTGATGGTAGCACTTCTCCTCCTGACAGAGAAAAGGCTATTCAAAATTTTCAGTCGAATGAAGATTGCCGCGTGTTTCTAATTTCATTAAAGGCTGGAGGTGTAGGTCTTAACTTAACTGCGGCCGACTATGTATACATTGTAGATCCCTGGTGGAATCCTGCAGTAGAACAACAGGCTATTGACCGCACCCATCGTATCGGCCAAACCAAAAACATTTTTGCATACAGGATGATTTGTAAGGACACGATTGAAGATAAAATAATGCAACTACAGGAAAAGAAACGCATCCTCGCAAGAGAATTAATTTCGGATGATCAGACTTTTGTGAAAAGCCTGAGTAAAGAAGATGTTGAATATCTTTTTAGTTAAAAGTTTGGGGGAGATTCAAATCGTAATCTCGGTATAATTTTTTTATGCGAGCCAAAGGAGTCTAATTTTGGTAGTATAGCTAAAACTAATGAGGAGTTAACTTTCATTTGCAAGATGATTTTAAAGAAGTTAAAAAAAAGCGATTTTTTCTTTATCATTAAATAGTGAACTATAATCATTGAAATAAATTATTTACTTCATTTTATATTTATTAAAAACCGTAAAACAACTTTTCTTTATCTTAATTACCTCTCGTCACCCTGCATGAACTTGCGCCTAAGTTTATTGTAACGCTTTATATTATAGTAGTCAGAACCCTGAGTGGGTTTGGATATAAACATTTTAATTACAAAGTTTATCAGTTGCATAATTTTTTTAGGTCTTTTCCGGTTCATAGTGAAACAATGTAAATGAACAACGAAAAGAGATTATAAAATATTGCATAACTACTCCTTTCCAAAACTGTAAAAATCTGATTAAAATGTGAAATATGAAGCTAAGAAAGGGAAATGCAAATGACCATATATGAGTTTCCTAAATGCAATAAAAAAGCCGCCATTTATTGGCGGCTTTTTTATAAAAGTAGCTTACTTAAGCTTTTTTAAAATGTTCAGCAACTTTTTTCCAGTTTACGGCTTCCCAGAAAGCTTTTAAATAATCGCCTCTCTTATTCTGATACTTCAGATAATAGGCATGTTCCCAAACATCGCAACCCAGTATCGGCGTACACTTGCATTCAGCAACATCCATCAGCGGATTGTCCTGATTAGGAGAAGAGCAGATTATCAACTTGCCATCTGTTCCCACGGCCAGCCATGCCCATCCGCTTCCAAACCGTCCGGCTCCGGCTGCATTAAACTTTTCTTTCATTGCATCAAAAGACCCGAAAGCTTCATCAATTGCCGAAGCTAACTTTCCCTCAGGCTTTCCTCCGCCATCAGGAGATAGAATTTCCCAAAAGAAGCTATGATTCCAATGACCACCACCATTATTACGAACGGCGGGGCTTATGTTACCCGCATTTTTCAACAAATCTTCTAAAGATTTGTTTTCGTTCTCTGTTCCGGCAATTGCCTTATTAAGATTATCGACATAACCCTGGTGGTGCTTATCATGATGTATTTGCATGGTTAATTTGTCAATGTGTGGCTCAAGCGCATCATAATCGTAAGGAAGAGCCGGTAATGTAAATGCCATAATATTTATTGATTTTTATAAGTGAGAAATTAATTTAAGGGTTACAAATTTACTTAATATATATTATTAAATAATGATTCTTGTTTACTAAAAGGGAAAATTATCGAATTCGATAGTAATACCAGACTAGTGAACAAATAGTACTCAAAAAATGAGCCAGTCATTAATTATGAAAACGAGCAGATTATTACCTTCTTTTTCTAAAAAAATCTTTTATCAGCATTACGCATTCATTGGGCAAAACATCACTTACGATTTTCGTTTTGGGATGCAAAGCATTTTTATTTTTACCCACTGATGTTAAAAGTGAAAGACCTCCATGTTTAGGATCGGGTGATCCATATACCACCGTACCTATTTTGCTCCAGTACATTGCTCCACAACACATCACACAGGGTTCTATCGTTACATATAAAATTGCTTCCGGCAAATATTTTGAACCCAGGTAATTGAAGGCGGATGTAAGTGCGATAATCTCAGCGTGGGCAGTAGAATCAGTTAGAGTTTCTACCTGGTTGTAACCACGGGCAATTATTTTATCCTGCATTACAACTATAGCGCCTATAGGCACCTCATCTGCATCAAGAGCTTTATGCGCTTCTTTAATCGCCTTTCGCATAAAGAATTCATGGGTAGTTGTCATTGAATTTATTTCAATTAATTAAAACTTAACTCAAAGATAGCAATCGTGGAGGAATGCTTTTTTAGTTGAGTAAAATCAATTTTTAGTCTATCATAGAGTTACTTCTATTTGATGTAAATTGTTACATTATATAATTTGCATTTATCTTTTTAATTATCTAGATAACAACATCCGAGAATAGCTATGAGTATTTTAAAAAATATTATTACCACTACTTACCATTTGCGGATGAAAATTTCAAAACTCACGGGGTTAGGAATCCGGATTAATAAAAATGAAAACCAAATAAGTGCACCCGAAACTATTTATAGATTGAGCGCGCGATTGAATAAA
Source organism: Ginsengibacter sp. (assembly GCA_039935935.1). GTDB lineage: Bacteria > Bacteroidota > Bacteroidia > Chitinophagales > Chitinophagaceae > Ginsengibacter. The sequence continues at coordinate 15,257 of JBDTJI010000231.1, read as the reverse complement.
GGAGAAGAAATTTCATTTGAAAGATATAGAGATAAAAAGTTATTGATTGTAAACCTGGCAAGCAAATGTGGCTATACTCCACAATATAGAGAACTTGAATCTTTGCATCAAAAAAATGAAGACCTTGTAATACTCGGATTTCCTTCCAACAATTTTGGAGACCAGGAACCTGGTACTGATGAAGATATTGCCGGATTTTGCAGAATAAATTTCAATGTGACATTTCCACTTTTTCTAAAGAATCATGTAATTGGAAAATCTAAACAACCGGTGTATGAGTGGCTGACTAATAAAGATAAAAATGGGTGGAACGATCTTGAGCCCAGGTGGAACTTTTATAAATATCTTATTGATGAAAATGGAAACCTTTTAAATGTATTTTCACCGGCTGTATCTCCATTGGATATAAAAATAGTAGCAAGAAATTAGTAGCAAGTAGAAAGACATTAGAATCAAGAATTCTCTTACTGTGATCTGTTGCTACTTTCTACTTTAGACCTTACTAAACTGCGCACTTTTCATGATAATTGATCAGTTCTATTGGAGTCTTTTCAAATTCATATCCTGAATAATGATCTACAATTTCATCCAGCACCTCAAAAATTTCATCTACTTCTTTTAGAGTAACCAACTTCGTTCTGTATTCTCTGATGTTGGGCATACCTTTTAAATAATTGGTATAATGCCTCCTCATTTCATTAATACCAACAACAGGACCTTTCCATTCAAACGATTTAATGAGATGCTTCTTACAAACTGCCACGCGCTCTTCGACTGTAGGCGAAGGCAGAATTTCGCCCGTTTCTACGTAATGAGAAATTTCATTGAAGATCCAGGGATAGCCAATAGCAGCCCTTCCAATCATAATACCATCTACTCCATAACGATTTTTATATTCCAATGCTTTTTGGGGAGAATCAATATCGCCGTTACCAAATATCGGAATTGTAATTCTTGGATTTTCCTTCACTTTGGCTATCAATTCCCAATTAGCGCTGCCTTTATACATTTGTGTCCTGGTGCGGCCATGAATGGCAAGTGCTTTAATGCCTACATCCTGTAAACGCTCTGCAACTTCTTCAATGTTTTTAGTGTCTTCATCCCAGCCCAGCCTTGTTTTAACCGTAACCGGCAACGACGTGCTTTTTACCACAGCATCGGTTAGCCGTATCATTAACGGCACATCTTTTAATACACCGGCTCCAGCACCGCGACAAGCTACTTTTTTTACCGGACAACCAAAATTGATGTCCAATAAATCAGGATTGGTAGCATCCACAATTTTTGCTGCCAGGGATAAACTTTCCTCATCACCTCCGAAAATTTGTATGCCTACAGGCTTTTCATAATCGAAAATATCCAGTTTTTTTTTGCTTTTAATAGCATCGCGAATCAAGCCTTCACTACTAATAAATTCAGTGTACATCAAATGAGCACCATGATCTTTACATACTGCGCGAAAAGGAGGATCGCTTACATCTTCCATTGGAGCAAGCAATAAAGGAAATTCAGGAAGTGAGATATTACCTATTTTAACCAAGTTGTTGCTTTTATTTATTGAGTTGGATAAATGAATCGAACACCAACCTTTCTATTAAAAAATTTTGGCTGTAAATTTACGCACTTAAATATTGAGAATGCAATGATTGATAGAAATTCAAGGAAATTTAGCTTTCCATCAAAATTAGGAATTTTGCTCGCATTTATAGGTGCAGGATTGGTGGTAGGCTCCACGGTTTCCGCTGGTTTATGGATAGTAATGACAGGAAGGCCACTCGTGGAGTTGGCCCAGGATATCATGAATCCTAAATATTATAATGCCATCATGTGGATGCAGGCAATATCCACTTTGTTTATGTTTTTTTTGCCGGTATATTTTTTTGCTCTGGTTTGCTATCGTAATCCATCAAAATTTATCGGGTTTAATACAAAGATCAGTTCGCGTCAACTTATGATAGTGATTGCGATCCTAATTCTAACTTTTCCTTTGTCAGGTGCACTGGCAGAAATTAATAAGATTATTCCCATTCCAAAGGCCTGGGAAATGAAATTCAAAGCAATGGAAACCTCCCGTGCCGCACAGGAAGCTGTTCTTATTAATATCAATTCGTTCGCCAGATACATCATGTCTATGTTCATTATTGCCTTATTACCTGGAATATTTGAAGAAGTTTGTTTTAGGGGCGGGCTACAAAATATATTAATGAGATGGTTAAAAGGCCCATGGATTGCTATTATCTTAACAGCTTTTATATTTAGCATCATTCACATTTCTTACTATGGCTTTTTAGTTCGCTTTGTATTGGGAATCATTCTTGGCCTGGTATTCTACTACAGTGGAAGCTTATGGCTTAGCATCCTTTTTCATTTTCTATATAATGGCGTACAAGTGACAGCCTTATACCTAATTACCAGGCAGGGTATTAAGGATACAAAAGACATTGAAGAAAATTTTCCAATATGGGCAGGCGTAATTGCTCTCGTTTTAATTATCTACGCTTTTATTAAATTTCGGGAAGCTTCGTTGTTAAAACAACAGGAATATATACTCCCCGAGGAGGATGACCCCAATGATTTTCATGACTGGATCGCTAAAGAATCTTAATATTACCTAATGGCATTTGATATCAAAACATTTAAAACCAGGGCGCTCACCGCTGTTCTATTTGCAGCGGTAATGCTGGCAGGTTTACTTTGGAATAGATGGAGTTTTATTATTTTATTCACCATTGTCCATTTTGGTTGTTGGTATGAGTTTATAAAATTGTTGAAAAAAATTAATCCGGTAAATTATAAAGCAAAAAGCCTGTTGGGATTGCTTTATATCACGCTCCCAATTGTTTTGATGATGATGATCAGGACAGAAGATTTTAGCGCAAGAGATAATAATTTTTTGAAGATAGTTCCGTGTGGCATTATTTTTTCGATCTGGATCAACGATACGATGGCATACCTCGTAGGTTCATTTATTGGCAAAAATCCTTTATCAAAAATATCGCCTAAAAAAACATGGGAAGGAACTATTGGAGGTATTATTTTGTGTGTAGTTGTGATTACTTTGATTGGACATTTTACAGGTTTTTATTCTGTAAAAGACTGGATAGCCATCAGCTTATGTTCAGCTATCTTCGGCACATTGGGCGACCTTCTGGAAAGCAAGCTCAAGCGAATGGCCGGAGTAAAAGATAGTGGTAGTCTGATGCCTGGTCATGGCGGGTTTTTGGATCGTTTTGATTCTATGCTCATTGCGATACCATTTGTCTTTGCGTATTATCATTTATTTATGATAAAATAAAACAAACTGTCTCGGTCTCAATTTTTATATTTGTAATTAAACCTATTAGATGAATATTCACAAAGAGGGCTACAAAACGATTGCTGTATGTGCTTTGGTTTTTGGGGCTATAAATATTATCTTCTTTTATTTTTTCAGCGCATCGCTTCCGATAGTTTCCTGGATCGTATTTGGAGCGAGTTTTATCGTACTTCTTTTCATCGTTTCCTTCTTTCGTTCCCCCAAACGAAATTATACCATAGCTCATCACCAGGTAATCTGCCCTGCAGATGGAAAAGTTGTAGTAATAGAAGAAATAACTGATACAGAATATTTCAAAGGGAAACGCTTACAGGTTTCAATATTCATGAGCCCTGCCAATGTGCATATTAATAGAATCCCTATGTCAGGTGAAGTTATGTATAGCCAATATCACAAAGGCAAATACCTGGTAGCGTGGAGCCCCAAATCTTCAACAGAAAATGAAAGGCATTCGGTTGTTATAAAAAGTGACTCTGTAGAAATTTTGGTGAAACAAATTGCCGGAGCTATTGCCAAGCGAATTGTTAATTACCTTAGGATAGGCGAGGAGGTTTCACAGGGAAATGAGATGGGATTTATAAAATTTGGCAGTCGGGTGGATGTCTTATTACCAGTCGGAACTGAGTTAAATGTAAAATTAAATCAAAAGGTGAAGGGCGGCATAACTGTCTTAGCAACCATTGACACTTTGATCCCGTACGAAGAAACAGGGGAAGAAGAAATTATATCAGAAAAAACAGGTATTTGATTCGCGCGATTCATCTATAAAAAATTCAGGAATCTTTTTTCGAAAAAAAATATTTATCAAATATGCTTATTCCGGCACAAACTGTAATTGAAAATAAAATTATTGATAAAATTTTTCAGTTGCGCGAACTAACAAGGATATTTATTAAAGATAGAACAGATCGAAAAAAATATGATGAAGCAGGATGGGAAGATGAAAAAATATGATGAAGATATCCAGGTGATTTTACAGCTCTGAAACAGTTAATTAACCCACCTTAACCACCCCGAACCCGAATTGGTTTTAAGCCATAAATTTGCTTTAAGCTATTAACTAAAATTCCCTGACCCATAAAAAGATTCTTATGCCTTTTGATTATTTAGCCGGTGTAAAAAAACTTTTCGCGCAATACAAATCACTCGGCGATAAAACCATTGAGCAATTGCACGAAGAAAAATTATTGTTCTGGCAATACAATGATCACAGCAATAGTATTGCAATAATCATTCAACACTTGTGGGGCAACATGCTTTCCCGATGGACCAATTTTCTTACAGACGATGGTGAGAAGAAATGGCGTGAACGCGATGCCGAATTTGAAAAAAAGATAATTACCAAAGAGGAATTGATTATTAAATGGGATGCGGGGTGGGATTGTCTATTCGCCGCTTTAAATTCTTTGACTGATGAAGATCTTGATAAAACGGTTTATCTTAGGCAAGAACCTTTAAATGTCGTAGATGCGATCAACAGGCAATTAGCCCATTATTCCTATCATGTAGGACAGATAGTCTACTTAGGAAAAATGCAATTAAATGATGATTGGATGTCATTGTCCATTCCCAAAAAAGAATCAAAAGACTTGAATGAGGATGACGATAGAGAATTATAAAATAGATTCCAGCTCTTTCAGGTGATGAATGGTGTAAGTAGGATCCAGGCTGATGTCAGCATTTATGTGGTTAACAAAGATGGAATCCATACCTGCATTTTTCGCACCTGCAATATCAGCATTAAGGTTGTCGCCAATCATAATGCTATTCTCCATTTTTCCGTTGGCTTTGCCTAAGGCATATTCAAAAATTTCTCTTTTAGGCTTTACTGAGTTTGATATTTCTGAAGTGATAATGTTTTTAAAATATTTGGTGAGGTTAGAGCTATTCAACTTTGATCTTTGCACCTTTTCAAACCCATTAGTAATGAGGTGTAAAGAATATTCTTTGTCTGTGAGATAATCAAGTATTTCGTAAGTATGCTCGAACACTTTTTTTTTAGTGGGAAGGATGGTCATAAAGTGCTCACTCATATTTTTTGCCAGCTTTTCATTCGCAATCTGAAAATCAAGCAGAGTGCGCCACATTCTTTTCCATTTTAATTCTTCTACTGTGATATAACCTTTTTCAAACCGCGTCCATAAGGTAGCGTTATGACCTAAATAAGTTGTATAAAAAAGATGAAAGGAATCAATGGCTAAAGATTCAAGTTTAAATGCATCATATAATTCGGCCAGAGAATCTTCTGCATTAGAGTTAAAATCCCACAGAGTGTGATCCAGATCAAAAAAAAGATGTTTATATTTCAAAGAGTTCTGTTTCAAAAAAATGTCAGTTTAAGGAATTAGATTTGTAACTATCACTAAAAAAACGAAATAAAGTTATGGATATTGTAATTACAGGCGGCAGCAAAGGTATGGGAAAAGCGATGGCAGAAAAGTTTTTGTCTTCAAAAAATAACATTTTCATTTGTGCAAGAAACGGTCAGGAGCTTGAGAAGACGGCAAGCCATCTCAATGAAAAATATGGACAACGGGTCAAATATTTCGCAACTGACCTATCCGAAAAAGAAAACGTGTTGAAGTTTGCGGCCTGGGTATCGGAACAAAGTGATGCCATTGACATCCTGGTAAACAATGCGGGATATTTTATTCCCGGCAGTGTTTATAATGAGGAAGAAGGCACCTTAAGAAAAATGATAGATATTCATTTATTCGGAGCCTATCACCTCACCAGGGCATTACTTCCTGCAATGATGAAAAAAAGGTCGGGCCATATTTTTAATATGAGTTCCATTGCTGCATTAGGTGCATACAGGAATGGAGGTTCCTATAGCATCGGCAAATACGCACTGATGGGATTCAGTAAAAACCTGAGAGAAGAAATGAAACCTTTTAACATTAAAGTGACCACTGTCTATCCGGGTGCAGTTTATACTGCATCGTGGGAAGGCGCCGGAGTATTGCCAGAGAGAATTATGGAGGTGGATGATATTGCCAGTTTAATTTATTCCGTTTCATTACTTTCTCCACAGGCATGTGTGGAAGATATTGTAATAAGGCCTTCATTAGGCGATTTGCCTTAACTGAGATGAATTAACCCTATTCTATTAACCTTTTTTTAAATTCATTTACAAGTATTTTTGTAACTCAACTTTTTACGGAAAAATGGATACATTTTTACTAAAGCGTTTACATAAGGTTGTTTCTGAAAACTTTGTTGGTGATTTGTCAAAAAGTTGTCAATTGGTGAATAAATCACCTGGAAAGGTCTCGGGAAGAAAATCTTCATCACTGCTACAAATTTGCTTTTTTAGTATTATCCTTTTTTTTGTATTTCTCTTTGTTAGCAGCATTTCTCTTGCTCAGGTACAGTTTTCTGTGGTGTGCCCCAACAAAAAAATAGGAAAGAATGATTTGGTCGATATCCAGTTTAAAGTGGAAAATGCATCACATGTTGAAAGTATCATACCGCCGTCTTTTAAAGACTTTAATGTAGTAAGTGGCCCCAATCAGCAAAGTAGTATGAGTAGCATCAATGGCAAAGTCACTCAATATGTTTCCATTGGTTTTAGTTTGCAATCAAAGGCTCCCGGCAAGTATATCATCGGCCCCGCTACTGCCCGGGCTGATGGAAACGAATATAAAAGCAAGTCCATAACCATTACAGTTACTAACGATCCTTCCTTAGTTCACAACAATAATAGCAATGCTACCAGCCCATCACCATTTCCCAACTTCAATTTTGATTTCCCGGATGTTCCTGTCAGGCACCAGTTTAATGATTATATTTTAAAGCCCGGGGAAGATGCAGCAGAAAAAATAAAAAAAAATCTGTTCGTAAAATTAGAAGTCAGTAAGAAAGATTGTTTTGTAGGAGAGCCTGTCGTCGCAGCTTTTAAACTCTATACTCGTCTTCATTCCGAGACCACAATCACAGATGCACCATCTTTTAATGGATTTTCTGTAAGCGACCTTGATGTAAATAATAACAATAATTCAAAACTTGAAAAATACGACGGTAGATTATATAATGTATATACTTTGCGCAAAGTAGAATTGTATCCTTTACAGGCTGGTAACATCACACTTGATCCTGTGGTTGCTGATAATAAAGTAACCTTTATAAAGTCCGCTTATGCTAATTCGCAGGATCGGAGCAGCTTTTTCAACATGCTGGAAAATTTTGGTGATGCAGGGGTTCCCGCCAGCGGTTTAGTGGAACAAAAGATTACCTTAAAAACCGCTCCAACGGTAATTAACGTAAAACCTTTGCCATTAGAAAATAAGCCGAATAGCTTTAAAGGAGCGGTTGGAAAATTTAGCGTGGTATCCTCTTTAGGAAAAGATAGTATTTCAACAGATGATGCAGGGGTTCTAAAAATTACAGTAAGTGGCCAGGGAAATATTCAATTAGTCAATGCACCTGGCATTATATGGCCGAAGGGTATAGATGGTTACGAAGCAAAAGTTAAAGACAACGTTGATAAAACGACGGTGCCAATGCAAGGCAACAAAGTTTTTTCATACCCGTTTACAGTTTCCGGGCCAGGTAATTATGCAATTGATTCCATATTATTCTCTTATTTTGATCCTGCTTCTGAAGACTATAAAACCATTCTTGTGCCACCGTTACAGGTCCATGTGCGAAAAGGAAATGCAGTTCGTCAAATATTTTCGAATAAAAAACAACCTGATTCGCAACCATCTATTTCAAACTTGACAGAAGTACTTTTAGGCATAGCCCTGATAGCTGCCATTATTTGCCTGATATTTTTCCTGGTCATTAGGAAAAAGAAAAATGAAGGTGTTTTAGAAAAGTACGTAAGACTGGATGACATAAAATATGAAAGAGAATTAGCTGATAAAGAGTTTACCATTCCTGAAAGCCCTTTGCTTGATGCGCATGAAAAAATGATAGCAGGAAACAGTAGTAGATTTTTGATCAGTATGGATTCTTCGCTAAAAAAATATTTGTCTCAAAAGCTAAAAATTCCTTTAAGTGAACTATCTAAAAAGAGACTGAATGAGGAGCTGGACAAGTGCAATGTAAGCCTGAATACTTCATTGATGCTCACTTCACTTTTAGATGAAGTTGAAATTAACTTATACGCGCCCCCTTCTAATACGACCCACCTTAGCCGAATCTATGAAAAGGCTTCAGAGGTGATATCATTGCTCGATAAACAAGTGTGTGAATAGCGTTTAGGAGTTGGTAAACTTGTAACCAATTCCTCTTATTGAATGAAAGTATTTAGGATTGCGACTATCCTCTTCAAAATATTTTCTAAAATTTAAAATGAAATTATCCACTGTACGTGTGGTAGGATAAACATTATACCCCCACACGGATTGTAAGATTTTCTCTCTTGTTACAACTTCATTTTTATTTTCGATTAGAAGTTTCAGTAACATAGCTTCCTTTTTCGTAAGCGCTACTACCTCACCCGATTTTGTAACGCATTCCAGGGATTTAAAATTGATCTCGTTTTTACCAAAAACATATTGTTCAGAAACAGGGTCTTTAGCAGATATTTTTTGGCTCTTATTGATTAATATGCGTACCCGTATTAAAAGCTCTTCGAGGCTGAAGGGCTTAGTCAGATAATCATCGGCTCCTTTTTTAAGACCTAAGACTCTATCGGAACTTTGGTTTTTAGCACTCAGCATGAGAATTGGAATTTCAGTATTTGTGAGTCGGATGTTTTCACAAACGGCGATTCCATCTATCTCGGGGAGCATTACATCAAGAATAATTAAATCGAAATATTCATTGTGGACCGCTTTAAGCGCCGCCTCTCCATCATAAACGGATGTCACTTCATAGCCTTCCATTTCAAAATTTAATTTTAATGCGTCTTGTATATTCTCTTCATCTTCTACCAGTAAGATTGAAAGTTTTTTTGGCCCCATAAAGAAAAAATTAGTGATTAAAAAATTTGGAATTTTTAAATTGCATCTCAAAAATACATCCGTGAGGTTTATTGTCTGTCAAGCTGATATTGCCGTTATGTTGCCTTACTATTTCTCTGGTAAGATAAAGGCCTAATCCTGTCCCCTTGGTTTGCATCTGTGCTCCGCGAAAATATTTTTCAAATATTTTATCCTGTTCTTTTTCCGGAACACCCTGCCCCTCATCAATCACCTGGAAGTGTATTTTCTTGTGATCATAAAACACCCTTAGCAAAACTAAAGTGTCTTTTGGCGAATACTTAATGGCATTATCTAAAAGATTGTTAATAGCAAGCTGTAACAGCAACTTATCCCCATTGATAAAAATTTCATCTTCCGTAGATACTTCAATTCTTCTTGACGAAAAACGTGCAAGAAAGTCTTCTGCACAATCAGTAGCAAGTGCGCCGAGATCAATCTTTTCGTTGGTAAATATGTATCCTCCTGTATCTATCTGGCTCAATAAAAGCATGTTGTTGCAAAGCGCATTAAGGCGATTACTTTCCTGGATCGTACTCCTTATTAATTTCTGTTGCTGATCATGATCAAGCTTCCTGATCTGCATGGTTTCCAGATTGAGCTTTGTAACGGCGATAGGAGTTTTTAACTCATGTGTAATAGCCATCATAAAGTTCTGCTGTTGTTTTGAAAGTACTAACTGTTTTTTTATAATGCGAAAAACAAACACAGCCCCTGCTACTATCAATAATAAGAACGTAGCTCCCTCTCCAATGTACTGTGTAGTTTTTCTATCCTTCTCTTCTTTTAATTGTTGCGATTCTCTTTGAAAATCCAAATCATTCACTTCTATCATTCTCATTTTATAAGAATAAATTTCTTCATTTTGTATGTTAAGGGCGATGAACCAAAAAACAAGAGCCGCAACAATGTAAGCCAGGAGAAACCAATAGAAAATATAAATGATCCGCAGGGGCCTGCTTTTCAATTTATTTTTTATACCCTGGTAAGCCATGCCGGTTAAGATTGAAATAAAATTATGATAGAGGTAAAAGTATCTTTACATGCTTAACTTTTCCACCCTTATCCCTACATCCAAAATATACTTCAGAGGATTGTCTCGCATGATTTGCGCTACTGAAAAAGTATAGTCACCGGGCTTTTTAAATGAGACCGGACCGGGAGAGATATTTTTTCTCAGCTCAAATATGTCGTCCATGCCGCTTCCCAGCCAACCTTTGGAATCGGTGCCTAATTTGAGGTTTATATTTTGATAATGTGTAGTGTCTGAAGGTGATGCAGAGCCGATTCTTAACCAGATATTATTATATTCGTATAGATCGGTATGTCGCAATACAATATACACATTGTAATGGGAAGAAGTATCCTGGATATTAAAAGTGAATTGCGGAACGTTACTGTAATACCATTGCTGAGATGGTATTTGAGATTGTTTTTCAAAAAGATCAATCTTAATACAAGAGTTTATAAAAACAGAAAGAATAATTATGGAGACAATTTTTTTCAAGGTGATTTTTTTGCAAAAATAATTTGTTTTTGATGGTATAAGAAACACAGGGATAGGGCGTGGTTAGTGCCTGCCTGTTCCAGTTCCTCACAAACCACCTGAACTACGATGGCTATCCGATCCGATAACTATCGGATTGAAATGAACCCATTTCTATAATATATTAAAAGTTTGCTCCTTTAACTTTTCAAGCTCGTCCTTCATAAATACCACGGAACGCTGAATTTCTGCGTCATAAGCTTTCGAGCCGGTAGTGTTGATCTCACGGCCAATTTCCTGGATCACAAAAGCAAGCTTTTTACCTTTTACATCGGATGCACTATCCAATATAGATACAAAATATTCGCAATGATTTTTAAGCCGCACCTGTTCCTCCCTGATGTCTATTTTTTCAATATAATAAATGAGCTCCTGCTCAAGCCTGTTAACGTCGTAGTTTTCTTTGCCAACATTCTCTTCAAGAAGTTGTACCAGTTCAGCCTTCATTCTTTCTTTTCGCTGTGGTTCAAGTTCTACAATTTTATTTTCCTGTTCATTGATATTCTTTATACGGATCCTGAGTTCCTTATCAATGGATTTTCCTTCTTCAATTCTGTGTGCATTCAATTCATTCAAAGCAACTTCGATTATTTTTTTTAAATCGTTCCAGTCATTGGCATCAAGCACTTCGTTGCTTGGCGATATTACTTCTGGCAACCTAAGTATTGCGCTCAAAACTGAATTAGTATCAATAGATAGTTCTGAGGCGAGTTCTTCTATCTGCTTATAATAGGACTTGATCAGATCGGTATTAATAATTACCGGCTTGGAAGAGCCATTTTGCTTTACTACTATTAAACATTCGACGGAGCCTCTTATAAGGAATTCCTGTATTAAATTTCTTATATCAAATTCATAAGGTTTTATAATAGCCGGGATTTTTAAATTGATCTCTAACTGTTTCCCATTAAGCGATTTTATTTCTACCAGGTAAGTCTTTTCTCCTATGGTTTGTTCCGCCCTTCCAAAGCCTGTCATTGATCTTAACATCTTAATTTATCTTTTTTAATTTTTAGCAAGTTATACATTTCTTCCTGAGAAATTGTTCTCATTTCCCCAGGCATCAATTGTTCCAAAGTAACATTTTCAATCCGGTATCTTATTAACCTTAACGTTGGATAACCTACTCTTGCAGTCATCTTTCTCACCTGTCTGTTCTTTCCTTCTGTTAAAACTATACTGATCCAACTATCAGGGATGTTTTTTCTGAATCGTATTGGGGGAATTCTTTTACTCACATTAGGTAAAAAAGAATAAAATTTTTTTACAAGGCATTTTTTAGAGTGGTATATTTTTCCGTTAATATTGATTTCTACTCCGTGTTCCAATGTGTCAATGGCCTGTTTCGATATCTCTCCTTCTATTTGTATCCAATATTCTCTTTCATGCTCAAATGAAGGGTCCAATAATAATTTATTGAGTCTCTTGTCATCGGTTAATATGAGTAATCCTTCACTGTCATAGTCTAAACGTCCCACCGGATATACGTTTGAAGGAACATTAAAAATATTTTTTAATGTTTGTTTTCCATCTTCGGAAGAAAATTGTGATAGAACATGGTAAGGTTTGTGAGCGATAAAATATTTATTCACCTCATAAATTTAAAAAATAAAAGAAGATCCTTGTTCGTAAAAAAAATAAAGCCCGACAAGAAAATGCTCGGGCTTTGTTATATGGATGGGTTAGTAAGTACAGGAAAACAAATTCCTTACACAATATTAAAAATAATTTTTGCTATCTAAAAAAATATTAGCATCTTTTTTTATCAACATTATAAAATTGAGGTGTGGATAAAGTAAAATAAATGAATCATAAGCTATCATTTTTATCTTCATTTACTGACTCATTTTTTGAATAAAAATATTTTTATTATTGTTTTAAATTATGGTGATAAAATATAACGCTTTACTACTTATTTTATTATACAGTTATGATAGCAAGCCCAATGGGTATAAAAAAAGTGTCGCTGCTTTTTTTATAGTGCTTTTATAGGTTTGAAACAACTTAAAGGGTTTGCTTGTTATCTACGATTACATAAAAGAATCAAACTTTATCTTTGACACTTAAATCTTTTATATGCAGTTCCCTTCACCCGTGTCAGCTCAATGGATTGCAGATTTCATTGAGGCAACAATTTCAGGAAATGAAAATTCATTTGCATCCGGTATCAATGAAATACATAGAGTAAGAGAAGGAGATATCGTATTTGTGGATCATCCAAAATATTATGATGCCTGTTTAAACAGCGCAGCGACTTTTATCCTTATCAATACACTAAAGGATGTGCCTGACGGAAAGACTTTATTTGTTGTAGAAGATCCGTTCGAAGCCTACTTAAAAATAGTGAATCATTTTAAGCCTTTTCAGGCATCTGATAAGATGATAAGCGATTCTGCACGTATCGGTAAAAACACGATAGTAATGCCAAATGTTTTTCTGGGTAATAATGTTGTGCTCGGTGATAATTGTATTCTTCACCCCAATGTAACTATTTATGATGAATGTGTTATCGGTGATGATGTAGAGATCCATTCCGGTACAGTAGTTGGCAGTGATGCCTATTATTTTAATACAAAAAAAAATAGAAAAATATGGTATCGTAAAATGCAAAGTTGTGGCCGGGTAGAAATTCAGGAACATGTGGAAATTGGCGCTAATTGCACAATTGACAGAGGAGTAAGTGATGCTACCATAATAGAAAGTGGTACTAAAATAGACAACATGGTACATATTGGACATGATGTGATGATTGGAAAAAATTGCCTGATCGCTGCGCAGGTGGGTATTGCAGGCGGTACCATTTTGAAAGATGGTGTTATACTGTGGGGACAGGTGGGCGTCAATAAAACAATTACGATTGGCGAGAATGCGATAGTTATGGGGCAGGGTGGTGTAACATCCAGCATAGAAGGGAACAAGACCTATTGGGGAACTCCTATTCAGGAATTTTATAAAAAAAGAAAAGAACTGGTAATGATAAAAAGGCTTCCTGAGATATGGGAAAAATTGAGAAAGCTGAAATAAAGCTGGATGTATGATGTCTTATTTTTTGATGTCTGATCTCTGATTCGGGATGTCTGATGTTTCAATGATTATGTATGCTTAATATCAGACAACCTCAAATCCTGTATCAGAAATTTTCTTCAATTAAAGATGGTACCTGTCTTTGAGGGCGCTACAGGTATGAGCAATAGTTTCTTTTATTTTGGTGAATTCAAAACCGGGTAAAGCCTTTAATATTTTACTATTATCAAATCTAACTCTGGACAATGCGGTACGCGCCGTTTCTTTGGTCAACAGACTTTTGTTCCCATTCACCGCGGCTTTTACTGACTCTATTCGCCAGATTAATTCAGCCATAAAAGAAGTTACTTTTTTATAAGGAGGCTTTTTGCCAAAGCAAGTTGCGATAGTTGAAAAAACTTCTTTGTAAGATAGATTGTCACCATTCAGGATAAAACGCTGTGAAGTAATTTCACTGTTCATTAGCAGGATCATAGCACGTGCTACATCGCGTACATCTACAAAACCCGTGACACCTTCTGTATGCCATTTGAACTCATCATACGCCTTTTTAAAAAGGGCGGAGGATCCGCTTTCCCAATTATTACCCCCCAATATTAACGTAGGGTTTACAATTACAGCTTGCATGCCCTCGCCAATGCCCCGCCATACTTCCATCTCGGCAAAATATTTTGATTTTCCATAGATGCTGTTGCTGGTTTCTTCTGTCCAGTTCATTTGTTCAGAGATTATTTCACCTTTATCTGTTCTGCCCAAAGCAGCGACAGAACTTACATGAACTAATTTTTCTATTCCTGCGTCGATACAGGCATTTACAATGTTGGCAGTGCCTTCCACATTTATTTTCAAAAGTTGGTGTCTGTCCCTGGGAGCGTAAGAGACAAGCGCCGCTGAATGATATACATGAGTTATTCCTTTCATGATTTCTTCAAGAGCCACCACATCGAGAATATCACATTGAACGATTTCTAAATTGAGATGAGAGATTGAAAGAGGGGTAGAATGATAAATCGCTTTCACCTGCTCGCCCTGCTCCAATAGTTGTTGGATCAGTTCATTTCCTACAAGGCCTGCGCCTCCTGTTACAAGGATTTTTTTTTGAGTCGTATTCCCGACTGATAAATTGTCTTGTGGCATTTACTGAATTTCCTGTAATTGTTTCAGGGCTGTAAATTAGTGCATCCTTTTTATTTAATAGTATTTTCAAAAAAATGTTGTCACTGTTTCCGGTTGATCTAATAAGCTGATACTTTTGCTTCTTGCGTCTTGAAAATTTTTCCGGCATTGCTGTTAATTATGATACATTGCTATCCTTTTGATATTTATCTTTTACTTTGAAAATTATCCCATTAAATTTACCGTTTTTAGAATTCCAATTTAAAACCCCGAATATTTTTTGAGCAACATAAAAAAATTAGCAGGACAAACAATGTGGTATGGA
>JBDTJI010000230.1:0-9263 GCA_039935935.1 Ginsengibacter sp. | reverse complement strand
CAGCCGAGCAGAATCTTTCCAGATTATTAACCTGGGCTACAGGCCTTGCGATCTTTATAAGTTGCCTCGGCCTGCTCGGCCTGGTAATGTACACCACCAATCAGAGAACAAAAGAAATAGGCATCAGAAAGATAGTGGGAGCAAGCGTTTCACAAATCATTTTATTATTAGCGAAAGACTTTCTAAAATTAATTCTTATCGCCTTTGTTATCGCGGTTCCTATAGTCTGGTTAGCCTCGAATAAGTGGCTACAGAATTTTGCTTTTAAAATTGAACCCGGTGTATGGTTATTTATAATTGGCGGATTAATTCTGCTGTTGCCTGCAGTGGTTATTCTGCTTTTAAGAACGTATAAAGCAGCAATGGCGAATCCTGTTGAGAGTTTGAGAAGTGAATAAAGTGTCTGGGTTGAGCAAGGAGAAGAGAAGAAGATAGAAATTACAAGTATTTTTTACCTGCCGGTCGGGTAGGTTTGATAACTAAAAGAATTAATTAAATTAAATGTTTAAAAATTTTTTTAAGATAGCCTGGCGGTCTTTCATAAAAGACAGAGTATATGCAAGTATCAATTTAGCTGGTCTTGCAATAGCATTGGCAGGAGTTTTTATGATTGCCGCATATGTTAAATATGAATTGTTATTCGATAAATACTACAGCAATTCCAACAGGATTTACCGCGTGGTAGCAGAAGAAAAAAAAGACAGTCTTTATTCAGAAACTTTCATGGTACCCGATGCCCTGGCATACACTTTAAAAAGTGAATTTCCGGAAGTGGAATCCGTAACTAAAATTCAAAATGCAGAAAATGAACTTATTGTAAATGGGAAAAACATCCGGGTGAAATATATCATGGTTGACAGTAGTTTCTTCCACCTTTTCAACCTGCCGTTTATAAACGGCAATGCCAGTTCTTCGTTGACAAATAACAACAGCATTGTCCTTACTGAAAGCCTTGCAAAAAAGTTTTTCTCGTCTGGAAATGCAATAGGCAAACAACTCGATTATAAAGATTATACTAACGTCACAAATCCATTTACAGTTACCGGTATTATTAAAGACATCCCGTCCAACACTCATTTTCAGGCCGAAGCAATCATGGCGAATACCAAACAACAAAAACCTTTGGATTGGAGTGGTTTCGCTACTTCAGGAGTGAAATACATTATGTTGCAAAAAGGTTCAGATATTAACGCCCTTGTAAAAAAAATCCCTTCCATCTATAAAAAATATCATTTCCGAAAAGATACAAAAATCTTATTCCAACCCGTTACTTCCATTCACTTACATTCCCATATAAAAAATGAACCCTTTCCCAACGGCGATATAAAGTACGTTTATATTTTTTCTTTTGTCGCACTATTGATTTTGTCTATTGCGTGCATTAATTATATCAATCTTACCACAGCCCGCTCTTTGCAAAGGGTAAAAGAAGTAGGTGTCAGAAAAGTATTGGGTGCCAGTAAAAAGCAATTGGCTTTTCAGTTTATCACAGAATCGGTTATACTTTTTTGTGTAGCGCTGCCGATTGCGTTCTTCATAGCGTATTTACTTTGGCCGTTGTTTGCAAGAATTGTGGATATCAATGCAGGAAAGCTTGTTTTATTGAACTGGAAATTTATTACGGCTATTGTTTTATTAAGCACTACAACCGGTATTATCTCCGGCTCCTATCCCGCCTTCTTCCTGTCAAGATTGCAACCTGTATCCATATTGAAAGACCGGCAAAAGGGTTTTTCAATCAACCTCAGTATCCGGAAAACGTTAATCGTATTTCAGTTCGTTATTTCCATTGGTTTGATTGTCTCTACAATAGTTGTGTATAAACAACTTTATTTGCTCAATAATATGCAAATGGGATTTAATAAAGATTACTTAATCAAGTTGCCGTCCCAACGATTTGATGGAAATACGGCTTCGTTTAAAAACGAACTAAAAACCTCAAAAGACATTTTTGATGTTTCTGTCTCGAGCTGGAAATTGGGTGATACTTATGGAAGTCTTTCCAGCATGAGCCGCCCGGACGACTCTACAAAAAACTGGAGTTTTGGTTTTGTGGATGCTGATGCAGATTTCTTAAATACCATGCAGATAAAATTAATAGCAGGGAAAAATTTCTCATCGGCCACTGATAATATTGACTCTCTTTTATATTCTACTTCTACAAAATTAACAAGTGAAGAACGTAGAAATATCGAATATTCAAAACCTATAATTATAACAAGAACAACTGCCAAAAATCTAGGACTAAAGCAGCCGGTTGTAGGAACGGTGCTAAAATTAGGTGCTTTACAGGGTACCGTGGTTGGTGAGATCAACGATTTTATAGGTATTTCATTGCTGAAAAAAGGCCCAATGGTAGTTATACAAAAAGCGCAGGATTTACCTTTTGGAAATACTTACATAAGAATCAATTCAAAAAATATTCCTCAAACTATTGAATTTATTAAAAGTAAATGGAAGCAATTTTTCCCGGATTTGGATTTTAGTTTTTCGTTTATGGATGATGATATAGCCGCTCTATATAAGTCACAAAAACGACTGGCCACTTTGTTCGCCACGTTTGCCACGCTGGCTATCATCATTTCCCTCCTCGGCCTTTTTAGTCTTGTGGCACTGATAGCACAACAGCGAACAAAAGAAATAGGTATCAGAAAAGTGCTTGGAGCGAGTGTAATTGAAATTGTCAGCCTGTTATCCGGCAACCTTGTAAAGCTGATACTGATTGCATTTGCCATATCCACCCCAATCGTATGGTGGGCTATGAACAAATGGCTGGAGGATTTTCAATACCGTATTGCCATTAGCTGGTGGATATTTTTAATTGCCGGAATGGGAAGTTTATGCTTTGCGCTGCTTGTTGTTTCAATTCAGGCGATAAAGGCAGCAAAGGCGAATCCTGTGGAGAGTTTAAGGAGTGAATAGTCTCCAGCTCCTGAAGGAGAAGAAGGAAGATGCTGCTGGTACTGGTCAGCCGACAACTCTGAGAAGATAAGTTTATTACTCACAACTGATAAAAACCAATTCGACAAAAGAAAAATACATGATACAATTAAAGAAAATTTACAAATGGTACAACACCGGTGTCAACCGCACTTTCGTTTTAAAAGACATTCATCTTGATATAGCCGAAGGTGAATTTATTTCCATTATGGGGCCTTCGGGTTCGGGCAAATCAACACTGCTGAATGTAATAGGTATGCTGGATGATCCTAATGAAGGCGAATATACTTTTATGGGAGAACGGGTGTTTAAGATGAAAGAAAAACAGCGTTCTCATCTTTTTAAAACACACATCGGCTTTGTATTCCAGGCGTATCATCTTATTGATGAACTAACGGTTTATGAAAATATTGAAACGCCATTGATCTATCAGAATATTAAATCTTCTGAGAGAAAAGCCATGGTAGCTGATATACTCGACCGCTTCCGGATTGTTGGCAAAAAAGATTTATTTCCGGCACAGCTATCCGGTGGACAACAGCAACTGGTAGGCATTGCCAGAGCTTTAATTGTCAAACCAAAATTGATCTTAGCCGATGAACCTACCGGCAACCTGAATTCTAAACAGGGTACAGAGATCATGGATTTATTCAGGCAATTAAATGAAGAAGGTGTAACCATTATCCAGGTTACTCATTCTGAAAAAAATGCGGGGTACGGTTCGAGAATCATCAATTTATTAGATGGAAGAATTGAAACCCCTATCCCTAAAGGGGAATAAGAATATAAAAATTAGAAAGTATGAAATCATTATTAATGAATACAGCGCTACTGCTGTTTACATTTTTTGCGACGGCACAAAATAAGTTGTCTTTAAAAGAGGCCATCGAGACAGGAATAAAAAACAATATAGATGTTTTGCAGGCCGATCTGCAAATGCAAAAAGAAGGTGTTAATTATAGACAATCCAAAGCCACTATGCTGCCCGATTTGAATGCCTCTGCCAACTATGGTATTAACCAGGGAAGAAGCATAGATCCTTTCACCAATTCATTTATTAACCAGAAAGTAAACTATTCAAACTATGGGGCTAATAGCTCTATTTTATTATTTAAAGGCTCCTCTCTCCATAATCAAATCAAATCAAACGAATTAGGATATGAGGCATCAAGGTTGGAATTACAACAGGCGAAGGACAATCTTACCATAAATATTATTCTTGCGTTCCTCCAGGTATTAAGTGCTGAAGATGTTTTAAAACAATCAAATCAACAAGTGGAGGTAACCAGGAAACAGACGGACCGTCTTGAAATTTTAAACCGCGCAGGATCCGTCTTACCCTCCGACTATTACGACCTGAAAGGCCAACTGGCGAGCGATGAGATTGCCATTGTGGATCATAAAGCAGCTTTGGAAACTGCCAGGATTAACCTGGCACAGCTCTTGGACATTCCCTATGATAAGAACCTCGAAGTGGAAAGACTGCCTGAGGAAAATTTTAATAATAGGTACACCAAAAACCCAGACGATGTTTATCAAACCGCTTTGCAACATTTCGCACAGGTAAAAGCATCAAAGCTTCGGACCGAAAGTGCTGAAAAAAATATTAGTTCTATAAAAGGTATGCTATTCCCGACCCTTTCATTAAGTGGGAACGTCAATACCAATTATTCAAGCGCTGCCACGAGAGATTACTTTATGAGCACCGGCGAAGAACCTTCATCAAACTATGTTTTAGTAAATGGAACACAACTTCCTGTTATTGTAAAAAAAGACAATTATGACTCCAGGAAAATCACTTTTAAAAATCAATTAAGCAATAATCTTTTTTCAACAATCAATGTAGGACTAAGCATTCCCCTATTCAATACCGGCAGAATTAGGAACCAGGTAAAATTGGCGAAACTCGATTTTAAAAATAATAAATTAATAGAACTACATACAAAGACTCAATTACAGCAGTCTATTGAGCGCGCGTACGTAAATCTTCTATCAGCATCTGATAAATTTACTTTACTAAAAAGCCAGGTTGGTTCATTTGTAGAATCATTCCGTTCTACTGAGATACGATTTAATGCCGGCGCTATTACCTCTGTAGATTATTTGATTGCCAAGAACAATTTTGATCGGGCTAATGACAATCTCATCATTGCCAAATACGATTTTGTGTTAAGAGAAACAGTGTTGGATTATTATGAAGGAAAAACACTTTGGTAAAACGTTTATATACTATGTATTTCACCAATATTACAGGATAAATGATTCCCTGCTTTCATTCTGGTTGATTACAAAACGCTCTTGCGCAACGAACAAATCTCTTACTCCATGAAAGTTCTACCCAAAAGTCGTCCCTTTTTGACGATTAATGGGAAGAAGAAAGTTAGGCTTTGCCCTCCTTTCGTAGGAATGATTGGAGACTATATGATAAATATATTTCAGACAATTTGAATGGCCCGATTGATGGCACATTTAAAGATATAAGGGAAGATTACACTCCGAAAGTCAAAAAGAAGAATTTGCCAACTAACCTGCCGGTAGGTTGGGAGTACCAGGAACACTGAGAATTTATTCCTTTGGTATAAAAAATACGAAGTATTTTTTCTTTGTGCCCTTTATGACTTTGTGGGAAATAAAATTTTTGTAAAGCAAAAGAAAGCCTTCCTTACGCCAGAAACCTCCCCAATATTTAAGGAATGAATAACGGAAAACTGAAACTACTATTCACCTATCTAACCTTATCTTTGAATCCTTTTTTTTAACACAACATCTAAAATGCTCAAAGAAATAAGGGAAGCGGTTGATTTTATACAAACAAAATATTCTTTTCAACCGGTGTTCGGAATTGTGCTTGGCAGCGGCTTAGGGAGTTTCGCCGATGAAATAGATGTTGAATATGAAATCCCATATAATGATATTCCACATTTTCCAGTGAGTACCGTACCTGGCCATTCAGGCAAATTAATTTTTGGCAATTTAAGTGGTAAAAAAGTGGTGGCCATGGCCGGTCGATTTCATTATTATGAAGGCTATTCTCCACAGGAAGTAGCATTTCCTATAAGGGTTTTTAAATTTTTAGGTATCCAAACTTTATTGCTCAGCAATGCAGCAGGTGGCATGAATCCATCTTTTAAAGTTGGAGACCTAATGATTATTCACGACCACATCAGCCTGTTTGTTGTCAACCCATTACTCGGAATTAATGATGAAGATTTAGGAGTGCGGTTCCCGGATATGAGCGAGCCTTATAAAAAACATTTAATTGAAAAGGTCAAAAGCATTGCTCATGAAAATAACATTGCTATCAGGGAGGGTGTGTATATAGGAGTTACAGGTCCTACTTTTGAAACCAGGGCTGAATACAAAATGTTGGGCATGCTGGGTGGAGATGCCGTGGGAATGAGCACTGTGCAGGAAGTAATAGCTGCGGTACACCTTGGGCTGCCTGTATTTGCGATAAGTGTAATTACCGACATTGGAATACGGGAAGAGGAAAATACAATCACACATGAAGAAGTGCTGCAAGCTGCAAAAGAAGCAGAGCCTAAACTTACTTTTCTCTTTAAACAATTGATAGCACAATTGTAAGAATTCTGATACATGGTTATTTTAAAAAAAATATTTCTCCATATCCGCCTGATTAAAGTAGCAGGCATACTATTTTTTCTTGCGTTTTTCATTCAGTTCTCCTATGCACAAATATCGTTGCCCGGCAGAGGTGGTGGCGGCGGTCGCATGCCAAATTTAGGTGGAATGTCCGGCTCCAAAGGTGCTGATACCATCACCTTTGAACATCGTGACGACCTTAAAGATTCCATTACGATTTCTTATGTTCATCTTAATTCATTGGTAAGAGGTCGTATTGATTCTTCTATTGATGATTTCGGAAAAGTTTATACAGTTCCTTCAGGTTATGTAACATTGGGCAACAATGGTAATGCAGCCTTTCCTATCTTATTTACACCTTTATTAAGTGCAGGATGGGACGCAGGTTTCCACGCCTTTGACGTATATAAATATACACTGGAAAATACCCGATTTTTTCAAACAACGCGGCCCTACACGCAGCTTAGTTATTTTTTGGCTTCCGGCAAAGAACAGGTGGTAAAAGTGCTTCTGACACAAAATATAAAACCTAACTGGAATGCCGGGATTGAATACCAGCTTATCTCATCGCCGGGATTTTTTCAAACTCAAAATACCAGTCATAATAACTATCGCTTTTTCAGTAATTATCAGGGAAAAAGAAAAAGGTATGCAGCCTATTTTGTACTGCTTGGCAATAAACTTACCTCATCGGAAAATGGCGGTATTCAAGCCGATTATTTCCTACAGGATCCCAACAGAAAAAGACGTTTTGCAATCCCGGTTAATCTTGGCGGTGATGTGGAAAACCAAAATATTTTCTCGACTACGATCAATACGGGAAATTTATACAAAGATTTTACAGCTTTTTTCAGGCAGAGTTATGACCTTGGTAAAAAGGACTCAATTATTATCAATGACAGCACCACAGAATATTTGTTCTATCCTAAAGTACGATTTCAACACACAGTGGAATACCAATCTTCTTCTTATCAATTCAAGGACAATCTAAAAAACCTTTCATTTGCTGAGAGCGATTCTACATTTTTTAAACGATGGTATGATACTACCCTCATTCCCTCCAACGGACTGAATTTTGCGCTGGAAGACCGATGGAAATATGTATCCAATGATTTTGTGATCCGGCAATTCCCTGAAACAAAAAATTTCGGTCAGTACATTGAAGCGGGGCTCAGACTTGAAAATTTTTCAGGCTTCTTTGAATCCGGCAAAAAGAATTTTTATAATGTAGCACTTCATGGCGAATACAGAAATAAAACAAGAAACAAGAAATGGGACGCGATAGCACATGGCGAGTTTTATGCCACCGGCCTTAATGCTGCTGACTTTAGCATTTATGCATCTCTCATACGTACGATCAATATAAAATTGGGTGATGTCCAGGTCATTTTTCAAAACATAAACCGCTCTCCCTCTTATATCTACGAAGGCAATTCTTCTTTTAACCTGAATAACAGTTTAGACACAAAAAAAGAAAACATTACCATGCTGACCGCTACCGCGAATAATCCGCGTTTCACCCTAATGGCCAGGAATATTTCAATTGCTAATTATACTTATTTCAAAAATTTTTACCAGACAAATCAGTTTAATGGTCTTGTAAATATCACACAGTTCTCAGCGGGTACAAAAAATAAGATTGTAGGACATCTGAATTTATACAGCGATTTTATAATCCAGCAAACTGCCGGTAATAACCCGGTAAGAGTACCTCTTTTTTATACCAGGCAACGTCTTGCATTTGAAGGAAATTTTTTTAAAAATTTAAACCTAAGTACGGGCCTTGATGCCAGCTATAACACACCTTACAAGGCTAACAATTATTCACCTGTAATGGGAAAGTTTTTCCCGCAGGATAGTATTACAGTTAACAATCTTCCCCAGGTAAATGTCTTCTTTAATTTTAGAATAAAATCTCTTACTGCGTTTGTCAAAATGGAGAATATCAATACCGTTGACATTTCCCACGGATTTGGATTTACCAATAATAATTTTGTGGCACCACTCTACCCTACTCCAGGCCTTATTATGAGATTCGGAATAAAATGGGGTTTTGTAAATTAGTTTACTTCAGACAGAACACGGATTCCTGTATAGTTGATGACGTGAACACTGTCAGATAATAAACAAAGAAAAGCCATCCCAGTTTAAACTGGAATGGCACTGATACTTACTCTTGTTTTTGCTATAATATTATTGAACTGCGATCTCTTTTGGAAGTATTTTTACTTCTTCTTTTTTAGGAAGTGAAAGTAATAATATGCCATTCTCATACTTCGCGTCGATCGCATCTGCATTGATCTTTTCGTCAATGGTGAATGACCTTTTAAACGATTGAATGACAAATTCTTTTTTTACGAACTTTTTATTTTGTTCTTTGTTTTCTTCCAAATTGTCTTCTTTCTTTTCAAAAGAAACGGTAAGAATATTTTTATCTACCGTAATTTTAAAATCTTCTTTTTTTCTACCTGCTACATTTAATTCGAGTTGGTAGTCGTCATTGGTCTCAATGATATTAACTGCGGGAAAACTCATCCCGTCATTTTTAGATGCGGGCAAATCATTCAATAAGTTGTCAAGAAAAATGTCAAAACTTTTCAAAGCAGGCTGATTAAATTTTAATGTTGTCATAGTGATTATTTTTTTAATTTTTAAATTTTTTAATTCTGTTTTTCTTTCCTAATACTGATCAAATAGAATACCATTAGCGTTTAACAGAA
>JBDTJI010000229.1:0-4254 GCA_039935935.1 Ginsengibacter sp. | reverse complement strand
GGTAGCATATTGACTCTGATCCTATTTCCCTTACATTGCTGTGCCGCAGTGTGTCGGCATTGACCATTCTGGAAAGCCTTTCTACCGGTACTATATCTAACTTTTTTAAGGCAATGATGCGCTGCCAAAAATCTTCTACATACTTTTTTACAACCGGATCATCTTCTTCTTCGGCTTCAAACAAGGATTGTTTGTGCTCGTACTTTTCAGTCAACCGCTTTTGGATTTCTGCTGGGTGCACATAGCGCGTTGTTGCAGAAGGAATTTTTAAATAACATACCCTCTTTAGCAATACGATCTATATTGGGGGTCTTCATGATGCTGCTACCATAACAACTTAATACCCGCAAGGGAACGCCTTCCGTCGTGATCCATATAATGTTGGGCTTGCTGTTTTCAGCAAGTAAATTGATGCTACCGGTATTAGATTTTTTCTTCGACAAAGATTTTTGACTCCACGCATTGTTCATAATGAGTGAGGTAATAATGAGGGCTGCACATAGAAGGCGTGCTGTCCTTAATCGTTTTCTAACGATGGGCTTGTTTAAACTATTCATGTTGTTTGTTTGAATGCTTTATAAATAAGCCAAATGCCCGTTATGAGATTCTTCTGATTTTCCGAGGCTACCATTACTATATCACCGCACCCAGACTATCAGTTCGCAGGGTGATGATGTCACACATTCGTTCCGCGATCTTCTTTTCGTCATTGTGAGTGGTTAACCGTGAGTTGTGAGTGGTGAGTGTCTTATTATTATGGCTGTCACCGCTGCTTGAAAGACCGTTTTGTGCCCATTGCCGATTGCCTATTCCTCATTGCCTATTGCCCTATGGGTGCCGACCGCTTTTGCTTTTTACCTATTGCTCATTGCTCATTGCTTTCACCTTTTATCGTTCCTATGTTGTAATTTTTTTATAATCGCTGCAAGTTTAACAGGATCGTTCATGTAAGGGCCAAGGTCAAATACCTCTACTTTCCTGAATTCTGTAGGCATGCTTTCACTCTGCAAAGCAATGTATCCATCTTTCAATAATTGACCATCTTTTTTCACCGCAGGATCATAATGATTGACACTGCCTCCACCTATCATAGGTTTTTCATACACCAAAACCGTATCTGTACCTACAATGTGTTTGATAATAGAATCGCCTAATACCAGCGCTTCAACATGAGCCCATTCATCTGCCGGGCTGGGCGCCGAAGTAGAATTGGTACAATGTTGCGTGATTAATTTACCATCCATCATCACATTGGTTCCGGGAGTACATAGGTTGGCATTGTTACGTGTTACCTTGCTGTCGCTACCTAATAACTGGCACTCAATAGAAATAGGATAATCCTGGGCTACCATCATGCTTTGCGGCGACTGGCAATGCAACATAATTCCATTATTGAGGTAGGCCCATTCGGGTCCATCCTTTATTTGGATACCGTAAAAACGATATTCAGCTACAACGAGGTAAGCGGATAATTTTTTCTTGTAAAAAATGTGCCCATACCTGTTATTCAAAAGGTCTCCGTAACCGTCATAGGATACTTTTAATAAACCATTTTCTACCCGAAAAGTATTGCCGAAATTATCATTCAAAGGATAGCCCGCAATCTTTACATCCCACCCTTTCAGATCTTTTCCGTTAAACATCTGGGTCCATCCCTTTTGAATCTTCTTTTGCGAGCAGGATGTCATGGCGGACAGGAGGCAAATAATAAAAATAAATTTATTCATGTTTGTGGTTTTATTTGGTTTCAAAAAATTATTGGTAGTTATACTTTCAAAAATATCCGTTTCTATTAAAGAAATAACAACAATAGCCACTCTTTTTAAAGAGAATCAAAAAACATATAAAGAATTTCAATTCCGTTTTTGTCTTTTACCGATTCATATATACACTTTCTTCACTTTCTTTATATCCTATCCTGATTGCTTTTGAGCGAATACTGCCACTGGCAGGTACTGTAATGACGTGTGAGTACAAATGCCATGTTTCCGGCGGATCAGTATTCAAACGATACGCGATTGATGCGCCTGGAGTGCCGCATTTTATTTGTAATACTACTTCATTTTTTTGGTTATTTATCTTTTCTACTACCGGCTTTAAAGTAACCGGCTGTACCATTCCCGGCCACATTAAATTGATTAAATCTTTCTCCTGCATAAATCCTTTGTCCCGGATTTTCATCACCCAGTTTTGCTCTTCATGGCGCATACGCTGGAGCACGTCTGAGTAGTTGGCATCATAGGCGAGATTATTCAATTCGAAAGGATCATTTTGTTCATCGTACAGTTCCTCTGGCATCTTAGATGAAAACCATTGTTGTAATGTAGAGTTCAGGCTGTCCTTATCTTTAAGTCTTAAAATTTCTTTCATCATCGGCATACTCTTCCTATAGTTAATGTCACCGTATTTTATTAAGTCCGGATCATAATTGCGCACATAACGGTACTGCTTATCCCTGGCGGAACGAATCAGATCGTAAAATCCATCCATCCTGTCGCGTGCGGTAAATATATATTGCCGCGGCTCCATTGGTTTTTGAGTTCCTAAAAATGGCTGTCCCTGCAAATGAACCGGTACAGGCAAACCTGCAAGTGAAAGCATAGTGGGGGCCAGATCCACGAAACTATGAAGTTCATCATCAGAAGTTCCTGCATGTTTTTTATCGGGGAAACGAATGATAAAAGGAACGAGCGTCCCCCTGTCATAAGGCTCGCGTTTGTACCAGGCTATGGGGCCGCCGTGATCACTGTAGAAAAATATAATGGTGCTATCGATCAAATGATCATCCCGAAGTTGATCCAGCAACTGCCCAACCCTATCATCCATCAGCATGATGTTGTCATACATGCGGGCTATATCTTTCCTGATGATCGGATTATTCTGGGGATAATAGGGAGGTACTTTTACTTTGGCAGGATCAACACGTAACGGTTGATTTTGTCTTACCCATATTTGAGACTCATGTGTGATCTCAATATTAAAAACGGCAAAGAAAGGCTGTCCGGCCGCACGATTCCGCCAGGAGGCTGTCTTACTGTTTTCATCCCAGGCTGTAATTGGGGGTGCGAATTGATAATCAGTTTTTGCATTATTGGTACAATAATATCCTGCGGCCCGTAAATATTCTGTAAAGCATTTTACCTCTGGCGGAGGTACTGCTTCATAATTGGGTAAAAAGCTATTGTCCCTATTGACACTCACCGTGCGCATATTCATTGATCCGATGGAGTTAGGATACATGCCGGTAATAATGGAAGAACGGGTTGGAGCACAGACGCCATAAGTCGAAAACATGCGGGTATAACGGATGCCTTCGGACGCCAGCTTGCTCAGGTTAGGAGTTGAAATAGTAGAATCGCCATACGATGGCAGGAAAGAACTAATGTCTTCACAAGTGATCCAGATTATATTGGGCTTCGACTGGGCATCAACAGACTTTGAAATTGCAGATAAAAATAGTAATAAGAACAGATAATTTTTGATCAAACAGCTTTTATTATTTGATGTCATGAGATGATTGTTTTGAATGAGTAGAGAAGTTGAGTAACACATTTAAGCTCTGCATCTATGATATTTAAATTTAAGCGTTCCATAATTCCATTTAATTTTAACCAATTAAAAAAGAAGGCCCTTCAGTATCATAGATTGATCATTTGTTTTTGAAACCTTAGTAACACCGTAAATCATTGGGGATTAATCCCCGCCGACCGGTTATACGAGGTGGGCTCATTAGCTTATTTTTAATAGCAACATAATAAGGTAATAAGGTTTGAAAATCATAATAGCTATTCTGCTACTAAGGCTTACGCCGATGAAAACTCAAACTCCACGAGCGTGTCCGCGAATAATTCCGAAATCAAAAAAGATCGGTGCCTGTTTATCTAAAAATTACAACCAGCATTTTGTTTTCAAACCTTAGAAGTAACACCGTAAATCATTAGGAATTAACCCCGACCGACCGGTCATACGGGCGGGCTCATTAGCTTATTTTTAATAGCAACATAATAAGGTAATAAGGTTTAAAAATCATAATAACTATTCTGCTACTAAGGTTTACGCTGATAACAACACAAACTCCACATAGCGTTTCCGCGAATAATTCCGAAGTCACACAAGAGATCGATACCTGTTCATCTAAAAATTACAACCAGCATTTTGTTTTCAAACCTTAGTAGCATTTGAAAAATAATAAAGAGCCAACCTTATTACCTTATTTTTGAGGTCTAAGCCGATGACAACTCAAACTCGCATCCC
>JBDTJI010000228.1:0-1916 GCA_039935935.1 Ginsengibacter sp. | reverse complement strand
TCCGACCAACAGGATTTAAAATTTCTGATGCCGGCATCAAAGTATTAAAACATTGTTATGAAAATAAAATAATGATTGACGTCAAGCACCTGAGCCTTGGCTCCAGGCAACATCTTTATGAATTGCGGCGCTCACCGGAATTTGCTGCTATCAATCAACCTATAGTGTGCACCCATGCAGGCTTCACAGGAATATCCGTAAAGGAGATTCCGGATTATCTTTTCGCGGTCCGGAATTTTTCTAAAAATGGCTATTCTGTTTTCTGGCAGGGGAAGCCTGTAAAATATGGAGATTCACCCCGTCCAGGCTTCAATGCATCAAGCATCAATTTGTATGACGAAGATATAATGGAAATACTTCAATCGGGGGGAATGATTGGCTTGAGCATGGACAAACGCATTTTGGGATACCAGGAATTTGAAATGGAAACCAATGGGAGAGACGATTTTCCCCTCGAAACAGAATACATCTCTAATAAAGAGCAAACCATTTTCTTAGGTACGGGGAAAGTAACCATCAGCAAGGCTTTCAAGGACATGGAAGATAAAGTGATGCAATGGGACGAGATCGAAGAAGGAGGTATCGTAAATCCCAGGTTGAGTGATTACCATCTCAGGCATTTTATGGCGCACGTAGTACATGTGATCGCTATAGCCCAAAAAAATAATTATGATGCTGGAGCAGCACTGAACCAGCTTTGCATAGGCAGCGATTATGATGGCTTAATCAATCCCATCTGGCCCTGCGAAACGGCCAACAGCCTTGAACATTTTAAGTCTGAGTTTGAAGACAACTTTGTTGCCTTTGCAAAGGAGTCTGCGGTTGCGTTACCCAATGGTTTTGATGTAAAAGTATTTTCCAAAAAACTCTTTTTTGAAAATGGAAGAGACTTTGTAATGAACCGTCTTGATCTTTTAATCGCATGACCTTAGTAGCACAAAGTGTTCCTACCATGTAATTAAACACAGACAGGTAAGCCGAAAACTGCATATTGAAGAGTAGACAAAAAAAATTACTGTTATCAAAAGGACTATTTTTTCTTTGACACTTCTAACTTTTGTTTTAAACTCATTCTGTCAAACAACAAAAAATACGTCACTTACCAAAGACTACTACTTGCAGAAAAGTAAAAACCAAAAAACGGTGGCCTGGATTTTACTTGGAGGTGGGCTTTTAGTTGCAGAGACGGGAGGTATAGTTCAACTTATACACGAAGATAAAAGAAATGGTGGTTTCGATGTAGATTTTACGGGAGCAGAAACTGCTATTGCAGGAGGTGTTGTTGCCTTATCAAGCATCCCTTTTTTTATAAGTTCATCAAAGAATAAAAAGAAAGCGGCATCTATTGCAATTAGTAATCAAAATATTTTTTTATCCCGACAAAGTAGTTTTGCTTCAATGACACAAACAACATTGACTTTAAAAATAGGATTGTAATAACGTAAGGTGAATGACTATGTAAAACTAATAGCACGGGCTTTCCCTGAGAGATCATTTTCCTGGTGATGGCACACACCCCGGTATTGAAAGTCCTTCTTTACAAAAAAAGTCTATAGTGGTTTTCCATGAAGAAAATAGGGGAATTCTCTTAATAAATCCCTGTTTAGAAGTTGCTGAATGGAGAAATTGATCCCGAAAAAGATACTGACAAGGTTACCATTTTAACTATACCGCATGAGCATTTTGAATCAAAATTTCGAAGCCTCTTTCAAAATAATACGTTTGAATATAAATTTTTTGATATTACTATGGCTACTTATAAAAAACAATAATCTATATATATTAAAAACTATTTTATGCCATTACCATTAGTACTCATTCACGGCTATTCTGATAAAGGACAGTCTTTTCAAAGATGGAAAGATATATTTATTAAATCCAATAGCGGATATAATGAAAATAATGTGCAGATATGC
>JBDTJI010000227.1:0-8556 GCA_039935935.1 Ginsengibacter sp. | reverse complement strand
TTATCGTTGACACATAGTATATTTAGTACGGTTCTTAATTCAAACAGCCGGATTACTGCAATTGTTTTCCAACTTCAGAGGACACCTCTTTCCACGCCGCCGCAATTCCTTCCTGGATAATCCCTTTTTCAACTATTTTCAAATCAAATGTTGTCCAGCCTTTTTCTCCCCATTTATTAGCTACCGGGTGAATACCTTTACTCATTTTACAAAAAATATTTTGTAACGCCAGCGTCAACATAAGGTTAACTGTGCCTGATGGCTCGTGTAAAGTAGCAAAGATGCGTTTACCTTTTATCTTAAATGCCGTGCGGTCAAAATGTGGTTTGGTTATAGTGCCATCAAACGATAAAGCCATTTCGCTGAACTGATCTGGAGTCAGTATAAGATAAGTTTTAATGAAGACATAAAATCAGTACCAAACAAAACTGCCTGATAAAAAAGTATTGACAAAAAAATCAGAGCCAGCACGCTTATTTCTGTATCAACTCAGCCTGACATTCTACTCCGGAATTCCATAATACCTGCAAACCGCGGAATAATCATTAAAATTAACGGATGGCTTCATCTTGCGGGCACCTGTGGAACCCGCAATCACAATATATTTAAAAATGTAGTCCGGCACTATAGCAGTGAAAATCAAAGGGAGAGTAGCTGAACTGTTAGTTTGCTCATATAAATAATAAATATTCACTTTCCCTATTTCATAATTAGTTTTTAAGGATATAAAATAATTTCCATCAAATGACTTTAGACTGAAAGGTAATAATGTCCAAGCTGTTAAAGTAGTTGTGAACCCAACCGGCATTTTTAAATAAACCAAAACAGTACCTGTGTTAAAAATGTTAGTTGTAATCGAGGCTACATTGATCGAGGCTTTTTTAGCTCCTAAACCCAAAGAAGAGGAACCTCCGGTTGTAAGAGTCCAGTAGTCGCTTACATAATCGGTATTGGTTATCGTAACTATGCCGCTCATAACATTAGCGTTTCCTTGTGGACCTGTCGCGCCTGTCGCACCTGTGGTACCCGCCGGGCCTTGTACACCTGCCTGTCCTGCCTGCCCTTCCGGGCCTGCCGGACCTTTACTACACGAAAGAGTAAAAAAGGAAATTGAAAACACTAAAATAAAAGCCCATTTTTTCTGGCCGTTCAAACGTGATAATACCTTTTTCATATAATTTAATTTTAACCATGAATTTATGAATAAGGCTCGAGCCTTTTTGATCCATTTAGTAAATGGTAATTAAAATTAAATTATCGGCTTTGTTAGCCTTGCTTTCGGCTTTTAAATTTCGAGATATACTCCCTACCAGATCGTCTTTTTTTATATAAATCCTAAAATCCGGAGTAGGTAGCAAAATAGAGAGAAAGCTCATCTTCCCCAGCTTGGCCCTCTTCGCAAGAAAAGGGTCAGATGAGAGGAAGGTTTTCAATTTGAAAAAGGTGTTTTAAGTATTGATATTACCTTCAATAGAATCATCCATTGTCTTGCCCACGATAGCACCCGCAACCATTTTCAACAAAGCAATTGCATTTCCATGTTTGTTATCCCAATAGTAGCCATCATCTGCTGAAACTTTAATCACCGATATTCGCGGGTCGTCCACGCCTTCTGTAAACCAGGCTTTCGCAAGAGGCTCCCAAAGCTCTTTGATCAACGTTTTATCAGTGGAAATAGTCGCATTGCCATAAATAGTCAAAAAATCGGAATGTTGAGAACCTTGAAAGAATAACTGAACTTTTGGGTACAGGGCAATATCCTGGTTTTTCTGGCTGTCTTTAGCACTGAGAAACCAAACGTTTCCTTCATCATCTACTTTTTGTACAGACATGGGGCGTGTCGATATCTTTTTTCCTGCTGTAATTTCTGTACAAAAAAAGCAGGTCTTTTTATCTGCGAGCTCTTTTATTTTTTTTGCTGCTTCATTCCCGTTAAGATTCTCATGGTGATCTCCTTCCTGATTTTTGTTGATGCTGTCCATTCTTTGCTTTTTAAGGTTTAAAATTGTTAAAGGCTAGTAGCGTTTTCTTTGATAAAAATCATGCCAAACATCGCCTCTGGCGCAGATATGCAGTAAAATTTGGTTGATGGATCTGTGCCTAACAGGGCGGTGGCGTCACAGGTCTAGAGGCCTGCGCCAATGTGCTCTGTGTACAGTTAGGTCGGATAGCTGCGCAATTGTGCCTTGTGGCTTTCAGTGTGCGTTGTGACTTTCTATTATGTTCTGTAATCCTTCAGTTAATACAAATTTGTTTATCCGGGAATCGTGTTTCGGAGCTTTGCAGGAAGTAGGCCTTGTCTTTTACAAGAATCAAACTGATGATATGAAATCCGCGCAAATAGTTCCCGAAAAATGTACTAAAATGCACTTTGAAACGATTTTTAGCCAAAGAAAAATTCAGTTGTCGCCAAAAACCTGCTGGTTATCCGCGGAAGCAGGAGAAATTACTAAATACTTTTTTATAAAGAATTTTAAGATGTTCGTATCTTGGAAAAAACAAATGTTGTAGATAACTCTAAACAAAAAATAATGAGGTGGATCAGGCTGTTAGCTGCATTGATAAACGCGAAGTGTAAAAAAAAACTTAAAGGAACTGAAACGGTTTGCAAATCTTTTAGAGTTTGGATTACTGATATGGATGTTTCAGTGATGAATCATGCAGCAATAATGACCGTTTTGGAAACAGGACGTTTAGATTTAATGGTAAGGTCCAACTTTTTAAAAATTGCGTCAAAAAACAAATGGTATTTTCCAAGCCAGGCAATAAGTATCCAGTTTTATAGACCACTTAAAATCTTTCAACGAGCTCAAATATTTACCAGAATTTCTTATGCCGATGCAAAGTGGATTTATATAGAGCAGAAAATTGAAAGAAAAGAAAAAATCATTGCAGCTTGTATTGTAAAAGGTACTGTCAAAAAAGGCAGGGAAACTATCCACACATCCGAAGTTCTTAAGGCTTTACATATAGACAGCCTACCGGCAAATAAATATGATTTAATAAATACCTATGAATTAGAAAACGCTCAAATGAATGAAAAATTAGTTCACAACTGGAACAACTAAAAAAGTTTGCCATTATTTAATTTTCACCATTTATTTAAACATTCGATCCGCCAAAAGCGGATCGTTTTACCTTGCCTTAATTTTCTACAACCATTTAACTTTCGTTGGGATTAATGAAATGCATGGGCCTTAAAAAGGTTATATGCCCCTGATGTCGGATATTGCCCAGCCTGTAAAAAGACCTGGATACCCGTATGATCATGTTTTCAGCAACCTTTTTTATATTGATCTCCATTTCTACGATGGATCCATCTTTTTCTTTAATTGCCGCTCTGTTATAATATGTTCACTATTGTCTATACTTTTATAGGCAACAGAGTCTATTTTCAATTGCTTCGGAGTTATAAGTTCTGCTATGTTGATGTTTAATAACTCCTGACGGGTATAGCCAAGAAGCCTGCATAGGCTGACGTTTACATCCATCAAATAGCCCATGGCATCCATGATCACAATACAATCAGATATTTCATTAAAAATGGTGTAGAAATTTTCTTCGCGGGGGCTCGTCATTTACCGATATTGAAAGTATTATGCAAAAACTATCACATAATGACAACGTCATAGTACTATTAAAATTTTATAAAAGGTTGTTGTTATTTTGTACAAGAGATTAGAGATCTTTCTCGATAACGTTTTACAAATTGCCGGTTTGCCGGTTCAATTCGTTAGATTTTATATCAAACGCGTGAGTTAGTTTTTTATTTCTCATACTTTTTTCGCCGCTGAGGCAGGACTCACAATCAGGTTGCGAGCTGCATAGCATAAATTTCTTAATCAATTCTTGAAGGGCGGATATAATACCAACAATAAACCTTTATATTATCACTATGCTATTTGCATGAATGCATTGGGTTACAAAAACCAGACGAGTTGCAAGTATATTTTCTTGCATTTACGTTGCTTACTATACTTAACGCGATTTGTTTTCAAAGGTTATTTTTAGATGCGGCACTACTCTACTATGGATTTCATCCTTTCCGGATTCTATTGATTGCTGATTTTAACGCCAGCCTTATAAAAACAAAAAAACGCCTCCTGGGAGGCGTTTTTTTTGTCGTTTTAAACAAGCACTTATGCGCTGTCTCTTAACGCTTTTACCTGGTTGTGTGCCTTCAATATTTCATCATATTGACTTTGAACAGTTGCCACTACTTCGGCGGTCAATTCTGACCTGTCAGCCAAAGCTTCTTCATAGGCTTTTTTAGCGACGTCTTCCCCATATTCACATGATGATAATACCTGCTTGCGGTTATCTGAATCGAGCGCATTTTTAATGTCCATCCACGCACGATAAAATTTACCGGAAATACGGGTTTCATCTCTGTCGGGTGCTTCTTCTGAAGCAGGTACTAATGCTCTTAGTGAAGCATTATTAGCCTTACTTTGCATGCTGAAAGTGGAAAATAAATCTTTCAAATCCATGTCCTTCGTCTGATCCATTGCCTTTTTATACCCTTCGTAACGATCATTATTAATAATAATGAGGTCGCTCAAGGTGCTGGCGGTTTTTTCAATAATTGTTTCCATAAAATTAACGTTTTTAATGAATATTTAATTGCTGACAATAAATTCAAGAAGCATACCAACCTTTAGATTGAGACAGAATCGTTTCATTAAAACGACATCAAATACTATTTGTGGAAAATGATGCAACCCATCGGCAACAGAATGCCCACATCATGGTGTAAAAGTTATGATTAGACATGATTTAATTAAATGACTCCACTCTTATCAATTCAATCTGTACTCATTTTATCCTTTAGAAAACAATAAGTTTTTTACCCAAAAAAAGGCTGGTTGTTATGGGTGCATTTCATTCCGATAGTGAATAATCCAATTCCGGTGCGCAACATTGCAGTAAGCAATTAAAGAAGATACTGGCGCAAAGAACTTCCTTCTGGTGAAAAATTCCTTGTAACTATCGAATTCATATACGATAACCACTATATGCCGGTAAATATTAAAATTATCATAATCCAGAAATTAGAAGCTTGATGACGAGACAGACACTAATATTTGTTGCGGGCTGTAATGCGGCAGGTAAATCTACTTTTATTCCTACCAGTTTAAATGACATATCCCGCTTCGAGATAATAATGGCAGATGCTTATTAAGTAAAAACAAAAGAGATGTTTATACAGGCCTTGCAAAACAGCAAAGCAGGAAGAGTATTATTCTGGAAATAGTTTCTAATGTTGAATCATTTAAAAACTTAGTAGACATGGCAAACAATGCAGTTCACCCAATTTCATTGATTGTACTTTTTCCGCACATCGTTGGAGAGTCAATTGGCAGAGTTGTCACCAGGGCAAGGCAACTACTGGTTTTGTTGCCGATGGTCTGAGACCTTACGGCTGCGCAATGGGATCTTTGGGATACAAAACAGCGGGTATTCTTGTATTTCCAAATTAGTTTTTGAACTCCATCAAAATAAAATAAGGATATTTGTGATCACCATGCAAGATATAGTCACTTCGTTTATTGTTCAGGCTAAAGAGTGTAAACTCCGGGGTATAGGAAAGTTCCGGCAGGTAATTACTCCTGCGGAAACTGATGTAGCCAATAACGAAATTTTACCACCGGTTACTGAATTTCTATTTACAGGCAAAGAAGATAAATTTTCCAATGAATTAATCAACTATATAGCCGTAATGAAAAACGTTGCCATTAGCGAGGCCCAGGCGCTTATTAATGAATGGTGTTCTGATATAAAGTCTAAACTTAAAAATGAAGAAGAGATACAACTGCAATCATTTGGCAGTTTAAAAAAAGATTCATCCGGAGACACCCGTTTTCATCGTCATATCGATATTCCTTTTTTTGTTCCTGTCTCTGCTGAAAGAGCAGTTCACGAAAACCACAGCGTTCATTCTGTTCTCGTTGGCGATCGTGAAACCGACTCTTCTGCTATGAATGAATTACTCAACCAGGACAAATCAGCCCGAACACCTACATGGAAAATAATTTCGCTCATTCTTTTCATAGTTGCGGTGCTACTTTTATTCATCTATTTCTATCAGCATCCTTTTTCATTGTCTTCGTCTGGTAACCACCAGCCGGTTGTGCCCGGGACGCCGCCTGCTACCTATTATACTAAATAAAAACTTCATATCATTAACCATTCTAAAGTCCTTAAAATGATTAGATACGAATCATGTCCCAACTGTGGCAGCCCCGATATTTCATTTATTTTGACTGCAAAAGATTTTACCGTATCGGACGAGGAGTTTGATATATGGGAATGTAAAAGCTGTACGCAGCGCTTTACACAAAATATTCCAGGCAGCGAAGAAATTGGGAAATACTATCAATCTGAAAACTATATTTCACATAGTGATACTACTACAGGATTGATCAACAAACTGTATCACCGGGTGCGCCGGCGTACGCTTGTACAAAAGAGAAAATTAATCATAGAAGCTACAGGCAAAAGCGAAGGTCAAATTCTTGACCTGGGATGCGGCATAGGAGCTTTTCTCGACACTATGCAACATGCAAACTGGCTATGTACCGGAATAGAACCTGATGAAGGCGCAAGAAATAAGGCAGAGGAATTATATGGCTTGCACGTAAGGAATGCAGGTGAATTTTATAATCTGCCTTCCGAAACTTTTGATGCTATTACGCTATGGCACGTACTGGAGCATGTGCATGAACTTCATTCATACATTAGCCAGCTGAGCAAACTGTTAGCTCCTGGTGGCAAACTTTTTATTGCCGTACCTAATTACACATGCGGAGATGAAAAAATTTATAATGAATATTGGGCTGCCTACGATGTGCCACGCCATTTATATCATTTTTCACCAACGGCTATGGAAAGACTAATGAATAAACATGGCTTAAAAATAGATAAAATGCAACCGATGTGGTATGATAGCTTCTATGTGAGTATGCTTAGTGAAAAAAATAAAACGGGAATCCAGCATCCGGTGAGAGCCGTCATAAACGG
The DNA here is from genome assembly GCA_039935935.1 of Ginsengibacter sp. GTDB lineage: Bacteria > Bacteroidota > Bacteroidia > Chitinophagales > Chitinophagaceae > Ginsengibacter. The sequence continues at coordinate 1,536 of JBDTJI010000227.1, read as the reverse complement.
AACGATTTCAAATTTAGAAACGATATTTGATCGCAGCAGATGCAGTTCGTTGATCTATATTATATCTAAGAAGTAAGAGAATATACTCTGAGAGACATCCATAAATAAAAAGATATCCCGATAGCTAACCCGAGGAAGAATTGGTTGCTTCAAATCTCTGCTAAGTCTTGAATATATCTCTTCAATTGAGTCAAATAGATTGCTTGCGTAAGTCCGGATAGCTCGCGATAAATGCAGTTTGAATCCTTTGTTCTTCAAAATCTTCCGGTACATCAAAATATTAATTGGCCAAAGAGAGGCTCAAAAAGATAATGGTTAACTTTACTATCTAAAGAAAAACCTATGTCCGTACCTTCACCTTTCGTAATGCCGAAAAATGTATTATTCTCTTTGGGCTTGCCCGCAGCGGAAGATACCTATTATCAACTTTCGCCGGATACCTTGATAGAGCAATGCATTGAAAGAAAAGAAGGAATATTAAATGATACGGGTGCTCTTGTGATCCATACCGGTAAATTTACAGGCCGCAGTCCCAAAGACCGTTTCATTGTAAAAGACGATCTGACTGCTAACACCGTTGATTGGAATACGATGAATCAACCGATAGAAGCAAAATACTTTGACGGCCTATACCAAAAAATGATAGATCATCTAAGTGGGAAAAAAATATGGATACGAGATTCATACGTCTGCGCTGACCCTGATTACAGGTTGTATATCCGTTGCATCAACGAAGATCCTTCCAGTAATTTATTTGCCTACAATATGTTCTTGCGACCTACGCCGGACGAAGTCGAAAATTTTAATCCTGATTGGTACCTCATTCATACTCCCTCTTATTTGGCTGATCCGAAGGTCGATGGTGTCAGGCAGGAAAATTTTACCATCATTAATTTTACCAAACGGGTTATTCTCATTGCAGGATCGGGGTATACCGGTGAAATAAAAAAGGGAGTTTTTTCTGTCCTCAATTATTTACTACCTAAAGATAAAGATGTATTGGGAATGCACTGTGCCGCCAATGAAGGAAGGGAAAATGATATAGCTTTATTTTTTGGATTGAGCGGCACAGGAAAAACCACCCTCAGCACCGATCCTGGCAGAAAATTAATAGGTGATGATGAACATGGGTGGGCACAAAATTCGGTGTTTAATTTTGAAGGCGGCTGCTATGCCAAAGTGATTGATTTGAATAAAGAAGACGAACCGGAAATTTATAATGCGATACGTAAAGGGGCTCTCGTGGAAAATGTTACTTTCGTAAAGGGCACGAATCAGATAGATTTTTCAAGCAGTCAAATTACTGAGAATACAAGGGTAAGTTATCCCCTTGATTTTATTCCTAATGCCGTCCATCCTTCAGTGGGCGACGTGCCCAAAAACATATTCCTGCTTACAGCGGATGCGTATGGTATATTGCCCCCTGTAAGTAAACTCACAGCAACCCAGGCCATGTACCAGTTTCTAAGTGGCTACACAGCAAAAGTTGCGGGTACTGAACAAGGCATCGTTGAGCCAAAACCTGCTTTCAGCGCA
>JBDTJI010000226.1:0-5184 GCA_039935935.1 Ginsengibacter sp. | reverse complement strand
CTTTTATCCAGTACAACGAACAGCTTGATAATCTCAATCTGAACGCGCGGTTTCAGTGGAGGTATAAGCCTGCTTCAGATCTTTACATTGTTTACACAGATAATTATTTACCGGTTCCTTTTTTAGTAAGGAACAGGGCGTTGATGCTGAAATTTACTTATTGGTGGAATGTGAAAGTTCCAAAGAAAAACAACAATGTTGATATGTAGTGCATCCGTGACAGCAAAGTCAGCTATTTGCTTTTTTTTCTACTTCGGGATTTAAAGACTTACAACTGATAAATTCTACAATATCACTTAAAGTTATTTTTACAGAGCTTAAAGTATAATATGCGGCTGGTTGCATCACTGGTACATTCAAAAAAAGCCATATAATACATTTGCCGATTTTGCCTTAATTTCACAGCTTAATTTTTCATTTAAAAAATTGAAACAATAATATGGCCGAAGCGATAAAAATGCCACTAATGAGCGATACCATGACAGAAGGTGTAATAGTGGAATGGCACAAAAAAGTGGGTGATAAAATTAAGCCGGGCGATCTGTTGGCTGATGTAGAAACAGATAAAGCCACCATGGAATTGGAAAGTTATAATGAAGGAACCATATTATACATCGGTGCTGATAAAGGACAGGCGGTACCTGTTGATGGCATTGTGGCTATTGTCGGTAAAGAGGGTGAAGACTACCAGGCTCTTTTACAGGAAGGCAAACAGGCTGACGATGGTAAAGATAAGAAGGACTCTAAATCAAAAGAGAATGGTGAGGAAGTTCCTAAATCAAAAGAGAATGGTGAGGAAGTTCCTAAGAAAGATGAGAATGAAGAAAAAGCAATAGCTGAGAACCAGGAGAAACAGTCTGACAATAAACCTGCGGCACCTTCTCAGAATGTTGAATTACCTAAAGACGCAAAGGTGATAAAAATGCCATTAATGAGCGACACCATGACGGAAGGAAAAATAATTCAATGGAATAAAAAAGTAGGCGATAAAGTAAAGCCTGATGATGCCCTGGCAGAAGTGGAAACAGATAAAGCTACCATGGATGTCGTGGGCTACGAGGAAGGTACTCTTTTATACATTGGGGTTGAAGCTGGAAATGCAGCTAAAATAAATGAGATGATTGCTATAGTGGGAAAAGAAGGAACCGATGTGAGCGCTTATGTGGAAGCACAAAAAAACGTACAGGAAAATCCACCACAAACAGAGAAAGAAACTGCTCAGCCCAAAGAAGAACAAAAAAATGCTCAGCCTGCCGCAGCTGAGAGCAAGGAACAATCATCATCAACAGAAGAAGGAAGAGTAAAAGCCTCTCCCCTCGCTAAAAAATTGGCTGCGGATAAAGGAATTGATATATCAAAAGTTCAGGGAACAGGTGATGGTGGCAGAATAGTAAAAAAGGATGTCGATACGTATGTGCCCGCTGCTGCACCAAAAGAACAAGACAAGAGAACTGCTGAAGCCAAGCCTTTGCAACTCTTTCAGCAGATTGGACAGGAAAGCTATGAAGACATTCCTAATTCTCAAATGCGCAAAACTATTGCCAAAAGATTAGGAGAAAGTAAATTTCAGGCTCCTCACTTTTATCTTACCATGGAGATCAATATGGATAACTCCATAAAATCCCGCAAAGCGATCAATGAGGTAAGCCCTGTAAAAGTTTCCTTTAATGATCTGGTTATAAAAGCCTGTGCAATGGCTCTTCGCCAGCATCCGGCAGTCAATAGCAGCTGGATGGGCGATTTTATAAGACAGAACAAACACGTGCACATTGGATCTGCAGTGGCTGTTCCGGAGGGATTAATTGTTCCTGTAATCCGTTTTGCCGATCAGAAATCTCTTTCTCAAATTGCTGCTGATGCATCACAGCTTTACGAAAAGGCAAGAAATAAAAAGTTACAACCTGAGGAATTTAGTGGCAATACCTTTACTATTTCCAACCTGGGAATGATGGATATTGAAGAATTTACTGCTATTATCAATCCACCGGACAGTGCAATATTAGCCGTAGGACGGATTAAAGAAGTGGTAGTTAAGAAAGGGGAAGGTTTTGGCGTAAGTAATGTAATGAAGGTAACGCTTAGCTGTGATCATAGGAGTGTAGATGGAGCAGTAGGTGCGGCATTCCTGCAAACAGTGAAAAAATTCCTGGAAAATCCGGTTACGATGCTTGCTTAATAACAGTAATTTCAGAAATGGATATGATTATTTTTAAATTACGGAATAAGCCATTTTTTTAATCTTCATGAAAAAATATTATTTCATTGTTCTTATCGTACTTGGGGTGCTTGCTGTGATTGTTGGTGTCAGGGCAAAAGTATTGCATAAAGAATATGCCGATACAGCTATGGCGGTGGCCCTGTTCTTCGAAATCATTATTTCCGCAATTCTTATTTTGTTATTTTTTATTTGGTTTAAAAAAAGAGGGAAATAGATTTCTTTGTGCTAAAAGACTTTTATAAAAACCGGTTCGAAACCTCAACTTAATATCGCGTTTTAAATTGAAATTTATTTATTTTTATAAGTGAATAAAAAATTTCAATCCACCATTCAGCTTCTTCGTTTTCATTTTTCCTTTTTTTTAATGCCGGTATTCTGGTTTGCTTTGAGCCAGGTGGAACACGTCAATTGGAATGATGCACTTCTGATTTTTATCATTCTTCACCTAATTGTTTATCCGTCCAGCAATGGCTATAACAGTTATATGGATCGTGATACTTCGCCGATTGGGGGTTTGAAAAGTCCCATGAAACCAACGAAAAAATTGTTCATCGTAACAATCGCGTTAGATGTAACTGCTGTTATCTTAAGCTTTTTTATTTCATTCGTTCTTGTTTCAGGTATTTTTTTCTACATAGTAGCTTCTAGAGCGTACAGTTATAGAAAAATACGTTTAAAAAAATATCCTCTGATGGGCTATCTTACTGTTGTCATCTTCCAGGGAGCAGTTACCTTTTTTCTAGTCTATCATGGAAGTGATATAAATCATACGATTCATGTTCCTGTACTCGCGATGGTAGCATCAAGCTTACTAATTGGAGGATTTTACCCGCTAACCCAAATCTACCAATATAAAGAAGATTATGACGATGGTGTAATTACGATCAGTTACCTGCTCGGTTACAAAGGGACTTTTATTTTTACTGGCATTGTATATGCTTTGGCATTTATTACCCTGGCTTGGTATTTCAATTTACATTCACAAGGGATGAAATTTATTGTTTTGCAAATCTTTATGTTACCGGTAATCGTATATTTTTTTATATGGTTTAGAAGGGTTGTTGTAAATACAGATGCGGCAAATTTTAAAAATGCCATGCAGATGAATATTTTAGCATCCGTATGTGCCAATGCAGGATTTATCACTCTTTTAATTTTAAAACAAATTGAGTAAAATTGTTTCTATATCCACGGCATTACCTTCTTTTAAGCACCATCAAAAAAACATTTTGGATTTTATGCAAAACGTATATGCCATGAATGAAGTAGAAAAAAGAAAACTAAAATTCCTATATCATCAAAGCGCCATTGAAACGCGGTATTCTGTGCTAAGCGATTATAGCTTACCGGCAAAGGATTGGCAATTTTATCCGGCTACTGAAAATTTGCAGCCCTTTCCGGATCTTGAACTGAGAATGGAATGGTTTAGTAAAACGGCGCCTGCACTTTCTATAAAAGCAGTCGAAAAGTGTATTGACCATAACATCAATAAAAATGAAATAACCCACTTGATTACTGTCAGTTGCACAGGTATGAGCGCTCCAGGTCTCGATTTGCAGATTATGGAAATGATGGATTTACCAAAAAATATCTTTAGAACTTCTGTCAATTTTATGGGCTGCTATGCCGCCATTCATGGGATGAAACTTGCCGATGCTTTCTGCAAAAGCGATAAGAAGGCAAAGGTTTTAGTGGTATGCACAGAGCTATGCACCCTCCATTTTCAAAATAACTTAACACCAGATAATGTTGCGGCCAGTCTTCTTTTTGGAGATGGATCTGCTGCCATTTTAGTTACCCATGATGACAACGATTTTTGGGGGTTGACAATGAAGAATTTTTATAGCGAAGTTTGTTTTAATGGCAAAGAACATATGAGTTGGCAACTTTCTTCTTCGGGTTTTTTAATGAAGCTCTCGGGTTATGTACCTGATTTAATTGAACAAGACTTTAATCATCTTTTGGAAAATGCATTACAAGATGCCAATTTGGAAAAAGACGATATTTCCGATTGGTGCATTCACCCGGGTGGTAAAAGAATTTTAACTTCTATTGAAAAATGTACTGCTATTACTCATGATGAGCTTGCATGTTCCTACAAAGTGCTTAATGATTATGGGAATATGTCGTCGCCTACTATTTTGTTTGTGCTAAAAGAAATTATAGATTCTTTAGCAAAGAAAGCGAAAAAGACAATCAATATCTTCGGCGCAGCCTTTGGCCCCGGACTCACTATGGAGACCTTTATTTTATCTGATGAGTGATTATAAAAAGCGATCAATACAAAAAGAGCTTCTTGATGAGGATGGGATTCCTTCTGCAGAAATTGTATTGAATATGAAGGAACTGGAATGGATCAATGCCCACCTTGGAGGCCATTCTATAACCATTAAAGGATTTAAAAGTTTACTCCAAAATAAGAAAAATATTTCTGTTTGCGAAATAGGATGCGGTGGCGGAGATAACTTGAAGGTGATCGGTCAATTTTGTACAACTAATAGCATACGTGCGCAATTTTTGGGTATAGACATCAATGATAATTGCATTAAGTACGCCAGAAGAAATGCAAGATTACAAAATGCAAGGTTTTTCGTTTCAGATTATAACAAGTTCAACTTTGAAGATAACAAACCGGATGTTATTTTTTCTTCCCTTTTTTGTCATCATTTCTCAGAAGAAGAACTGGTAACAATGTTGCGCTGGATGGAAGCCAATTCGCTACGCGGTTTTTTTATCAACGACCTTCACCGCCATCCAATTGCATACTATTTTATTAAACTTGCAACGAAGGTATTTTCAAAGTCCCGGCTGGTAAAAAATGATGCGCCTGTTTCCGTACTGAGAGGATTCAAAAAAAAAGAATGGAAAGATTTACTTCAAAAGGCAGGAATTAGCAATTATTCAATCAGGTGGAAGTGGGCATTTCGATTTCTAATTGTTGTTCCACCCTCATAAAAATCAAGACT
>JBDTJI010000225.1:0-4873 GCA_039935935.1 Ginsengibacter sp. | reverse complement strand
GGGATTGGAAAAATTTAATGAATTCAATGTTCCATTGTTTGCATCAAAATGTACCATTGAACTTTTAAGAAATAAGGGAGTAAGGTTTTCAAAGGCAATAAAAAGTTTTGATAGCTTGCTCACTTTGAATGTGGGAGATCGAAAAGTGTATGCCGTTTTTTATGGCGAGGGGCATGCCAGGGACAATATTATTGGATACTTCCCCGAAGACAGTGTAACCGCTTTTAAAATCAACACCTTTTATGATCCAAAAACCAAAAATACCTTTTCAATGAATAAAGAGATGAACCAGCTTCTTGCTTAAAATTTCTTTTAGGCATATCCCTTGCGATAGCAAATTGAACCACCGCATTGGTCATCAATTGTAAATATGAGTAAAAAAGAAAAAATAGTAATAGCCATTGCAGTGCTGGCATTGGTACTCTCCGGATTTTTAAATTATAGCCATTCCAATACAGTAATTTCATTTGTAGTAAGTGCATTAGCTCTTGCTCTGCTTGCCAAAATAGTGGGTGATGGCACGGAGCAGTTAGGCCGCCATTTTGGGGCTGCGGCTACCGGAATATTGCAATCGGCATTGGGTAATTTGCCAGAATTGTTCATATGCATTTTTGCTTTAAGAGCGGGTTTAGATAAAGTGGTACAGGCTGCTTTAATAGGGTCTGTATTGGGAAATTCTGTGCTGGTTTTGGGCTCTGCCATTTTTGTAGGCGGTTTGAAAAATGGTAAGCAGTCATTTGTTTCGGCACCTTTAAAGTTAATTACGACGTTAATGATCCTGGCATTGGCTGTTCTGGCAATTCCCACCCTAAGCCACTTGTTTCGCTCACCTGAAGCTGCCCACATTAACCAATTGGATATTTTTCTGGCTATCATTTTATTGGTAATTTTTGTCGCAAATATCTTTGTTTCCCTCAAAGGAGATACTCCCGTAGAACCGAAAGATGATAAAAGTTCGCAGTGGCCTTTCTCGTCAATCATCATTGTACTTTGTTTTGCCGGTGTAGCTGCAGGTCTTGTATCGGACTGGTTTATAAATGCATTGAAGCCGGCAATGGGCACATTAGGTATCAATGATAATTTTGCCGGTTTAGTGATCGTCGCTCTTGCAGGCAACGCTGTTGAAAATTTTGTTGGAATACAACTTGCCTATAAAAACCAGATGGACTATACTATAAGTGTGATCATGAACAGTTCATTGCAGATAGCATTAGGGTTGTTTCCATTATTGGTATTGCTTTCATTTTTTTTAGGTGGTTCTATTTTGTCTTTCGTAGTGGCTCCCATGTTGCTGGTAAGCCTCGCGCTGGCTGTAATAGTAAGTGCTTTTATCATTACTGACGGTGAATCTGTCTGGCTTGAGGGGCTTGCTCTTATAGGGTTATATATTTTGATTGCTGCTTCTTTTTGGTGGGGTTAAATATTTGATAATTGCAGATAATAAATTTTTTGATTAGAGAAGGTGTAATTTTTTAGGAATTAAATTTTATATCATCGACTTTTGAATAAAATGATCTTATTCGTTATATCAGAATCAATAGACGTTTATAATATGAAGATGACTATGTGAGAATAAATGCTTATTTTAAAAAAAATATATTTTTATGAATACAACCTTAAAGAAATTAAAAGACATCATTTCAGATTGTTGTGTCACTATTACTCTTCAGACACACCGCACACTTCCCGACAATGAAAAAGATCCGATTCTTCTTAAAAATCTAATCAAAGAAGCCCACGCCCGTTTACAGGAATCGTGCGGAAAATCACTGGTCAAAGTGGTAATGGATAAGTTAAATACTTTGGCAGAAAATATAGATCATCGGCATAACCTTGAAAGCCTTATTCTTTTCGCAAATGAAGATATAGCAGACTATACACGCCTGCCCATTGTTGTTGAGAATAGGGTAGTAATAGATAAGACATTCGCAACAAGAGACTTAATACGTGCGCTGCATCAGGAGTCATCTTACTATATTCTGGTTTTAAGCCGTGATAGAGCAAGGCTGATAGAAGCGCTAAATGATAAGGTAACTAAAGAAATTGAAAAAGGCTTTCCTGTAAATTCAGATCTGAATCCTGCGCAAAGATCAGAAGCTGCAATTGGCAATCGCCAGACAAACCTGTTAATGGAATTTTTTAATAGAGTTGATAAACAACTCAATGAAGTGCAAAAAGAAAAGTCGTTGCCGGTAATTGTCTGTACAGAAGAATCCAACTATCCTGAATATTTGAAAATTGCAGACAGAAAGGAAATAATCACAGGAAAACTTAATGGCAACAGGATGCAGGATAAAGCGCATCACATTGTAGATTTAGCGTGGCCTGTGATAAAACAATTAAATAAAGAAAAAAATAATCAGCGCCTGGCAGAACTGCATATTGCCGTAAACTCGCAAAATTTCTTAACGGATTTTAATGAAATATGGCAAGCTGTAAATGGAGGAAGAGGTAAAACTTTATTCGTAAAAAAAGGATATTTTCAACCAGCAAGATTAGAAAACAATAGCATAGAATTAATAACTGAAGAAAATTCGGTAAACTCAAACGTAGATGATATCATAGATGAAATGATCGAAAAGAATCTGGATCTGGGTGGGGATGCTGTTTTTATAAATGGGGAAGAGTTGGATAAATTCCAGGGGTTGGTATTAGTAACAAGGTATTAAATTGAAAGTGGCGTAAAGTTGAATCAGTGCGAATAGAAAGCAATGAACAATTTACGTCTTAAAAGATCCTCGTTTGATTTCGGATGTCAAGTGTCCTATAGTCTTTAGACGCTGATTGTGAACTATAAATTCTTCTGACGCATTGAAAGGAGATATAATTGATATAGTCCAACGGTATCCTTTTCACACCAGCTTCAACTTCAGTTCTGCTAACCACAGTTTTATCAATCTCAATTAAGTTCTGCATTAAAATTGAAGTTGTGGGTTTGTAATAGACTAGCATCTCCAATGCAGGAATCCATTGACTTTACCATTTCCATGTTTCCATTTTGTTTGGGAATTGAATTGCTTTTAATCTTTTCTTTTTAGTCCCTGCTAAGTTAGGGTTTAAAGATTATTTTATTGCTGATTTTGCTTGCCATAAAATTAGATCTTTAAATATTGGAGTGATGAAAATTGCAGAGCACTTTGCGTAGCTTTTTATCCTGACAATAATGTTAAACAACGTATTTTCGGTAAATACAATTAAATTACATCCTTAATTCTTTACTCAACAAAAAACCCAACAATGAAGCAGTTATCAAGAAGAAAATTTATTATAAACAGCTCTCTTACGATTGCCGGATCTATGGTTTTATCGGATTCCCTTTTTGCGAATAATAATGCTCCGGATACTACATTAGGCATCCAGTTGTATTCAGTGCGTGATGATATGAAAAATGATCCTCACGGCACGCTAAATCAACTGGCTGCAATGGGCTACAAAAATGTAGAACATGCCAATTATATTGACAGGAAGTTTTATGGATACACGGCCATCGAATTTAAAAAAGTGCTTGACAATCTTGGACTTAAAATGCCAAGCGGCCACACGGTAATGTCAGATAAGGATTGGGACAAATCAAAAAATGATTTTACCGATAAATGGAAACAAACTGTTGATGATGCTGCAACTGTAGGACAACATTATGTAATAAGCCCATGGCTGGATGAAAGTCTTAGAAAAAATTATGATGATCTTATTGCCTTCCTCGATATTTTCAATAAGTCGGGAGAACTGTGTAAGAAATCGGGATTGAAATTTGGATATCACAACCACGATTTTGAATTCAAATATTCGCTGAATGGCAAACAGATATACGACATCATTCTTGAGCATACAGACCCAGATTTAGTGCTACAACAGATCGATATTGGCAATATGTATGGAGCGGGAGGCAGGGCATTGGATATCCTGAAAAAGCATCCGGGCCGCTTTGAAAGCATGCACGTAAAAGATGAGATCAAAATCAAAGGCAAAGGAGAAATGGGTGATAATTATGAAAGCACCATTCTCGGTAAAGGATTACTACCCGTAAAGGAAATAGTTGATCTTTTTAGAAAATTAGGAGGCACTACTGAATTTATTATTGAGCAGGAATCTTACCAGGGGAAAAAACCACTTGATTGTGCAAAGGAAGATTTAAAAATTATGAAGAAATGGGGTTATTGAAAAATAGTATAAATACTTTTATTTGAAGAATTAGCAGATATAAAGCATCTTTCAATCCTGATGTTTAGATGCTCAGAGATATTTCAACATAACAAACAATAATCAGACAAAAAAAATGTATTGAAAGGATACTCAACTAACATTCTTAAAAGAATTGTATTTTTTATTGCCAGCTTTCTTTTCCTGTTTTCTTTTAACGCATTCGCACAAAAAAAGAACGAAGCCTACCAGTTGCACATTCATAGGGCTGCAACGCCCATAAAGGTGGACGGATCAATAGATGATGAGGCATGGCAGCAGGCGGACTCCGCTCACAATTTTTATATGGTGCTCCCAATGGACACGTCCTATGCACAAGTAAAAACGGAAGTGCGCATGTGCTACGACGATCATAATTTTTATCTCATTGCTACTTGTTATAAATTACAGCCCGGCCGCTATTTTGTGCAGTCGCTCCGGCGTGATTTTTCATTTGGCAAAAACGATAATTTTTTGGTCTTCATCGATCCCTTTAATGATCTTACCAATGGCTTTTCTTTTGGTGCTAATGCTGCAGGTGCTCAGTGGGATGGCACCATGTATGACGGTAGCAAAGTAGATTTAAACTGGGATAACAAATGGACGTCCCAGGTGAAAAATGATGAAGACAAATGGGTATTTGAAATGGCAATTCCGTTCTCAACGATGCGTTACAAAAATGGAGTCAATAAGT
>JBDTJI010000224.1:0-14533 GCA_039935935.1 Ginsengibacter sp. | reverse complement strand
TTACAATTTGGACGTGCCGATACGGCATTTGTACTTTGCCAGATATTGTTACCTAAATTTCTCCACGAATCTATTGTGACAAATCCGGTGATTATAGGGTTCGCACCAGTTCCATACGCACCAAAGGTTATTGGGTTTCCTGATGTACCGGATTGATTAACTGTTATACTCCCAACAAAGGAATCGCCTCTTTTAAAATAGACATTATCACCCGGGGAAAGATCTTTGAAAGAATTTAGTTTATTTAGAGTCTGCCAGGGAGAAGAGACTACTGTCCCGGAATTGGAATCATTTCCCGAATTGGAAATGTAATAATCTTTTGCTGTTGCATTAAGACAAAAAATACCAAATAATAATACAAAAAGTGTTTTCATAGGGTTTTATTTTAGCAGCGTGAGTTATAAATTAGGTGCTGGTGGTTTTCGGATGTAAAATTAAGGCGGCCTGATGCGGCATATTGTAGTAAGTAAAGGAAGTAGGAGTAGTAAGTGTAGGAAGCAGGAGTAGTAAGTAAAGGAAGCAGGAGTAGAAAATATATTACACGATCTCCGCAGTCGATATTCCTTATTTCCGGATATTTTTCAGAAAAAGACGCTGCAGTGATTCCGAGTCGGGCACACACAGAAACAGGAAGTGAAGGTTCTTAAAATCAAATATGAATTAAAAGGAAATGTTTCAAATAGGAGAATGGCAAATCTTCGTAAATTGACCCTCTGATTACGGCTGAATGTGTAACAAAATAAAAGAGATTGATATACTTTTCAATGCTGTATAAAAGATGAGAGTGGCCTCTCATTTACACGTTTTGGAAGATGTAAATAAACCACTTCATGGTGCTGTAATCAAAAATTATGATATTGAGCGATGAAGAAAAGGCATCATAAAGGTCAGATAAGTGTAAGAAATCTGAACGAAATCAGAATCTATCGAATGATCCGTTCGATAACGTCTCGAAAGGAACTAAGTCGTTAAAAAACTATTGCATTTCAGCCTCGGGTAGGAATATTGAAATGGAAAATCCGCATACTGATTATCCAGTTTTTCCTATTCCGAAAGTATGAGGATATTGATCAGAGGATCATGAGTATCGTGATGCTGATTATTTTCCAGCATGGACTGCACTCATCCGCAAGAAGACCCAAAGGTCTTCGGATGTATAGAACGACATATTGTACCAATATTGAAAACTGTGATAGGCGATTGATTTGTGACTTCACCAAGTCTTTCTGTGCAAGATCTCTTTGCGCCCCGCCTTTATCATTAAAATTTTTTGTTTTCGGATTTCTTCATTGCCTTGCATAAGTATAATTCTATTTGCACAGTTGTTTATCAGAGAAGATGAAAATAAAAGATAGTTGGTGGCTGCCATAGTAAAATCCGACGGCTAGCCTTGGGTAATAATTGTATAAATTGAAATAGTATAAACAAATAATATTAAGCGAACTGAACCAGCAGCAAAGTATTAAAAAAAATAGCCGGGCATCGTACCCGGCTTCTTATCAGTTAAAAGTCTCTCTTATCTTCTCCCAAAAAGTTTTATCATTTTTATCAGGCTTAGGTTTAAAGTTTTCACTCTCTTTCAAATCTTCAAGAACTATTTTTTCTGTCTCAGAAACGTTTTGAGGAGTCCATACATTTATTTGAATCAATTGGTCTCCTTTTTCGTGACTATTGATAGAAGGAAATCCTTTTCCCTTAAGCCTGAAAATTTTTCCACTTTGAGTGCCCGGCGGCACTTTGATCTTGGCTCTGCCTTCAATTGTGGGTACCTCTGTTTGAGTTCCAAAAACCGCATCGGGAAATGAAACAAAAAGGTCAAAAGCCACATTTAAACCTTCACGTTGAAGATAAAGATGAGCTTCTTCTTCAATTAAAATTACGAGATCACCAGGACCGCCGCCTCTTTCTCCCACATTTCCTTTGCCACTCATGCTTAGTTGCATTCCTTCCTGTACTCCGGCAGGTATTTGTAGCGTCACCATATCTTCGCCATACACCCTTCCTTCTCCTTTACATACGGTACATTTATTGGTGATAACGGTTCCTTCACCATTGCAATCAGGGCAAGTGGTTACTGTCTGCATCTGACCCAGAAAAGTACTTTGAACTCTGCGTACCTGACCATTGCCACCACAGGTCTTACAGGTTTGTGTGCTGCTTTTGTCTTTGGCTCCACTACCTGAGCAATTTTTACAGGTAATGTATTTTTTTACCTTAATGGTTTTAGAAGCTCCTTTTGCAATTTCTTCAAAATTCACTTTTATCCGCACTCTCAGGTTAGTTCCTCTTACTCCTCTCCCACCTCTTGAGCTACTGCCTCTGCTACTGCCACCACTGAAAAAACTGCCAAACATGTCATCGCCAAAAATGTCACCAAACTGGCTGAAAATATCATCCATATTCATTCCCTGCGATGAGAAACCACCTCCCCCACGGCCGGAAGAAAAAGCGCTGTGGCCAAACCGGTCGTATTGTGCACGTTTATCTGCATTGCTGAGTATCTCGTAGGCTTCTGCGGCTTCCTTAAATTTCTCTTCTGCTGTGTGGTCCCCCGGGTTTCTGTCAGGATGAAACTGCATAGCTACTTTGCGATATGCCTTTTTTATTTCTTCAGCTGATGCATTCTTGCTTACATTTAAAATCTCGTAAAAATCTCTTTTTGTGGACATTGTGTCTGCCATGCTATTATTGTGATCTGCCATTTTTCTGAATCCGTTGGCAGTTATGAATATGTATTTTGTAAATCTTTATGGTCATTTACCGACTACTACTTTGGCAAATCTTATAAGTTTGTCGTTCAGGTAATATCCCTTTTGCAGTTCAGCAACAACTTTTCCTTTTAATTTTTTATCCTCTACATGAATTTCTGATACCGCCTCATCTTTTTCTACATCAAATTCAGTATGCAGGGTGTCTAGCGAACGCAATCCCCTCGCTTGTAGTATCTTTCTGAATTTGTCAAATACCAGCAAAATTCCTTCCTTTAAGGTTTTCTCCTCATCGCTTTCTGCCATTTGCTTTTCAGCTCTATCCATATCGTCGAGAACATCAAGAAGAGAAATTATGATTTCCTTGCCGGCAGTTTGCCTGGTTTCTATTGCTTCTTTAGATGTCCTTCTTTTATAGTTGTCAAATTCAGCAAAAAGACGAATGTATTTATCTTTTTGTTCTTCTAATTCTTGCTTTAATTTTTGTAGTTCTACATTATCATTATTTTCTTCTTCGTTCTTTAATGAATCGTCATTTACATTGTCAATAGAAGCATGCTGTTGTTCAATTGAATCATTTAAGTCATTGTCCTGTAGATTTTCCAACTCATTTTCCTGCATATCATTGTGGTTTGTAGTCATTAATATAATTTGCCCGCGAAGGTACAACAGTCAAACTTTTTGCCAATAACAATAAATAGACAAAATGACACAAAAAAGAAATATAATAAAGGGTAAAGCTATTTATTTAATTACCTGGAACTTACCAGATTCAGCAATATTGCCTTGCTTATCACGAAGCTGAAAAATATAGATACCGCGATAATAGTCGATAACAGAAATTGTCATTTTTGCATCAACAATTTTAAGCTCTTCAATTTTTTTTCCGATAAAATTAAAAATGAGCAGGCTGTAAGAGTTTACATCTTTCTTTTCAAACTCAAAATTAATATAAGTGATAGCGGGATTTGGATAAGATTTCACAGTCTTGACGGCATCATTTGCTATCCTGCCAGGTTTCACCTGGGCTGTGCTACTGAAATGGAATGCGGCAATAAACAGAAATATGTAAAAAAATTTTTTCAATACAACAAAAGTATTAATTATATCCAAATTTACAACTCTTATGAAATCTTTAATTTACTTTATAAATCCATAGTTATCTGAGAATGTGTTAAAACAATTAAACGTAATGTTAAGTTTGGAAATTGTGTGACGTATTCATTATTATAAATGAGTGAATAAAATTATTTTCGATGAGCTATTGATCGCAGACATTTGCTTGTGTAAACTATACTATTTTAATTACGAAATTTTCAATAGAAATTGTAGTGGGGAAATGTTTTTTCCCATTTAAAGTTTATGCAGTCATTACAACTTTTAGAACGAATTTTCTGATTAGCGTAATTTAGGAGCTTAAATAATAATAAAATGAATCATATTCCTATAGCATTTTTAGCAATGATGTCGTTAATTGCCGTGTCTTGCGTAAATAATGAAAACAAATCAACGGTAAACAAATCAAGTATGACTAATCCTTTACTTCAACCCAGCTCTTTGCCTTTCCAGGCGATTCCTTTTGATAAAATAAAAGATGCTGATTTTCAACCGGCAATAGAAGCAGGCATGAAGGAATTGCTGGAAGAAATACAAAAAATCACCGAAAATCCTGACACTGCCACATTTGAAAACACCCTTGTGGCCATGGAGAAAAGTGGCCAACTACTTAATCGGGCTAATAATGCTTTTCATGTGCTTGCCGGTGCTAATACCAACCCGGCATTGCAAAAAGTTGAAGAAGAATTGGCGCCCCGATTAGCAGCTACAGAAGATGCAATTTATCTCAATTCCAAATTGTTTGAGAGGGTGCAATCCATATATAACGTGCGTGAACAACTTCATTTAGACCCTGAATCAAAACGATTGATAGAATATTATTATCAAAATTTTCAATTAGCCGGTGCAAAGCTATCTGACGATGAAAAAGAGAAACTTAAAAAATTAAACCAGGAAGAAGCGTCCCTAAGCGCTAAATTTACGAATCAGCTTCTCGCTGCAACAAAGGCTGGTGCACTTACATTAAGCGACACTACAGCGTTAGCAGGGCTTTCCGCCGGAGAGAAAGCCGCCGCTGCACAGGCAGCGGAAACAAATCAACTCAAAGGAAAATGGCTTATTCCTTTACAGAATACCACACAACAACCCGCATTACAATCACTTTCTAATCGGGACACAAGGCAAAAACTTTTTGAAGCTTCCTGGAATCGTGCAGAAAAAAATGACTCAAACGATACCCGCAAAACAATTGCCCGTATTGCAGAAATCCGTGCGAAACAAGCCCAACTTCTCGGCTTTAATAATTACGCAGAATGGAAATTGCAAGATCAGATGGCAAAAACCCCCAAAGCCGTGGACGAGTTTTTATTACAACTTGTTCCTGCATCAACCACAAAAGCACATAAAGAAGCAGCCGAAATACAGGCATTAATTGATCGCCAGAAAGGAGGCTTTCAGCTACAACCCTGGGACTGGAATTTTTATGCAGAGCAGGTTCGTAAAGAAAAATATGATCTTGACGAAAATGAAATAAAGCCCTATTTCGAATTAAATAAAGTACTTGAAAACGGTGTTTTTTATGCTGCGAACCAATTGTATGGCCTCACTTTTAAAGAAAGAAAAGATCTTCCCGTATACCAGGAAGATGTGCGCGTATTTGAAGTATTTGACAAAGACAGTAGCGCCGTCGGGCTTTTTTATGGTGACTTTTTTAAACGTGATAATAAATCGGGGGGAGCCTGGATGTCTAACATGGTAGAGCAATCCGGGTTGTTAGGCACTAAACCCGTAATTTATAATGTTTGCAATTTTACAAAGCCTGCTCCCAAACAGCCAGCTCTTATCAGTTTCGATGACGTTACCACTATGTTTCATGAATTCGGACATGCCCTACATGGCTTTTTTGCATCTCAACAGTATCCCAGCCTTTCCGGGACCAATGTGGCACGTGACTTTGTAGAGTTCCCTTCCCAGTTCAATGAACACTGGTCGCTTGATCCGAAGATATTTAAAAATTATGCAGTTCATTACCATACCGGTTCACCAATGCCATCGGCACTGGTAGATAAAATAAAAAAAGCACAGAAATTTAACCAGGGATACAACCTGACAGAATTATTGGCAGCTGCCGATTTGGACCTGGAATGGCATAAACTTTCAGCAACTGCGCCATTGCAAGATGTAGATGACTTTGAGATTACGGCTTTGCGCAAGACGAAGCTATATTTACAGCAAGTACCACCACGCTATCGTTCCAGTTATTTTATGCATATCTGGGGACATGGCTATGCGGCAGGCTATTATGCTTATTTATGGACTCAAATGCTGGATGACGATGCATATTCCTGGTTTGTAGAGAATGGTGGGTTGACAAGGCAAAACGGACAACGTTTCAGAGATATGATCCTATCACGTGGAAACTCGGAAGATTTAGCAAAAATGTTCCGTGATTTCCGCGGGCATGATCCTAATATACAACCGATGCTCGAAGACCTCGGATTGATTTCGAAATAAAGAGATAATTTATTGACAAATTTTCTACACGCTAAATGCTGTTCTCTTCGGGCCTTCGTTGTCGCTATTACTGGGTGTTAAACTTCAATTTCATTTCCGGAAATTGCGAAATTCAATTTCGTAATTTCGCTCACATTTTATAATGAAAAAATGATAAACGGAACAATGAGCTTGCCTAATGACATACAGCCAAACGATAAACCAATTATATTTGCCGGATGGATGTAAATGATGCACTGATTGACAAACTGGCCCATCTTTCGAGGCTTGAATTTAAGGAAAGCGAGAAACATGAAATAAGACAAGAACTGGAACAGATGATCGGTTTTATAGATAAACTGAACGAACTCGACACTGTAGGCGTTGAACCTTTATTGCACATGAGCGATAATGTAAATGTTTTCAGAAAGGATAAGGTGGCAGGAGAAATGCAAAGAGAAGATGTTTTCAAAAATGCACCCTTACATGACGGCCAATTTTTTAAAGTGCCCAAGGTGATTAAGAAGTGAGTGGTATACCTCCCGATAATTATCGGGAAGTAATCAGGAGAGAGTGTCGGGTTCATAAATCACAACTGACGAATTGATGGTTTAGAATATCTAAAATAAAAGAATGGCTTCTATCATACAATTAGACAATATTCAAAAAAGCTATTACCTGGGCAAGCAGGAATTAAAAGTATTAAAGGGAATATCAATTGACATCCATAAAAATGAATATGTTGCGTTGATGGGGCCAAGCGGCAGCGGCAAATCTACATTAATGAACCTTCTCGGTTGTCTTGATTCTCCTACCGGCGGCAAATATATTTTGAACGGAGAAGATGTAAGTAAAATGCAGGACGATGATCTTGCTGAAGTGAGAAACAAAGAAATTGGTTTTGTATTTCAACAATTTAATTTGCTTCCACGCCTGACTGCTGCTGAAAATGTAGCCTTACCCCTGGTCTATAATGGTTCTTCAAAAAAGATAAGAACCGAGCTATCTCTTGAAATGCTTGACAGAGTCGGCCTCGCAGATAGAAGCCACCACAAGCCCAATGAGTTGTCAGGCGGCCAAAACCAAAGGGTAGCTATCGCAAGAGCTCTGGTCAATAGCCCTTCCATTATTCTTGCAGATGAGCCTACCGGAAACCTTGACTCAAAAACTTCTGTAGAAATAATGACCATCTTTGGCAAAATCCAAACCGACGGTAACACAGTTATCTTAGTAACCCATGAAGAAGACATCGCCGAATTCGCCCACCGCATCATTCGTCTAAAAGATGGAGTAATTGAGAGCGATCGTTTGAATAAACAGAAAATGATGAGCGATCATTCAGTATGACTATCAGTTCTATCTTATGGACACGCCTTAGATCGAAGACATAGTATAGAGATATTGTGGGCTTTTCCGCTTTCAAATCGAAGAAAAAATTTCAGTACCTCGGGGTCTTTATTTTTCACCTACAAATTTTGCCAGGTTTAATTCGCGGCCTTTGCTTAGAATAAGCGTGTCATCATGTATTTGAAAATGATCTGTTTTTGAAAGAACCATAAAAAATGCGTTTTCAATTTCAATACCCGCACAATACATTTTAGTGCTTGCCAATTCACCTAAAAAAACAGAAGAGTCGCTCGTTAACTGGTAGGATGTTACGAAAGCATTACAGCCGCCACTACCTTCTGCCCGATTATTTTCACTTCCGAATACAATATACATTTCTTTATGATTTTTAGAAGTGTTAACCGGCTTTCCCACCAAGTCAATAAGTTTCCAATGAGTATCCTGAAATGGAACATTTATAATAGTGATATTTGTATTCGCAGACTTATTTGTGATAATATTCAGCCTTGAGCTACCACAACTAGTGAGTATAAAACTCGTAAACATGGTTAATGATATCACTGCATATTTCATTTTCATGTTTTTCGATTTTATTTTTGATAAATATTTTGATCTTTATAGCAATATATTCAAAGCATTAATTGTTTGCCAGTTAATACTCTACATGAATAATACCAATTTGTAATAAGCGGCAAGCGATTTGCCGGTATCTTCTAAAAATTAAATTTGTTATTTTGACAATTAGAGAATACTTTCAAAAACAATTAATGGTTCTCACTCTTCCAAAGAAGATACCACTATGATTAGGATGGTAGTCTTAACATGCAAACATCAAATAATAGGGTGTTCTCTTGCACGCTGCCCCGCTTTCGGCCAGGTGGCATCTGACAAATTAAAAACGATAAAAAAATTCAGATGAAAAAAATTGGAATTTTATTTGGAAAAGAAAGAAGCTTTCCTGAGGCATTCATCCAAAGGATTAATGAAAAGAATATAGAAGGAATTATCGCGGAGCCTGTACTCATTGATAAAATATTGCAGGGAGAGAATAGCGGCTACGCCGTAATCATAGACCGCATTTCACAAGATGTGCCCTTTTATCGCGCTTATTTAAAAAATGCTGCACTTTGCGGAACTGTGGTCATCAACAATCCATTCTGGTGGAGCGCTGATGAGAAATTTTTTAATAATTGTCTTGCTACTCATATTGATGTACCAGTACCCAAAACAGTGATCATTCCATCAAGTTCACTGCCTGCGGATACAAGCGATCAAACATTTTCCAATCTTGCTTACCCGATGGATTGGGAAAACATTTTTAACTACATTGGGTTTCCTGCATATATGAAACCTCATGTGGGCGGCGGATGGAAAAATGTTTACAGAGTAACGGGTATAGATGATTTTTTTACAAAACATGGTGAGACGGGAGAATTAGTGATGATGCTGCAGGAAGAAATAGTATTTGATGAGTATTATCGTTGCTATTGTATAGGAGGAAAAAATGTGCGCATTATGCCTTATGAACCACGTAATCCTCATCATCTGAGATATGTGGCAGATTTTAAACCTGATGAAAAAAGGATTGAATTAATGACTGGAATTGTTTTACGAATTTGTAATTATCTGGGTTACGATTTTAATACAGTAGAACTGGCGTTGCGAGATGGCATCCCTTATGCTATTGATTTTTGTAACCCTGCTCCCGACGCCGACCTGGCGAGTGTAGGACAGGAAAATTTTGATTGGATCGTAGAAGCTGCGGCTAATTTTGCGATAGAGAAAGCGCAATCGCAACAAGACGGAAAAACCAACGTTACGTGGGGAGAATTTATAACGAAAAGTGTAAAAGAGAAACCCCTATCCCCTAAAGGAGTAAAAATAGAATAATGCATCAATGATCAAGCAAACCCAATAAACTAATAACCCAATATACTACTATGGCGTCTATCTCTTATAAACATTTTACAATAGGCATAGAAGAAGAATATATGGTGCTTGATCCTGAAACAAGGGAATTAAAGAGCCATGAACAAAAAATAGTACAAGAAGGAGAAAAAATTATTAAAGATAAAGTAAAGGCAGAAATGCACCAGGCTGTGGTGGAAGTAGGTACTGATATTTGCCAGAATATTGACGAAGCATTTGTAGATGTAGCTACCTTACGAAAAACAATAAGCAATATAGCAGGCGATTTAGGACTTTGGTTAGGCGCCTCAGGAACTCATCCATTCAGTCATTGGGAACGGCAATTGATCACTAACCATTCGCGATATAATGACATCATCAAGGAACTCCAGGAGGCGGCGAGGAGCAATTTGATTTTTGGTCTTCACGTACACGTGGGAATGGAAAGCCGCGAGATGGCCATACATATAGCCAATTCAGCAAGATACTTTTTACCACATATTTATGCATTAAGTACTAACTCACCATTTTGGGAAGGAAGATATACCGGGTATAAATCTTATAGAAGTAAAGTGTTTGACAAATTTCCCCGTACCGGCATCCCGGATTTTTTTGAGAGTATAGAAAGCTATGATAACTATGTAAAGCTGTTAGTAAAAACCAATTGTATTGATAACGCAAAAAAAATATGGTGGGACTTAAGAGTTCATCCTTTTTTCGACACGGTAGAATTTCGAATCTGCGATGTGCCGCTTACCGTTCATGAAACGATTACGATGGCAGCCCTTTTCCAGGGGATCTGCGCAAAACTGTATAAGCTGAGAAAGCAAAATCTCAACTTTATTATCTATCCACGTGCTCTCATTAACGAGAATAAATGGCGTGCAAGCCGCTATGGCATTGATGGAAGCATGGTTGATTTTGGCAAAGAAGCGGAAGTGATTACCAGGGTGTTGATATACGAATTACTCGATTTTATTGACGATGTAGCCGGGCCTTTAGGTATCCGGAATTCCATTGGACATGTCCATAAAATTCTTGAAGAAGGCACTGGCGCAGACAGGCAGTTAAAGGTTTTTGAAGAAACGCAAAACCTATCGGATGTAGTAGATTATATTCATTCTCAGTTTCTATATGGTTTGTAATTTTTGATCGGCAATCAGAGATCCACTCAAACCTGAACCCTCACCACAACCTTTCCTTTGGTGCTATGTGTTTCCACTGCTTTATGGGCCCACGCTACCTGCTCTAACGTGAAGATTCTCTCTACAAAAACACGTAATTTTTTTTGTTCCAATAATCCGGAAATGAGCTTCATCTGCTCACCATCAGTGCGCATCATAGGCCATAATAATTTTACTCCATGTTCCTCTGCTATCTGTATAGCTTTTGGGTCATCTTTGGTAGAAGATGGCAGGCACACCACAACTCCGCCGTATTTGACACAGGCGATAGAGCGATACAAAACATCGCCACCCATCGCATCCAACACCGCATCAAGGTTACTCACCTTTGTTTCGAATTGTTCTTTTTTGTAATCAATAAATTGATCGAGCCCCAGAGATTTCAAAAACTTTTCGTTTTTATCCGAAGCCGTGCCACTTACGAATGCCTCATTTAATTTAGCAAACTGTACTGCCAGGTGCCCTACTCCACCAGCCGCTGCCTGGATTAATATATTCTGTCCGGCGGTAACTTTTAAATACTCGTTAATAACCTGGTAGGCTGTCAGTCCGGCTATCGGAACTGCTGCGGCTTCATCAAAAGATATATTATGTGGCTTTCTGGCTAATACCTTTGGGTCAGCTATCGCGAATTCTGCATAGGCCTTGCCCAGGCCCGGAAAACCAATACACCCCATTACTGCATCACCTGTTTTAAAATCAGTTACTTTTTTACCCACTCTTTCTATAATGCCACTCATATCCCAGCCTAAAATGGCCGGTAATTTTATTTGTTTAGACATGCCACTGGTACCGGCGCGCACTTTAGTATCGACAGGATTAATTCCCACTGCCATCACTCTAATCAAAACCTGCTCTTCATTTATTTCAGGCTGATCTATCTCCGTCATTATCAATTCTTCGGGAGGCCCAAATTGATTAATTACTACTGCTTTCATATTTTTAAAATTTTACTAAACCTTTTATAAGTTAATTCTGTGTATCATTAAAAAACACACCTTCCGTCTTTATAATCTTTACAAAGGTATTCAGTTTTATTTTTACGCCTTATCTGATCAATACTTTCAGCCTGGCTTCTATACTGTTTTACTCTTAGTCCCTAATAAACAGGAAGGGGCTTGATTGTTTAAGATGACATAACTTACTTAATTTTATTGTGTGCTTTTAAAAGATGTTTGAATCTTCAACTGATTTGAATCCCAACAAATATTATATATTACAAAATCGCATTGACCCTTATGACAATATCATAAGGACACCAACCCCTGGTTCCTTGATGGTTAATTACAGTGATACCTATTTAGCCTTTGATAAACAAATCTTTTTGTGGTCGCCGTTTGGTTATGACAAAGGACAGGATCTGCCAAAAGAAAATAAATTAACCATTCTAACGCCCAGGTCGATTGTGGATACTTTTCGCGTGGGACATACACCGCAATTAGCACTGTCGTGAACAACGGTACTGATTTTAAAAATCATTAAATTCTTTTATATAGTGAGTGATATTACAAAATTCTTTCCTGTGCTTCTTTAAAAGATTTATAACTATTGGGTGCATCCCAATAAAAAAAGAATGTTCGAAAATAAAGACACTAAAGAACAGATCAACTCGTTAATTACAATCTGACTGTTTTTTAGGACGAATGATTAATCTCAACGACGGATTATTGGAAATGAATGACCAGAACCAACTGAATGCTAATTTTACTTTATTTCTAAATCCTACAAGAGGTATGATATGAACAAAAAGCCAGATAAGCCAGGCAAAGAATCCGGTGAATGAAACCTTTGGTAAGTCCGCTACCGCTTCATATTTGGAGATGATTGCCATACTTCCTTTATCATTATAGCTGAAACCTTTCATAGGCTTTCCATCCGCCATTTTTTTAAGATTTTTAGCCAATAATGTTCCCTGCTGAATAGCTACCTGCGCCAGTTGTGGATGTCCGTTGGGATAATTTTTATCAGTAGTTTGTAAACAAATATCTCCTATCGCATAGATGTTAGAAACATCTTTAGCCTTATTAAATTCATCAACAAGGATTCTTCTGCCGCGACCAATCATTTCAGCAGGTAATCCCGTTACTTCACGGCCTGTAACACCTGAAGTCCATATCAGAGAATTAGTGGGTATGAATTCTCCATCAGACATAATAACGTTTCCATCTTTATAATCCTCAACAGCTATATTCAGTTTTATCCTTACTCCCAACTTACTCAATACTTTTAATGCGGCAGCCTGCGCCTTTTTGCTCATCGGTCCTAACAAATGGGGAGCAGCATCTATTAAATGAATTCGGGAATGCACGCCTTTTATTTCTGGATACTCCCGGGCTGTTATTGTTTGCCCCATTTCTGCCAGCATTCCGGCTATCTCAACGCCGGAAGGACCACCACCTGCTATTACAATGTTCAGCAACTTTTCTTTTTCTGACACATCATCAGTGATTACTGCTTTTTCCATGTTCAATAGTAAATGATTTCGCAGGTTGATAGCGTCATCAATTGATTTCATTGGCAGAGAATGTTGTTTTACATTCTCCATTCCGAAGTAATTCGTTTCTGTGCCAATAGCTATTACAAGTATATCATAGTTAAGAACGCCTGTGTCAGTCTCTATTGTATGTGTTTCAGGATTAACCCTGATAAGATTACCAAGATGATAGTGCATATTGGCCTGCCCTGCAAACATTCTTCTGAAAGGATAACTGATATTAGACGGCTCAATAAATGCCGTAGCTACCTGGTATAACAACGGTGGAAAGAAATGATAATTATCATGATCTACCATGGTTATTTGGAAACGATTGTCTTTCCATAGGCGTTTTACAAAATTGACGCCCGCAAAACCTCCACCTGCAACTACTACCTTTTTCACCGTCTCACTCATCTTAATTTTTTCGGTAAAGTTATTAAAATAAGCCCTTCATGATTTTCTTATATGGAAATAATATGAAACGAAATTAGTATTCGTATTTAGATCTATAGGATTATATGACACCCAGGGAATGGTACTTTCTAAAAAAAAGTTAAGCTTTTTTGAAAATTATATATCATATATATTTAACTTTGCCATCCGATTTTGTACCCACTTATACGAATCTGAACCTCTTCAAGGTACAGACAGTATATCTGATATTTATTTTAACTTTTTTTAAAAAATTTTAAGCACATGAAATGTTCATTACAACAGCACGCCTGGCTGAAATCAGGCATTTTTCAATTATTATGTATTGCGTTACTTTTCTCTTTTGTGGGATGCCATAAAGGCGATGTGTATCCGCCTAAAGCTACTGTAACCACTGTGGCGACTGGCTTACAGGGCCCTATGGGTATGGAGATTGACGGAAAGGGTAATATCTGGGTAGCAGAAACCGGCAGCGGAAGTAATGACGGAAAAATTCTTATTGTTAAGCCAAACGGTACCAAGTACGATGCGATTATAAACCTTTCCTCAATGCCTAATGCGGAATCAGGAGAACGGGAAGGACCTTCACATCTCCTTTTAGACAAAGGGTGGTTATACATCCTTTCTGCTGATTATTTATACAAGGCAAATGTAGCTTCCTTTAAGCCGGGTGATAAAGCCATAGATGGTTCTAAACTGGCTTTTGAAGACGTGGGTACGGCTATTCGCGCTATGCATATCGTTACTCCAAACGATAGCCACCCGTATAATCTTACAAAAGGCCCGGATGGAGATCTCTATATGGTTGATGCAGGTGCCAATGCAGTCATTCACCGCACAAGTGCAGGAAAATACTCAGTGCTTGCTATGTTGCCAAACCTTCCTAATCCTACAGGAATAGGCGGTCCGACAGAACAAGCTGTACCAAC
>JBDTJI010000223.1:0-5936 GCA_039935935.1 Ginsengibacter sp. | reverse complement strand
CTTCCACATCTGCTAACTCCTGATCAATTTTGTCCTTTATAAACTCCCAGTCTTCACACCATACCACCGTATTTTCAGGTAAAAAGTTTAGAAGAGATACTTTCTCACTGCTTGAAAATTGCGTTTCAATATTGGGTATGATATTTACTTCAGTGAGCTTACGTTCACTCAATTGCGTTTCGGGGTCGAAGAGACGAATACTATCGATTTCATCTCCGAACAATTCTATTCTATAGGGCTTTTCATTTCCATAAGAGTAAATATCCATGATGCCTCCCCGCATAGCAAACTGTCCCGGCTCATATACAAAATCACTTCTTGTAAAGCCATAATCTACAAAACGTGACATCAACTCATCTACCTTTACTATGGCTCCTTTCTTAAATGAAATAATATTTTCTGTTAGCGCTTTCGATAACACTACTTTCTCAAAAAGAGCTTCAGGATAAGTAACTACTACTTTTTTATTGCCGCCGGCACTGATTTTAGTAAGTGCTTCAGTGCGCAGCATTACATGGCTCGGATTTAGAAGATTAAAATTCTTTCTTGTTTTAAAAGAGGATGGGAAATAAAATATATCCAGGGCACCACTGATATTTTCTATGGTATTATGAAAATAGGCAGCTTCTTCTGCATCTCTGAGAATAATAAGATGGTTGAGTGACGAAGTAGCTGGATGTTTAAATACTGCAGAAAAAATAAATTGTGAAGCGCTACCCTGTAAGCCCGAAAGATGAATATGTTGTGGGTCAGAAAATAGAATCCTGTCCGCAATTGAAAAAATGCGGAAATCACTGGAATAAGTATCCATCAACACATCAAGATTCATTCATCGTCCTTTTCTAAAAACGCAAAGGTAAGATTTGATTTTTTTATTGTAACGTCCTGTTGAAGAGGATCTTAATTTATAACAACTCTTTTAGGTATGGTATGAACCCTGCAACTGAAAAGTCATTTATCCAGTCAATATTTAAACCCGGGTGCGTGGAGCCTGCTGATGATTATATCTTCATGAGCTACAGGCTACAGGGTTTACCAGTAATTTCATTTTACTATCGTACCATACACCTACTTTGTCAATTGCAGAATACCCTATAATAAACTGGCGATTCAAGCTGAAATATTTGTCAGGATCAAGGTGATCTTCCTGTGCATCCAGATTGTTGTCTACCGGGGTAATCTGGGCCTCATGTTGTTTTTATAAAACGAGAATGATCTTCCGGTTAAGCACAAGCCACTTCAACAGGGTTGTTTTACTTTCTTACCGACTATTTCCGTTTCAAATAGTCAACTTCTACATCATTCTTTTGTCTTGTTCCCCCAGTGCTTCTGCCATCTTCTACAATCTGCTTCATTTCTTTTGTAAGTGTTGTTGCCATTCTTTTATGTGCGGATACTACATTTTTTTGTTCGCCCCAGTCATCATATAAGTCATATAATTGAATGGCGGGCAGTTGTAAAGTTTTTAAATCATTCTTCGTGGGATAGCTCCATCCGCCCGACCCGGAGCAGAACTCCAGTTTCCACAGTCCTTGCCTGATAGAAAAGTTTCCATCTATAGAATGATGAATCGTATTAGTCCGCAGGAACTTTCCGTTACCGGTTAGCAATGGCATTAAATCATAACTGTCTTCCGCTGCATTATCAGGCAACTTTTCATTTAAAAGATCCGCACAGGTGGCCATAAAATCTGTAAGGCAGATCGTTTCAGTATTTACCGTACCTGCCTTCACTTTTCCCGGCCATTTTACCATAAAAGGAATATGATGTCCACCTTCAAAAATATCAGCCTTCGCTCCCCTGAAAATATAACTGGGATTATGCCCGGCTTTTTTTAGCTCCTCGAAATTGGCCATAGGCGAGCAGCCGTTATCACTGGTAAAAATGATAAGTGTATTATTTTCTACACCCGCATCTTTTAATGATTGTAAAATTTTTCCAATCATATCATCGGTCATCAACACAAAATCACCGTAAGCATTTGTCCCGGTTTTCCCCAAATATTCTTTAGCAGGCAAGATGGGCGTATGTGGCGAAGGCAAAGCCATATAAAGAAAAAACGGGTTGCCGGTGGCGGATTGTTGTTTGATATAATCAATGGCATGTTTTGTAAGGTTTGGTAATACGTCTTCGTGTTTAAAATCATTGCCGATAGGCCCTTTGCGCCAGAAACCTTTACCTGTTGTGGCCTGTATGGTATCAATTGCTGTTGCAGTTACTTTGTGATTTTCTATATAAACATAAGGAGGAATATCCAGCGATGCAGTAATGCCATAAAAATAATCGAAGCCAATATCTGTGGGGCCTTCGGTAATTCCTTTTAGAAGATCGATTTGGCCCTCATCATTTTTTTGCCAGCCCAGGCCTAAATGCCATTTGCCAATAGCAGCAGTATGGTAACCATTTTTTTGAAGCAATGATGCAACAGTCATCCTGCTTTTATCAATCAGCATACTATCATAACTCCACAGCACACCGCTTTGCAACCAGGTGCGCCACGCATAGCGGCCTGTGAGCACTCCATACCTTGTAGGTGTGCAAACCGCCGAGTTGCTATGTGCATCAGTAAATTTCATTCCCTCTGCGGCGAGGGCATCAATATTTTTTGTGTTGATTTTTGAATCTTTATTTAAGCAACTTACATCGCCATAGCCCATATCATCGGCCAGAATATAAATAATATTAGGATAATGGTCTTGTGCGTTTAAAGAAGACGTTATAATAAAAGCGATGAATAAAAATGCGAATCTTTTCATGATCATTTTCTTTTATGATGTTATCATCTGACATTTTTTGGCGCAATTGTTTTAGATTAAAATTTTAATGCAGCCGTGAAATAGCTGTTGCAATATGATTATAAAGTAACAAAGATTTCTTTAAACTGCGCTAATTAATAACATGGGAGGCTGGAAAAGATAATGATTTCAATACATTGAAATGCTTATTATCCTTAGACAGGCGATGTGCATTTGCAGCAAAGGCATAATCCAAAAATTTTCTACCATCAGCATCAGCGGAAATCAGGTTTTAAAAAAAACTTCATTTTTTTTACATTATCGGGAAGCGTTAATTCACCGATTAATAATTCAAATAACCTTCGAAATAAAATTAATATTCTTTGCGAGTATGAAGTTTAATGATTTGAGGCAAACTAAGGTGCAATTACGTTTGACTTTTATGCTACTGCTGTTTGTATGAAGCATGTAAAAATATTTCGGCTGGAAGATTAAAATAATCCTTTAGCCTTTGGGCCATTTTAAGTGTTATTTCCCTTCTTCCTGAAAGAACAGATGAAACGTGCCCTTTGCTACCAATAACTGGTTCGAGGTCTTTGTTTTTTAAGCCCTGCTCCAGCATTTTGTCTTTGATTACTTCCAGCACATCTATTTCAGGCATTTTTACAGTTCTGTCCTCATAATCTTTTATTAATAATAGTATTACACCCAGTTCGTCATCTTCAGGTGTGCCGGATTCGACATGAAATATATCTATTGCACGCTTTACAGCTTTCTTGTGCTCCCTTTCTGTTTTTATCACTTTAAAGTTCATCTTAAATATTTAATAAATTAAGTTTATAGGATATAGTGGCTATATCTATTTTATCATATTTCTTGTGTGTTCCAAACCAAATAGTATAGCAGGCTTTTCGCCTGAAGTTTATTGATACTACCAACCTGTATTCATTTCCTTTTATATTAAATACAACTCTTTGATTATTTATTATGCTTGCATTCCTATAAGCCACTTTTAGCTCATTAAAATTTTCAAATTGGTGTTTAAGCATTTCATTATACCACGTAAGTAACTGGTTTTTTGCCAATGGATACTTTTCAGTATAGTAAACAACCGTTTTACGATTAATAATATTCATAAGCAAAAGTAATAAATAGTTTTCAAAAAGCAAACATTATAAACCCGATTTTATTACTTCCCGATTGAACATATCCAAACAATTGCATACTCAGACCGCCCGGATAAGGAACGTAAAACCGCGTTTGTATCTAAGACTATTCCGAAAGAGGGGATTATCAAACTACCATGTAATTAAAAACCCTATAGTTTTATCACACTGCAATGTCCTGCGGCAAACTTTATAGGTTTTCCACTTTTATAACCCACACATGTTCAGAAACAGTTTTTAAATTTTCAGGCATTGAAATTTCAACCCCATCTGTTGTTTGTTTCCACTTTAATTTCTTATTTGAACCGATCATTTGTAACCGGCTTTTTTTGTTTAATTCAATATCTTTTAAGACTATATTTTTATCGGGGAATTGCATCAAAAATATAAATTTCGTTTGGGTATTTTTCGTTTGGGTATATCTGACATTGTCACCTTCTCCAAAAACCTTATACATTCGTGTTCCATAAATGGCTTCCCCATTTTGCTTCAGCCAACTACCTATTTCTTTCAACCTGCTGTAGGCTATTGGGTCCCATTCGCCATCCGGGCCAGGGCCGATGTTTAATAAATAATTTCCTCCTTTACTTACAATGTCAACCAATTTTTTAATAAGTTCATCGGCAGGCTTGTAAGTGTCACCTTTTACATAGCTCCAGCTATTGCCCATCGTCATGCAGGTTTCCCAGGGATAAGGCAGGCCTGTATCAGGGATGTGCTGTTCAGGGGTAAGATAGTTTTGCTGAGGGCCCTGCACTGCTCTGTCAACTACTATTAATCCGGGCTGTTCTTTCCTTGCTTCCTTTGCCAGCAAAGGCATATTGATATCCTGGCTTTGCGAATTAAATTCTGAAAGTTGATCTTTTTGATTTTGCAAAAATTCTTCTTTTATTTCTTTATTAGTTTTTTTGCTTACCCAGCCGCCATCGAGCCATAGTATATCAATTTTCCCATAACCGGTCATCAACTCATTGATCTGGTTGTGTGTAAAGTCAACAAATTTCTGCCATTGTTCGGGATGTTTTGCGATAGAATAATTTACATTCCGATCCAGCGGGGGGAAACGTTTCCACCAATAATAATTACTGTGCCAATCCGGCTTTGAGAAATAAGCGCCTATCCAAAAATTATCATTTTTAAAGGCATCAAAAATTTCTTTGGTTACATTGCTGCGTGGGTCAGACGAAAAAGGACAATCTTTATTCGTGATTTTATAATCGGTATATTTTGTGTCGAACATGCAAAAACCGTCATGATGCTTGGTTGTAAAAATCATGTATTTCATTCCCGCTTCTTTGGCAGCCTGCGCCCACTCTTGAGGATTAAACTTTGTTGGGTTAAAAGTCTTTTTTAGATCTTCATAATTTTTCAGGTACTCAAAATAATCTTCTGCTCCTTGCTGCACTCTTGCTCCTGTTGCCCAGCCTACATCTTCAGGACAAATGCTCCAGCTTTCTACAATGCTGCGTTGGCTGTAAGCACCCCAGTGCATCAGCAAACCAAATTTCAGGTCTTGCCATTGTTCCAGCTTTTGTTGAACCAGCGTATCAGGATCAGGATAATATTTTTGTTCCTGTGCAAATACATTTACGTTATTAAGAAATACAATACCTATTACAATCAACAAAGGCTTCCAAAATGATTTTATTAATTTCATGCTTTTTGAGTTTTATGTGTTTAATTTCCTTCTATAAATAAAATATAAATCCGGCCTAATAACTATTAGTATTATGTGTTTGCCGTTAAAATAATTCGTGTAAATTCGAGTATCCCGATAGCTATCGGGAGTGGCTCTCTTAATTCCAGTCTGTATAGTCCTGAAATAGGTTGACTTCCACAATGTGGATAAGTCAACTAAAATCAGGATTAAAAATGAGTAAGAAAAAGTCGATTCGCTACAGTGAATCATTTAAATGGAAGGTTGTTCAGGAGGTAATAACCGGCAGATTTACCAAGGAAGAAGCGCGAAAGATTTATGGTATTAGAAGCAACTGTGCCATATTGTACTGGATGCGAAAGTATAGCGGCAATACTT
>JBDTJI010000222.1:0-11403 GCA_039935935.1 Ginsengibacter sp. | reverse complement strand
ATACGCTCATCAGCCAGGCAGATACCCAATACCTGCAAGAGCTCATAATCTATAATAAGGTGCTGGCGCAAAGAAATAGCTTCTTAAAAAATGAAGCATCTAAGAACACTTTTGATCTTTCGCTTTTGGAGATCCTGGATATGCAGTTAATAAACCCTGCAAAATATATTCATCACGTCAGGAAGGAATTCACACAAAAACTTTTTCCTCTTATACAACAATTTTATCAGCACATCTCAGGCAACAATGAAATAGTAGTGCCGGAATATAACAGCCAGCTCAATGAAAATACATTTGAAGAATTATTAATTGCTTCACGCCACAGGGACAGGATGAATCAAAGAACCAATACGGGGATCCACAAGGATGAGATTATCTTTTCGCTCAATGAAAATATTTTTAAAACGATTGCTTCACAAGGTCAAAGGAAAAGCCTGCTTTTTGCCTGCAAGCTGGCAGAGTTTGAAATACTAAAAGATATAAAAGGCTTTGCACCGGTTTTGTTATTGGATGACGTTTTTGAAAAACTGGACGAGAAAAGAATAAAAAATCTTTTGGAATATGTATGCCACCATAACAATGGACAGGTTTTTATAACTGATACACACGCCCGTCGCCTGCAGGAGGCGCTGTCCCAATTTGGAAATGAAGTACAGGTACTTGAGCTGGAGTGAGAAACCCGTGAACGTTTTTTATTTATCACCTGTTTCAGAAAAGAATTGCTTCCTGTAAGCAGATGGGCTAACCTCTTTCCTGGCGGAAAACATTTTGTAAAAATGCGAAACGTCTCTGAATCCACAGTCGAAACAAATATCGGTTACAGATTTATCCGTGTCAATTAATTGCTGAGTGGCAAAATTGATCCTGTAGTCTATTACCGTTTCCATAAATGTTTTTCGGGTGACCTTTTTAAAGTATTTGCAAAAGGCATTGGATGTCATCCCTATGGTTTCCGCTACTTCATCCAACGAGACATCATTACGAAAATGATCAACAATGTAAGCAAAAACCTTATTAACCCGTTCGCGATTGTACACAGATTGTTCTGCGACAAAGCTTTTCTTATTCAGCAAATTAAAATCTTTCGTAAGTGAAAGTCTGTTTAAAATATTCAAAAGGATCATCAGCTTTTTAAAATCATTCTTTTCATTTAACGCGCTCAGCATGCCGTCCTTGATCATTTCCTTACTCTTGCCATTGAACTCGATTCCACCACTACACTTTGAAAGTAATTTCTGAATGTTCCCCATTTCCGGAAACTTAAAAAAATCATTTTTCAAAAATTGACTTTTAAACTGAATAACGATTGAACCTGCTTTTGAATTTTTGGAAGCCAGTTTCCAGCAATGAGGCAGATTAGAGCCGATAAGAACTATATCATTATCCTGAAAACCAGTCATATTATTTCCTACAAAACGCTTCCCTTCACCTTCAGTGATATAGGTAAGTTCATACTCCGGATGATAATGAAATGGCGCTTCAAAACCCTTTTTATCAAACCGCTGTATTAAGAATGAAGTGCTTTGTGGGGATGTAACAACTTCTAAAGATGCTTTTAACATTGCTTATTCTACTTAAAATGTGGTTATAATTACAAGATAGGATAAAATACTCTACTAATTTACCAAAAATAACCTTTTGTATCTCTGATATTTACAGTTACTTCGTCAAAAAAATAACTATGAACACAATGACTACATCCCTGCCGGATCTTAATAATGTAAAAAAAATTTCTGAAGATCAGATACGTCAGTTCAGGAAAGACGGGCATACACTTACCCACAGTTTATTATCGCCTGACGAGATAGCTGCTTACCATAAAGTGATCTCTGCCGCAGCAATGAAATATAATACTGAAAAAAGAAAAATGCAAGACCGGGATACGTATGGTAAAGCCTTTTTACAAATTACGAACCTGTGGCGCCATGATGAAGGAGTAAAAAAAATGGTGTTATCAAAAAGGCTCGCAAAAGTTGCCGCAGATCTGTTAGGAGTAGAAAATGTACGCATCTATCATGACCAGGCGCTATTCAAAGAAGCTGGCGGTGGACCTACGCCATGGCACCAGGATCAATATTACTGGCCAATAGATACGCATAATACAGTGACCATGTGGATGCCATTAGTTGATATTGATGTGAATATGGGCATGCTCACCTTTGCTTCAGGATCACAAAAAAAAGGAAGTGTTTTTAATTATGAAATTTCTGATGAGTCAGAAAGTGAATTTGATAAATACGTACGCGATAACCAGTTTGAAATAAGCCGGGCTAACACCATGAAGGCGGGAGATGCTACCTGGCATTATGGTTTTACCATCCACAATGCACCAGGCAATCATTCTGATACCATGCGTGAAATATTTACCATCATTTTTATTGCTGATGGAGCGAAGATCACCCAGCCAACCAATACTTACCAGGAGGCAGATCTGAAAACGTGGCTATTGAGTAAAGAGGTAGGAACAGTTGCTGATTCAGAAATGAATCCCTCGATCTTATAAATAACTGATTTCTACTACTCACAACTCACCACTCACAACTCACCACTCACTACATGGATCCGGAAAAGATCAGGTGCAAAGCCGCAATAACGGATGGGAAAGGAAACTTTTCAATTGAAGAAATAGAAGTGGACGAACCTGCAGCAGATGAAGTTTTGGTTCAAATAAAAGCGGCTGGTATCTGTCACACCGACTATGACTCTCTTAGGTGGGGCAAGCAGATGATCCTTGGCCACGAAGGAGCAGGAATTGTTGTTAAAACAGGAAGAAATGTAAAAGCTCTTAAGAAGGGTGATTCAGTGATACTGAACTGGGCCATACCTTGTGGCCATTGTTTTCAATGCAAAGAGGGCAATCAACATATTTGTGAAAATAATTCTCCCGTTACCGGAAAAAATAATGGCGGCCACGCCCATGATATGGGTAGTCTGTTTCATCATAGAAATATTGATCGCTCCTTCAACCTGGGAACTTTATCTGAATTTACTTTAGTTAAAGAGGCCGCTGTCGTCAAAAATCATTCTGCAAAGATGTCTTTCACTGCGGCCGCTATTATCGGGTGTGGCGTCATGACCGGCTATGGCTCTGTGGTAAATGCAGCAAAGGTGAAAGCTAATTCATCAGTAGTCGTGATCGGTGCAGGAGGCGTTGGCTTAAACGTGATACAAGCCGCCAGACTTTCCGGGGCCAAAGAAATTATTGCCATTGACATTAAGAAAAACCGTTTGGAAATGGCAAAGAAGATGGGTGCCACTCATACCATTATCGCCGATAAAAACGATACTAACTTATTGAAAGCTGCGCAGCGGGTAAAAAAGATATTACATGGCAGAGGGGCTGACTATGCCTTTGAATGTACTGCCATCCCGGAATTAGGCGCGTCACCACTGGCCATGGTAAGGAATGCGGGAACAGCCATACAGGTGAGCGGCATAGAGGAACCCATCACCATAGACATGAATTTATTTGAATGGGATAAAATTTACCTTAATCCTTTGTATGGTAAATGCAGGCCACAAATTGACTTTCCGGCTATCATTGACCATTATGAAAATAAAGA
This sequence comes from Ginsengibacter sp., assembly GCA_039935935.1. Classification (GTDB taxonomy): domain Bacteria; phylum Bacteroidota; class Bacteroidia; order Chitinophagales; family Chitinophagaceae; genus Ginsengibacter. The sequence goes on along the minus strand of JBDTJI010000222.1, from coordinate 7,840 downwards.
ACTTTTATTGGAAGAGTTAGTCACCAGAAAATATTCTTTATCTCAACTTGACAAGGCATTTACCGATTTACTAAAAGGAAAAAATGCAAAGGGAGTAATCCAATTTTAAACATATATCGTTTAAGTGGCAAATACTTTATTAATCGTTACGATTAATAAAGGAATCGGCTTTTCCGAAAAGCTTATGATTGCTTTGATAAGGTAATCTTTTACACACAAGGGTGTATTTCAATCCGTCCCAATAGCCATCGAGAGCTATCGGATACCGTATTTAATTTGCCTCATAGGGGCTATCAGTTTGTAGAAATTCAATTCGAAAAATCTTCCCTGCGTGCCGTAGGTACGCAACTCTCAAAGGGTAGCCACTACGGGGCAAATAACAATGCAAAAATATTCTTCTACAAGCAGGTAGTGCTTATGGCACATGACTGCGGCATCCCATCCTAATGTATCCGATACCCATCGGATGCATCCTTACAAAATTGGAGTGTGATTTCTTATGTAACTTGTGCGATGATCCATTAAAACATCGTATCAAATTCATTCATTCATCACGATCTACCCGCTTCATTCTATCCAATTATAAAAATGAAAGAATTCAGAACAATAGAAATATCAAACCCAAAGTTTGAAAATGATTCTCTTAGATTCATCACGGTCAAAAGCCCGAACCTTAAAGGACGCGGTGATATCTGCGTTTTTGTGCCTCCGGGAATTGAAGATATGACCAGTTGCCCATTGGTCATTTTGCTTCATGGTGTGTACGGAAGCGCCTGGTGCTGGTCGCTGAATGGTGGTGTTCATCTTACCGCTTTAGAGATGATCAGGGAAAAAGTAATTCCTCCGATGGTAATTGCAATGCCTTCTGATGGTTTATGGGGCGACGGTTCCGGATACCTTCCTCACAATGGATTTAATTTTGAAAAATGGATTGCTGAAGATGTGCCGGAAGCGATAAAAAAATGTATTCCTGCGGTAAACGTTCAATCTAAATTATTTATTGGAGGTTTATCCATGGGTGGTTTTGGCGCATTAAAAATAGGAGCAAAATATGCAACTACCTTCTCAGCGGTGGCCACCCACTCGTCTATAACCCATTTGCAGCAAATGAAACTTTTTGTAGAAGAAGACACTGAAAATTATTCGCAGGAAGACAAAACAGAGGAAGATGTATTGGCAACTATTTTAAAATACAAAAATCATTTTCCGGCAATCCGTTTTGATTGCGGCCTTTCTGATCCTCTTCTTGAACACAACAGGCTGCTTCACCAACAACTGGTGGAAAGCAATATCCCTCATGAATATAAAGAATACCCCGGCGCACACGAATGGACGTACTGGCAGGAACATGTAAAAGATGCTTTGCTGTTTTTTTCTCGTTTTTTTTGATAGTAATTTATATTGTAGAATGTTAGGCAGTTTTATTGAGGGACGATTAAGGCTCTCAATAATCCTTCTTCATGGCCTCAACGTTGCACGCATTATTTTGGCGGCACTTAATTCGGCCAAGGCGCATAATTCAACTAATTTTACTACTAAAGGAAAAACGTTATGTTAATAGAGAAAGCGTCAAAATAATTAATCTTTCGTTTCCCTGCATCAGTGCACACTATAGTGAGTCAAAGGCTTCCTGATTACCTGACATATAATGAAGCACTGCCAGGTGGAAAAAGAATTGTAATCGCTTCATTAAATGAAGAAAGTAATTGTTGACACGAACATTATTTTCTCTTGCCTTCTTAAATCTCATGGGATAATTGGCACCTCATTTTTAATTCTGATAACATTTGAATTTTATAGTAATCAATATATGCGTTTTGAAATTCGCAAGCATTGGGACAGACTCAAAAAAAATTCTACCCTAACTGACTTTTAATTACTAACAGCATACGAAAAAATGCTGGTTCACTTAATACACGATCTAAATTATGATCAGGAATTATCTAAGAAGTAAAAATTATTTTTTAATCCTTTCATTGTTTCTCCTATCTTTTAGTAATAATTCATATTCTCAAAAAAGAGAGATAAATGAAGTGATGATCGACAAAAACAAAAACTAAAAATTTGCACCCGATGCATATATAATTGGTGGTGACTTTCATCTCAACAAGTTTATCAACCAAAAAAAAGGATTGGAACGTATGTCTGCATGCCACCTTAACCTTGCTGATGCCGTAGACCCTCAAAATTATTCTCTCTGTAAAAAATTGGGTCTATCGGTTATTGTTTCGATGGTGCCTTATTGACGGCAATTTTTATGATTTCATCTTTTGTTCCTGTTATACAAATACTTATTTTGATATTTTACGGAGGACTTCTTCGCTAATTAGCAAAGCGTTCGGTTCAGAAAAGTCAGGAAATATTATGACCGAAAACATTATACACATTTATTGCCGACAATAGTTTTACTGTTTGTATTCTTCAAAGCGGCAAAACAAAGAACAAATATTATAACAGCGACTTTAGTAATGGTTTTTATGACCGCGTTTATTTTCTTTCTTACAAACGGAATTGCCAAAGACAGCATTCCATATTTTTTAAATTTTATAATTGTATCATTAATTAGTGGTTCTGTTTTGACGCTTGTTGGAGCTTTAAATTATATGGAAATTAAGAAAAGACAGACTTAGTTTGACAAATAGCCAGGCACACAACACTAAGAACAATAGCCGAAAGCCCCGGTTAAAAAGCCCCTATCAAAAAGAGATTTGCGGAGACTTGCGGTTATTGTTTGTTGACCGATACCGTATTAATTGTTGATTTCATTATAGGTTCAGAACATCCATAATAAAGTGGGTCTGCATTACCCATTAAGCGTTTGCGCGATAACGCATCAGGTTTAATCCGATGATTTTCTTAGCCGCTTTCTCAAGATCATACTTCGCTTGTAACCTTAGCCAAAGATCAGGAGTGCCACCAAATACTGTAGCGATGAATGCATTTCCGGGCTTACACCAGCTTTTGATTGATGATATTAGATAAAGACCGCCGGGATACTTTTAGCATAGTTGCTACTTCTGTAACGGCCTGTTTATTGGATTCTATCAATTCAGATTGGAGAATTTCTCCCGGGTGCACAAGCGGCAGATTTCTTCTTAGTGTATCCATACAATTTTTTTAATGATAATCAAGGTAGTCAAGATTAGTAAACCTTATGCCATCACAATTTATTATTCAACAATTGCAAACTCATCTCACCATTTACCGGATCAAGACTAAACATAGTTATAGAAGAGTTTTGTTGTACCAGCCTGCGGTAATATTTTAATTGCATGCTTAATTTGAATGCCAAATAAAACCTGTTGATTCCATTATGCCCTACCACAAGTATATTTCCTGATGGAAATTGTTTTAAAACAAATTCATAAAAATTATTGACGCGCGCCACTACTTCATTGGCCGTCTCCCCGGTGACGCCGGCGTTCGTAGTTCCGGGATCATTACACCATCTATCCCACAATACAGGATCTTCGGGAATAAATTCTTCTTTAGTTTTTCCTTCCCACTTTCCAAAGCTAAACTCAGTTAATCGTTCATCTGTAATAACCTCATCTTTTCCACTTGCTATCTGTGCCGTATGCAAAGCTCTTTGTAAAGGCGAAGAATAAACCGCGTCGAAGTCAATACGCCTTAATTGTTCGTGCACCAACTCTGCCTGGGATACTCCTTTATTCGTTAAAGGAATATCTGTTCTTCCGCAATAGCGGTTGCCGTCTGCATTATATTGTGTTTCTCCGTGCCGGAGTAAATAAACATTCAACATCGTGTTCGTTTTTTTTGCATTTAAAATTCATCCTGCTCTGGAGCGCAAGAAAGCAGCATGCGCCTTGTGGAAGAAAACCAAGAAGGTCTTTAGAGACTTCATAACTTGAATGTCTTTCAAAAAAACCTTGCTGGTTTAACACCTTTTTGCAGTCGCCTTATTTTTATATAAATTCTTTTTCCTTTAATATTCTTAAAAATTTTTTGTAGCCTTCCTCATATTTTGCTGCCAGATCTTTTGTAGGCTGTACTTCCTTTTCAATGCAAGTTAATGCACTGGCAGCCTCAATGATTGATTTAAAATAAGTCTTTGAAGCAGCCAAGATAGCAGCGCCGACTGCACCAGTTACATATTTCATTTTATAAATCGGCAGGTTCAATACATTGCTTCTTATGGTGAGCCATGTATTGTTTTTACTTCCACCACCCGCCGTGAAAACAGCCTTTACTTTTTCACCTGACAAATTTTCTATCATCTCAAAAGCATACCGCTCTATATAAGCCACGCCTTCCATATTAGCGGCAAAAGCCTGTGCAGGCGATAATCCTTCCGGTAAAAATCCCCGCGCCTGCGGCGCGATAAAAGGAAACCGTTCTCCTTCCTGCTGAAGAGGATAGGCCATCAATCCGGTAGGTATAAGTTCTAAGGATTTACTCTCCATCTCCGGCAAATGATCACTGAACTCTTTGGTTACCCAGTCTGCGCCGGTATTGCTCGCTCCGCCCGGCATCCAGAAACCTTCGGGATGGCGATGGTTGTACAAGCGGCCTTTGGGATCTTTGATCTCTTTGGTCGTTATTCCTTTTACTACCAGCGTAGTCCCTATCGTGGTATTCCATTCCCCTGGGTTTACCGCACCTGAAGCCACCTGAGATGCACATCCGTCGGTCATTCCGGCTACTATCTGCATGGTTTTTGACAAACCAAACTCCTCAGCCAATGAAAATAAAATAGTTCCGATAGGCGTACCTGAAGGTACTACTTCCGGCAGCCATTCTTTTTTTAATGAGAGGTGTTCGATCAGATAAGCTGGCCACTCTTCATTACGTAGATCGTAACCGGATTTTAAGGCATTGGTATAATCTGTAATTCCCCAACGTCCACTCAGTCTGCCAATGATATAATCTGTAGCATGAATCCATTTTGCAATCTTCTTTATTTTACCCGGATAGGTTTGTGCAAACCATAGCATTTTAGATAAGCCACTGGAAGCGTTGAAACCTGTGTATCTATCGGGATGATAACGTAAAGTCATTTCCTGGCAAAGTATGCCCGCACCTGCAGAACGGTTGTCGCTATACATGATAGCATTGTGTAAAGGACGGTGATCTTCATCAAGCGGAATGACTGTTCCTGATGTGGAAGTAACAGATACAGCTATAATATTTTCCAGATCAATGGTTGATTTGGCTTCTGCAAATAATACTTTTAAAGAACGCAAACAAGCCTCCCACCAGCCTTCCGGCGATTGTTCTTCTCTCGATTGATTATTGAGAGGAAAGGTTTCATCGCTGCTACCGGCAATATTTCCTTCCACATCTATTAACACTACCCGCGCACCTTGTGTGCCAATATCTATTCCTAAAAAATAAGGAGCTTTCATACCTTAAAATATTTGCTTGAATCCAGACCGCACTTTCTTCCATTCTTTATAAAGAGAATCATAATATTCCTGGTCTTTGGGAAAGGTGATCGTAATAGCGGTATCCACATGCTCATTCTTTCCCAGCAACTCATTGCAAATGAGTGCACCGCCAGACACAGAAGCCTGTCTGTATCCATCGCGAAGCTGTATTTTTTTATTAATGAGGCTGGCAATAAACTGTCGTAAAATACTACTTTGCAATCCTCCGCCACAAGCCCATACATATTCCCGATGATAAGGTGTAACATCACACAGGCTCTCAAAATTTTCTTTAATACAACAGGCAATGTCTAATAGTGCAGCCCACACAAAACAGGCGCGTGTTAACTGGTCGGAAACCGGTGCATCAAAAATAAATCCGCCTTTTGTAAGAGGAGATTTTTCATCTGCTATTAAAGAACCTAATGAGGCTACACACTGAGACTTACCGGTCAACTCACTCAATTCTTTCTCAATTACTTCATATCCTTCATTAGGATAAAATACTTCTTTTAAACGCTGATAATTGAGTCCTGTAACACCGGCATTAGTTTCCAGGATAAATGTATCACGTTCTACATGCCGGTTGGTCCATGTACGTTGGTGTTGATCCACCGTATATTCATTAATAATTTTAACAACAGGTGTGGTGGTACCGGATACGATTACTATGTCATCTACGGATGGCTGTGTACTTTTGATAGCAAGTTGGGTATCAGCTCCGCCTACTATCACAACTACTTCCGAAGAAATATCAAGACTATCGGCGTATTCAGGTAGAATCTTACCTAATACAGTTCCTGAAAGACGAAGCTCGGGCAGTATGTTTTCGCTAATGCCAAAGATGGAGCATAATTCCTTTGACCACGATTTTTTCTCAACATCATAGAGCAGCGTCTCCGATGCCTGTGAATGTTCATAACCTGTGATGCCTGTCAATTTATATTGCGCCCAATCACTAATGCTTATTAAGGTGGTTATCTTTTCAAATAATTCAGGATGCTTATTTTTCACTCCTATGAGTTTCATCGCAGAAAAAAGTGAGGAGGGATATATGCCGGCCAGTTGATAAGCGTGTGCCTTGTCCGAATATGAGATGGTGTTCTCCCATTCACGTCCCCTGTGATCGTGATTGGGTAAGCCTATCAGGGACTCACCTTCAGGCCCTAGTAGAACAACACCCTCTCTCTGGCTGGAAGCAGTGATGGCTTTGATATCCAAATCAGGATGGTTATGCAATACTTTTTTGGTTAAAACAATTATTTGCTCCCATAATTCATCGGGGTTAAAACTTAGCGCATTTGCATAGAGCTCATCTTTCCTATAATGAACATTATCGCGCTCTACGTTGATGACTTCCCCTTTTACATTAGCTACTGCAACACGTACATTTCCGGTGCCAATATCTATGATGAGGTATGCTTCCTTCATTAGTCAATTAAGAATTAAAAATTACGAAATAGGATTTAGCCTGTTGCTTTTTGTTTCTTGTTTCTTGTTTCTTGTCTTTTATTTCTTGGCTTTTGCTTTTTGTCTTTTGCTTTTTGCTTTTTGCTTCAACAACCGCCGTCTGACCTTCGATACCGATGGCTTGCCCATTGCTCATTGCCCTTTGCCAATTGGTCCGTTTCTATTCTTCTAAAACAAACGCTTCCTTATCATTGCCAATCCATTTATATTTGTAAATGGTGGTTTCCTGCTGGCCATCCTTTGTTTCTTTGTTATGCGAAATGTAGAACAAACCATTGCCTAATGCAAACAAACCTGTGGATCCCCATTTAAAATACCATCCCCTGATTCCTGTTTTAGCATCTTTTAAGCCAGCTTGTAGCAATGACAAAGCCTGCACTTTTATATTTTTATTATCTGAGATAATTTTAGCTAAAACTGTTTTTTTATGTCCGTCAATTACAAACAAACTATAATTAGGAAATTGTGACTTAGTCCCGCTATATACAGCGGCGAAGAAGTTTCCGGTATGATTATCATAAGCCAAATTTTGAATGCCATAACGGGTATTTCCTGTTTTGAGAAAATACTTTGCTAATGGTTTTTCAGGCCCTGAATGGTGAGGATTACCCTGGGAAAGTTTCCGGCCAAGTTTACTCCAGTTGGATATATCGTATTTTAATATTACCTGGTTGTTATTATCATTCCTGGTTGTATCTCCATAAATTCCGTAAGCCACATATAAGTACTTTTTAGGATTCTTTTTGTCACCAATCGAAGGGCCGAGTGTTACTCCATCAATACCGGAACAACCAAATCTATGTTTAACGACTCTATCTCCTTCTCTCCATTCAGCTTCATAATCATTTAGGACTTCCTTAAGATAAACGGTCCGCAATACGTCATCATCACCAGCATTCATACCAGGCCTTACAATACGCGCTCCGTCGAATATAGCAATGTAAAAAGCTGTTTGATTACTATTTGCCAAACCAAGCTTTTTT
>JBDTJI010000221.1:0-4543 GCA_039935935.1 Ginsengibacter sp. | reverse complement strand
GAAGCCATCCCCATAAGCCCTTTTACACAAACGTTTTTAAAAAGCATTTTATCTTTTGCGTCGGTTTGATTTACAGTTTCTATTATTGAATCCAGTTCTTCTGCGTCCAGTCCAAATTTGGTTTCCTCTTTTGCAATATACACCTGTAAAAGGCAATCAATAACTTTGTCATTTTTTATCGCTTGCTTATTGATTTCCTTTAATAATTTTTCGCTGTCCACGCTGTGAATGAGTGATATAAAAGGCGCAATTAATTTTATCTTGTTTGATTGAAGGTGACCTATAAAATGCCAGCGTATGTCTTTGGGAAGTTTCCCCTGCTTTTCTACTAACTCCTGAACATAATTTTCACCAAAATCTCTTTGGCCTAAGTCGTATAGTTCAAGTATTGCCTCAACAGGTTTTGTTTTAGAGACTGCAACCAGCGTTACATTTTTTTGCTTCAGCTCTGCGATGAGTTGCTTGTAAAATTCTAAGTGCACTTCCATTTAAATAATTGAACATTGAATATTGAACATTTTTTATCATATTACCGACTCGCGGCCTGACCCGCGGTACCGACAACTAACTCACAACTCACAACTCACCCCCTCAGCACTTCGCGCCCAATGATAATCCTCTGCATTTCGCTGGTACCTTCATATATCTGTGTGATCTTAGCATCGCGCATCATGCGTTCTACATGGTACTCTTTTACATAGCCATATCCACCATGAATCTGCACAGCTTCAGTAGTGGTCCACATGGCCGTTTCGCTTGCAAATACTTTTGCCATGGCTGCGCTTTCGGTATAATCGATGCCAGTATCTTTTTGCCATGCTGCCCGTAAACACAGTAACCTCGCAGCGTCAATTCTTGTAGCCATATCGGCTAATTTGAACTGAATGATCTGGTGATTTTTTATTTCGGTACCGAAAGCTTTTCTTTCTTTTGAATAGGCTATTGATCTTTCCATTGCACCGGATGCAAGTCCCAGCGCCTGGGATGCTATGCCAATTCTGCCGCCTGACAAAGTCTTCATCGCGAAAATAAATCCAAAGCCATCTTCACCGATCCTGTTTTCCTTTGGCACTTTTACGTCAGTAAATGATACGCTATGTGTATCGCTTCCTCGAATACCGAGCTTGTTTTCTTTGGCACCAACCTTCACACCGGGCCAGTTTTTTTCAACAATAAAGACGTTAATACCATGACTTCTTTTTTCAGGGTGAGTTTGTGCAAACACTAAATATACCGAAGCCGTGTTGCCATTGGTAATCCAGTTTTTAACTCCATTAATCACATAATGATCTTCGTCTTCCACAGCAGTTGTTCTTTGTGACAAAGCGTCACTACCTGCTTCAGGCTCGCTTAATAAAAAAGCACCGATATATAATTCACCATCTTTTTTACCTTGTGCTAATGGTAACAGGTATTTCTTTTTTTGTTCTTCCGTACCATAAGCCTCAATACCATAGCACACCAGGCTATTGTTCACACTCATACACACACTTGTGCTCGCATCTACTTTGCTTATCTCTTCCATTGCCAAAACATAGCTGATGGCATCCAACCCTGCACCACCATATTCTGTCGGAACCATCATTCCGAGAAATCCCAGATCGGCCAGTTTCATTACCTGATCATAAGGGAATTTTTGCAGTTCGTCACGTTCAATTACGCCTGGCAAGCATTCTGTATTGGCAAAATCACGGGCTGCCTGTCGGATCATCAATTGCTCTTCTGATAACTTAAATTCCATTATATAAATTTAAACCGTGCAAAATTACATTCTTTTTTTCCGATGGCAGATTACCAGCCATTGTCTACATGCATCATTGGGGCCCGCAAGCTAATTTTAAAAGATACATTCCTTGAAACACCGGGACTAAAAACGATTTATTTTATCTTCGCCACTTATGCAAAAGAAGAAAGAAGTCGTTATGAGCGGTATCCGGCCCACCGGATTTTTGCACCTGGGAAATTACTTTGGTGCCATCCGTAATTACGTCAAAATGCAGGAAGATTATGAATGTTATTTTATGGTAGCCGACCTGCATTCATTAACTACTCATCCTGATACCAAAGGGCTAAAAGCAAATGTGCACAGGGTTTTAGCCGAGAATATCGCCTGTGGCCTTGATCCTGAAAAAGTAGCTTTATATTGCCAGAGCCACTTGTATCAAACAACCGAATTATATCTTTATCTGAACATGCTTGCTTATAAGGGTGAGCTTGAGAAAACTCCAACTTTTAAAGACAAAGTTCGCCAACATCCTGATAACATTAACGCAGGCTTATTAACCTATCCTGTATTGATGGCCGCGGATATTTTAATTCACCGGGCAAAGTATGTACCGGTCGGTAAAGACCAGGAGCAACATCTTGAGATTGCGAGAAATTATGTAAACCGGTTTAACCATCGGTATGGAGAAGTTTTCCCGGAGCCATTTGCATTCAACTTTAATAATGACCTGGTAAAAGTACCTTCTCTGGATGGAGGTGGAAAAATGAGCAAGAGTGAAAATCAAATGGCTACACTTTATCTCTCAGACGAAGACGATGCCATCAGGAAGAAGATCATGAAAGCTAAGACAGATGGCGGTCCTACAGAAAATAATTCCGTGAAACCAGACTTTATTGAAAACTTATTTTTGCTGATGAAACTGGTAAGTAGTGAGGAGACTTTGGACTACTTCGAACAAAAATTTAATAATTGCTCCATCCGGTATGGTGACATGAAAAAGCAGCTTGCTGAAGATATGGTGCAGTTCATAGCACCCATCAGGCAAAAAGTAAATGACATTTTAGAGGACGAAAAATATTTGAAAAAAGTAATGAAGGTAGGTGCTGAAAAGTCGATTGCGAATGCCGAAATAACCATGAAGGAAGTAAGAAACGCAATGGGACTGAATTATTTTTAATCTTTTTTATTACCTCTGTTCAAACGGGTTCATTTGGGCGTGCTTCAGAGGATGGAGGTTTTTTTATTACCCCTTTTGGGGATAGGGTTACCTAATAAGAAAAAAAGCTAACTTGTAGAACATAAAAATTGGAACTCAGGAAATGTCAAAATCTAAAAAACCCAAGCATATAGCAGTTGCCGGAAATATTGGCGCTGGTAAAACTACTCTGACCGAGTTGTTGAGCAAGCATTATAAATGGATCCCACAATTTGAAGACATAGATCACAATCCGTATCTCTATGATTTTTATGAAGACATGCCGAGATGGAGCTTTAACCTACAGATATATTTTTTAAACAGCCGGCTCAACCAGCTATTAGAGATCCAAAGAGGCACTGAAACCATCATACAGGATAGAACTATTTATGAAGATGCCAATATTTTTGCTCCCAACCTGCACGATATGGGCCTGATGACGAAAAGGGATTTTACCAATTATTATAATTTTTTTGAAACACTCAAAACAATGGTAAAGCCGCCTGATCTTTTGATCTATCTAAACGCATCAGTGCCTACGCTTGTCGCGCAAATTCAGAAAAGAGGACGGGAATATGAAGAAAATATCCGGCTTGATTATTTAAAAAAATTGAATGATTTCTACAATAAATGGATTGAGGAATATAAAGAAGGCCCGTTACTAATTGTTAATGCTGATACCAATAAATTTTCAGAAAATGAAGAAGACCTGGGCATTATCATCAATCAAATAGACGCTCAGTTGTATGGGCTGTTTTGATTTTAGAACTGCTAAATCGTTTTTGTTTCAATAAAAGGTGCTGCTGCAATAATATCTTCCCCAGCCTGGTTTTCAAACTTCTTAAAATTTTCTATAAATTTCATAGCAAGTTTTCGTGCGGCCTCATCGTACTGTGATTTATCTTTCCAGGTATTGCGGGGATTCAAAATATCTGAAGGTACACCAGGACATTCCTTTGGAATCTTCATCTTAAATACATCAGTGGGTTCATAAGCCATGTCGGTCAATTTGCCTTCCATGGCTGCTGTGATCATAGCGCGGGTATAAGATAATTTGATGCGTTTGCCTATGCCGTACGGCCCGCCACTCCATCCCGTGTTGATCATCCATACATTTACACCATGTTCTTCTATTTTTTGTCCAAACATTGTAGCATATTTTAAAGGATGTAACGGAATAAACGGGGAACCAAAACATGCGCTGAAAGCAGGTTTTGGCTCAACGATGCCTTGTTCAGTACCCGCAACTTTTGCTGTGTAGCCACTTAGAAACTGGTACATGGCCTGGGTTGCTGTGATTTTACTTACAGGGGGCAATATACCATACGCATCCGCTGTAAGCAGGAATATATTTTTGGGCACATCGCCCACAGAAGGGTGGGCGGCATTAGGAATAAAATCAAGAGGATAGCTTACCCTTGTATTTTCAGTAATTTGTCTGCTGGAAAAATCTATCTGATTCGTGCCATTTACGAAAGTCACATTTTCTACGAGAGCCCCTTTACGTATCGCACTGTAAATTTCAGGTTCGTCTTCTTTATTCAAATCAATCAATTTGGCATAGCAACCGCCTTCAAAATTAAACACCGAATTTTGTGCCCACCCATGTTCATCATCACCTA
>JBDTJI010000220.1:0-2479 GCA_039935935.1 Ginsengibacter sp. | reverse complement strand
AGTTTTAAAGGAGTTAATGTTGTTCTAATACATTCCTGGGATGAACCCTTATCTCTGATCCCTTTATCAGCATAACTGATGCAGGGGCAGACTTGTTTAGGGATGAGAATTCATTTCCATAAATTTCCCCAAAATCACAGTCCACTTCATAATTGGACACCTTTAAGCTGTCCCACCGGGGATGTTCTACTTCATATTCGTAAGTGATAGTATCACTATACTTCCGGTAACCCCAATAATGATCTGCTATGAATCCTTCATGACTTCCCGGTATTATGGGTATTGACTTTTTATGCGCCCTTGCTGACAGCCGGTTCCATTTGTTCTTGTATTTCCATTCGTACCCCACGTCAAAAAAATCTCCGTCGGGCCGGTAAAAATGCCTCATGCTCATCGTTACATAATTCTGCCGGTAAATACTTTTGGCTACCAATGAGATCGCATGACGTGGCACAATTTCTTTTATAAAAACAACACCTTTTCTCTTAATTCCCTTATCACTATAAGTCACATAAAATCTTAAGTTGACTTCCTCAAAGTTAATATGGAACGGTACACTGAATCCTCTCATCTTCGTATTAAGGAACATAAACCCAACAAGGCTTACGTAGCAATTACCTTCAAATGAGTCCAACTCGGTTTTAGCAGGAAGGTAAGGTAGCAACAACTCTTTCGGAACAATATAATTCGCCATTACAATATTATTCCATTCAGCAAGCAAAATATAGGTTTTCATTTTATAGAGAGAGTTAGGAGTTATAAATTAAAATTTAAGCTAATGGAGCTCAGCCCTTTGATATACTATTGTACTACAACATTGTTGCCAACTATGTCTGACTGAGAAAAAACAAAGATTAATAAACGAGTCTTACCTTAATGGTCTCTTTAATCTCCTTCAATAATTCTAATGCTTCTTTGGATAGGTTTTTATTGACATCCAGTACCACGTATCCAATAGCATCATTGGTTTTCAGGTATTGTGATGCGATGTTGATCTTGTGAGACGATAGCTGGGAATTGATTTGTGATAAAACGCCAGGCACGTTTTTATGGATGTGTAAAATCCGATGCGTATTTTCATGTGCCGGCAGGCTTAAAGGTGGCACCGTATGCGATCCTGTGGTAACACCTTTTTCCAGGAAATTAAATAATTTATTACTGACATCTTCGCCTATATTTTGCTGAGCCTCTTCAGTAGATCCCCCAATATGAGGAGTCAAAATCACGTTGCTTAGTTTTTGTAACGGCGTTATAAATCTATCTCCGTTTTTTACAGGCTCTTCAGGATATACATCTACAGCTGCCCCACCAAGTTCTTTTTTCTCCAATGCTTCTTTCAAAGCTTCGAGATCTACCACTTTACCCCGGGCATAGTTAATGAGCATAGCGCCGAACTTGAAAAATTTTAAATTGTCCCGGTTAATTAAGTTTCTTGTTGACGGCAGGTCTGGTACATGAAGGGTAACTATATCAGAAACACTTAATAATTCTTTTAAAGTTTTTTTGCTTTGCGCATTGCCGAGAGGCATCTTGGTTTCAGGATCATAAAAGGATACTTTCATGCCCATGGATTCGGCGAGCACACTTACCTGTGAACCAATATTTCCATAACCCACAATTCCTATCGTCTTACCGCGAAGTTCGTGGCTGCCGGTGGAATCTTTCATCCATATTCCTTCGTGAGCAGAACGGTTCTTATCAGGTATTCGGCGAATAAGCATGATGGATGAAGCGATCACCAACTCAGCGACAGATCTTGTATTAGAATAAGGTGCATTAAACACAGCAACTCCATTGTTGGTAGCTGCAGTAAGATCTACCTGGTTGGTTCCTATACAAAAACACCCAATAGCCTGAAGCTTAGTCGCATGTTTTAATACCTCTTCTGTGATTTTCGATTTGGAACGGATGCCTAATAAATGAACATTCTTAATTTCTTTTATGAGGTCACTCTCAGATAACGCGCCTCCTACCCTTTTAACAGAAGAATAACCCAATTCTGTAAATCTTTCTGAGGCTGCTTTGCTTATGTTTTCAAGAAAAAGTATATTTATTTTTTCTTTAGGATAACTGGTAACTTTTTTGTCCGGCATATAAAAATAGTAATGTATTATTGCAAATATAGACCCAAAATCCGTGAATTTATTTTGATGAAGTTCAATATTTTTTTTCCGCTGATCATTTTTTTATTTCTTTTAATCAGTTCTTCCTGCAATTCAGGCAATGGAAATATCAAGGCACCTAAAGCTGATTCTTCTCCTGTTGTTTCTACAAAAAGCAAAATTCCTGAAGCCGAATTCAAAAGATATTATGATAACATAAAAGATTTTTATGAAAATAAATTATTAAGAAGCGGGTTCAATGGCGCGATACTGGTAGCCAAATACGGCGAGGTGATCTTTGAAGATTATCATGGTTTTTTTGATCTGCAAAAAAAAGATAGCCTTACCAAACACAGTGCTTTTCATCTTGCTTCAGT
>JBDTJI010000219.1:0-4911 GCA_039935935.1 Ginsengibacter sp. | reverse complement strand
CTATAACGCTTTTTAAGGGAATATCTTTTGAACCGCGATAAGCACCGTCGCAGGTTATAATAAATTCTGCTTTCGAATCGTCCACGCGGTCTGCAATACTTTGAGCAGAAAAACCTCCAAAAATTACATTGTGTATCGCGCCGATTCTTGCACAACCTAACAACGCGTAAGCCAGCTCAGGAACCATGCCCATATAAATACAAACGCGGTCACCTTTTTTTACACCATTGTTAATCAGCATCTGAGCCACCTGGCAAACTCTTTTATGTAGCCTTGTATAAGTAACTATTCTTGTCCTTTCTTCAGGATTGTTGGGCTCCCAGATAATAGCGGGTTTTTCGCCTAACTCTTTTAAATGACGGTCAATGCAATTCTCCGTAATGTTAAGTTTTGCACCTTTAAACCATTCTATTTTTGGCTCTTTAAAATCCCATTCCAGAACTTTATCCCATTTCTTTCTCCAGGTAAAATTTTCTGCAATTTCCTCCCAGAACTCGTCAGGATTTTCAACACTTTTTTGATAGGCTTCTTTGTATTCTTCCAAAGATTTGATTTGATAAGGATATTCCATTATTGCATGTTTATTAGTGATGATTTAATATTATAAGTCAACAATTTAAATTACAAAAGGAAACTATGATTCTTGTCATTTGTCCGCACATTGCTTTCCCCGATCATTAGTTATTAAGCTTTGAATATTCTTCGTTTCTAATTCTTCATTTCTATCGGAATTTAATCTTAATTTTTCATTTGCTGTTCCTCCCAGTTCAAAACTTCATCAATCGCCGGCTCCATCGCTTTATAAACCGCATCTTCAATTGCTCCTCTTATGTTGTATTTATACAAATTCGCACTTCTGGTTGGGTTCACACGATTGCTCAAAAATACGTAAATCAAATTATATTTTGGATCAACCCAAATACATGTGCCGGTATAGCCCGTATGTCCATACGTAAGCAATGAAGTAAACCTTGATGGATAGGGGTTTGGATCAGTTGTAGTATAATTATCTTTTTCAGGCTTATCAAATGCGATACCACGCCGGCTGATGTCTGAATTATAAGAAGTAAATAATTGAAGTGTTTCTGGCTTTAAATATTGCTTTCCTTTAAAAGAGCCGCCATTTAAAAACATTTGCAGAATAGCAGCGATATCTTCCGCATTGCTGAATAATCCTGCGTGCCCCGCAACTCCGCCAAACATAGCGCTTCCCTCATCATGAACATCTGCGTGTAAATGTTGGAACCTGAAATATTGGTCTGATTCTGTAGGTGCAACAAGGTTGGTATCAGTCCAGTTTCTTGGATTAAAACCAATGGAATGAAGTCCCATCGGCTTATAAAAATATTTATTGGCATATTTATCAATCCTCAATCCTGAAATGGCCTTTACAACATCTGCCATTAAAATAAAATCATTATCGCTATACACATATTTATTAGCAGGAAGAAGTTTGCTATCAAGAATACTTTGGTTCATTGTTTTCACATAATTAGTACGTAAATACAAATTCTGTGCAACCCTTACACCAAATTTAGCGGATGAATCCGGCTGGAAGTATTGAGGTAATGGCCTTCCTGTAATCTTGTCAACAGTTTTCTTATAGAAAACAACATCAGCAACGAGGCCTGCCTCGTGAAGCAATATCTTTTTAATATTCAGATTTCTTTTATCACTTTTTCTTACCCAGGGCAAATAAGTTCCTAGTGTTTTGTCAAGCCTCAACTTGCCTTCGTCATATAATTTCATAACGCCCAGAGTGGTCGCACAAATTTTTGTCACGGAAGCCATATCATACACACTGTTAAGTGTTACCGGCTCGGGGGTATCATAATTATATTTCCCATAGGCTTTTTCGAAAATGACATTTCCGTTACGGGCAATAAGAACGACACATCCCGGGTAAGCCTTCTCTATTATTCCGGAAAGAGCTATGGAATCAATTTCATTGTTCAACTGCAAGCCATTGATGCCTTCCTGGTAAGGAGTGGAAAGAGGAAGGATTGGATGTGACATAATACCATAACCGTAAGCATATTGGCTGCAAATACTAACCGGCAATGTACCTCTTGCATTTATTTTACCTTCCAGCAGATCTGCTGCAACATTTTGTGTTATAGAATCATCCTCGTAGCACACTACTAAATTTTTTGCATCACAAAAATTTTTAAGAGCATAGGGATTTCCAAAGCCGAATAGAATAGTCTTATAGTGAGAGGACTTGTCCGGTTGTTGAATTTGCCTGACCAGCTCCAGAGCATAATCACTTATTCCAAAGTTGTCTGCAGGATGGCGGCTGTAGTTGTGAACTCCTATAACTACTTCATCGTAGCGGTCTTTTATTAATTTAACTGTTGATAATATTCTTGAAGCATCTTCCTTGTAATTGAAGTAGAAGGCATCTGCATTTAAGTCTTTAGATAATCTTTCTGAAAAAGTATTAGCACTGTCAATTCCAATTCCTACAAATACAATTTTTTTATTTTCAGCAGTAAGCGGGAAAAATTCTTTGTTTTTTTTACTCAAAACGGTAATGGCATTTTCAGCCACCAGCTTTTTCATTTTTGAAATTCCTGCATTGAGATCATTGGTAAGGTTATTTGTATTTACAGGTTGAAAATTTGCTACACCATACTGGTATTTAAAGGCGAGGACTTTTTTACACTTTTCATATACTTCGTTCCAACTTAGCTTGTTAGCGGCTATCGCTTCTTTGATCTTAGCGATGCAATCGGGAATATTCTCAGGAAGGCAAAGCATATCATTCCCTGCTATCAGGGATTGTGCAGCAATCTCCCCATCAGGAAAAAATTTTGCAACCCCCTTCATGCCGAGCGCATCGGTAAAAGTGAGGCCGTTATAATGTAATTTTTCACGTAACAAGCCGGTGACATTTTTCTTAGATAACGAAGTAGCGGTATTTGGCGTACTATCAATTGCGGGAATATACAGATGTGCTATCATTACACTTCCCACCCCGGCCTTGAACATTCTTTTGAAAGGATACAATTCCAACGAATCTAACTGTTCCATCGTTTTATTGATCACAGGCAGATCAAAATGTGAATCGACACTAACATCCCCATGTCCCGGAAAATGTTTAGCACAAGCTAATATACCCGCATCCTGTAACCCTTTCATGTAGGCGATTCCAAAGCGCGATACTTTATATTTATCTTCCCCAAAAGAACGATCATTAATTACAGGATTATCAGGGTTGTTATTGATATCCACGACAGGTGCAAAATTTACCTGGATCCCCATTCGTTTACATTGTTCTCCCACTAATTTCCCATATTGATGTATTAAAGCAGAATCGTAAATGGCTCCAAGCATCATCTGGTGATTTAAAGGCATTACACTATCAAGTCTCATCCCGAGCCCCCATTCTGCATCGATACATATCATAAGTGGCGTCTTCGAAATGGTTTGGAAATTATTGATAAAGTTGGCCTGCTTAACCGGGCTTCCCTGGAAGAGACAGATGCCTCCAATATTATATTTCTGTATAGCCGCAGTTATAGCAGAATCATAATAAACCGGGCCTTCTTTTGTAAAACTACTTTCGCGTAAGATCATTAATTGTGCAATTCGCTGATCATCATTCAGAGTATTAAAAACACTGTCTGACCAATGCTCTGAGGTTTTTTTGGTGGTTTGGGAAATGGCAATGACGCTTAAAAAATTTAAAAGAAAAAACGTCAGAAAAATTTTTTTCATTCAAATAAAGTTATCGGGAGAATAAGTCACAAGTTAAGTTATTATGCCTTTGCAGTTATTAAGATGCGAATAAACCGATGCGAATTGTTATAAAAAAATCAAGTTGTATAAAATGCTGAGGTTAATATCAAATGTCTAACAAATGTTAGTTGATTAATTCCATCGCCTTCAAAATCTTCTCCTGCGTGACTTTCAATTTTTCCTTTGTCGGAGAAAGTTTTTTTCTCGTAAAATTAATATCGTCCATTGTATTCAGTGGTATCAGGTGAAGGTGAGCATGTGGAACCTCTAACCCTACAACACTTAATCCACAACGATTACAGGGAAATGATTTTTCAATGGCCGTAGCAATGGGTTTGGCAAATAATAAAATCTCTTTTAAATATTCATCCGGCATGTCCAGGAATTTGTCAACTTCTAATTTGGGGATGACCAATGTATGGCCTTCTACTAATGGATTAATGTCCAGGAAAGCATAGAACTTCTCATTCTCTGCTATTTGGAAAGAAGGAATCTCTCCTTTGATTATTTTGCTAAAAATCGTCATGATAAATTAATTTAGTGAAGTGCCAAATCCTGATCTGATATTGGATTTCAATTCCAGCATTCACGCCGTTATTTTTTCAACTTTGAATTTCATAATACCTGCCGGCACCTTTATTTCAGCGATATCGCCAACGACTTTTCCTAACAACCCATTTCCTATCGGTGACGAAGCTGATATCTTTTTTTCTTTCAGATTCGCTTCTTTTTCCGAAACTATTTTATAGGTAACTTCTTTTTTGGTATTAAGGTTTGTAAGAGTAACTGTAGTAAGGATAGAAACTTTACTTGTATCTATAGAGCTTTCTTCTACAATACGAGCTGTAGCAATCACACTTTCTAATTGTTTTATTTTAGCTTCAAGCATTCCCTGTGCTTCTTTGGCAGCGTCATATTCTGCGTTTTCTTTCAGGTCTCCCTTTTCCCTGGCTTCGGCTATGGCTCTTGATGCGGCAGGCCTTTCCACACCTTTCATTTGCCGAAGTTCTGCCTGCATTTGTTCAAAAGTATCATTTGTAACGTAGTTTACCAGGATCATAACATCATAATTTATTGTGTAACAATTTTACGTACGGATGAAAAAAAATACAACGCCCCATTTTTACTAAGACGTTGTATGAACACAAATATAAGAAAGATTGAAGTTTA
>JBDTJI010000218.1:0-8692 GCA_039935935.1 Ginsengibacter sp. | reverse complement strand
CATCGACCTGGTATTCCATCATGTCATCCTTATTGATGTACGAAACCCCTTTGGCCAGGCCATCTTTGCCAACAATTACTTCCCGTACCATCGCATTAGGTATCACTTTTAGATTGCCGGTTTTTTCTGCCGGAATCACCAGGCACGAAGAAGATGAAAAATCAGCATAAGCCTTGCAGCTTCGGCTACACTGTCTGCAAAAGAAACAGGCACCTCTTTCATTATTACCGGGTAAGGCGGTTGTGAGTACAGACCCTCTGCCAGGAATCACTTTGAGATTGCCGGTTTTTTCCGCCGGAATCACAAGGCACGATGATGATGAAAAGTCAGCATAAGCCTTACAACTTCGGCTACATTGTCTGCAAAAGAAACAGGCACCCCTTTCATTATTGCCGGGTAAGGCGGTTGTGAGTACAGACCCTCTGCCAGGAATCACTTTCACACCTGCTTTTTTAGCCCCCTCCATTATAAATATTTCATTAAGTCGCGGGGCAGGTGGAGGAAGAAAAATTCCATCCGGGTCATTCTCCAGCCCTTCAACAGTACCATACACACCTAACAGGCGATCCACCTTATCGTAAAAGGGCTTAACATCATCATAGCTAATGGGCCAATCATCAGTAGCGCCGTCAAAAGTTTTTCCTTTGAAATCATGAGGCCCCATACGAAGAGAAATCCTTCCCCAATGGTTAGTTCGGCCACCTAGCATGTGCGAGCGAAACCAGGTAAATTTAGTGTCGTCTTTTAAAGTATATGGTTCGCCTTCTATTTGCCAGCCCCCAAAAGCTGCATCGAAATCGCCGAAACCACGGGTGGTATTGGCGCCTCTGCGTGGAGATTGCCAGGGCCACAAAAGTTGCTTGGAATCTTTAGCAGGGTCAAAGTAAGGGCCAGCCTCTAACATCAGAACTTTAATTCCTGCTTTTGCCAGCACGTATCCTGCCATGCCCCCGCCTGCACCGGAGCCAACAACGATCACATCATATTTTTCTGTGGATTTCTTGATTTGTATATCACCCATAGTTAAAACACTTTTTTTTAATTAATTAAATAGTTATGGTTTATTATTAGAAATTTTTATTCCCTCAGTTACTTGTTAATTACTTTTGGTTTCTGTCTTTTAGCTGACCAATCAGCGCCGTCTTTCTGTGGTTTTAAAATTGTTTTATACTCTTTAATACTATTATTCCGGAACTTTTTGTGCTATCTACAATAATACTTATTATAGTTGAGTTTTTAGGATATTCTGGTAAAAAGAGTGTTAATCTCATATCAAATGTGATTGTTTAGTATTCTGTCAAATTTTCTTTTTTTAGTGTTCCAAAATGGGAAGGCGAAAATGACTAATATTCTGGTTTCTATTTTGGAATGACAGTATTATCCCAGGTTAAAAATATTGTGTCAATATAATTTTCTCCTTTTATGTTTTTAATAAATAGTGACCATTGACCACCGGAAGGAGAAATGATCCAGAACTTTAATCCACTTATGTTTTCTATTTGAATACATAAAAAGCATTTTGCAAAACCTGTTTTATTATGAAAAGAGATCACACAAAAAATGATTAATACAAGCAGCACCAACACTTATGATAAAATAAGAGTAACCAGAAAGGCCTCAACCGGACGAGAAATTAAAAAGGATTTATGACATTCTGCAAAGCCAATACAAACCGTTCACAAAATGAAAATCCTTAGTACACAAGGCCGGAACCGAAAATATTTAAACTCAACAGCAAGACTTACTTTTGCCTGGATAACTGCAATGTGGGTTAGAATAAGAAACCAATTATCATTCAAATATTATTGCAAAGAAATCTCCGGAAGCTAATGCAGATTTTTCATTCATTTTGAAACTTGTGGATTTCAGAATATAGCAGAACCAGGATTGATAATAGCAATTTATCTAGTTTAACATAATTAATAGAAGGCTTTATTATTCGTAGTGATGCCAACATATACCACCATGATCGTTGTCTATGCGAGATCAGTTACCAGATATTTTAATACCAGTGTACTTTTTATTGGTCAGATCTTTTTTGGACTTGTTATCTTTTCCTTTTGGTAACGAGTTATCAGTTGATTCTACGTCTGATAAAGCGCCATAGGAATCAGGCCTGCGATCTCTACGCCACACCCCGCGCCATTCACCTAAACCCGGATTGCCGATCCAGTTCCAGTCGGGACTAAAATTTAGATCCACTGTTTCTGTCAGGAGCTCGTTATTTGAGTTGCTCTCCTGGAGAATATCTCCTGCCGGATTTACAATCATACTATGACCATCATAAATGGATGTAACAAAATAAACACCGTTATCTACTGCACGGGCACGGGCGGTAAGTTTCCATATATCAGTACCACGAACGTCTCCCCAGATGGGACAAAAAATGATCTCAGCTCCTTTTAACGCTAGTATTCGGGCCGGCTCAGGAAAGGCATAATCCCAGCAAACCAGGATGCCGATCTTGCCAAAGTCAGTTTCTATAACGGGATAAGAATTGCCAGGCACCGCACCCTGGGCTATCTCAGAATAGGGGAGATGGACTTTTTTGAAAATAGCTTTTTTGTTCCCCTGTCTATCAAATAATACACCCGTATTATACAATGTATCCCCTTCCCAAATATATAAACCTGCTATAATGTACATGTGATATTGTTTTGCTTTCTTCGATAACATGCCTGCAGCGCTCCCGTTTAGCGTGTTCGCTTCTGTTTTAGTCATATTCAAACCAGTGTTAAAAGTGGCCCATCCTTCCGGTAGGCATACTATCTGACATTTTGAAGCTCCTGCCTGATCCAGCAGATCGCTAAATACCTTAATATTATTTTCAACCGTACCCCCGGGAGGCCGACAATATACAGTGCCTATTTTTACGTTGCGGGGAGAGATTGCGGCTGTCTCTTTAATTGAAACATCATCCCACCAAACTGAGCCCATGCTCCACCGAAATTCCAGAGATATCTCAAGTGAGGTGGCCTGTGGCAGGGCCTGTATCTTTTGTGAAATTAAAAACCAATCATCACGTCCTTTTGTCTTCTCACTTAGATAATGGTATCCAATATTTTCCTTCCCTTTAAACCAGGTTATTTTAGCTAAAATACTTTTATTGGCTGATCTGATACCCTCTGATCTGTAAGACACAGAAAAAATATAGGTTTTTCCCCCTGCTACATTTATTGTTTGGGCTACCCTTCCATTGCAGTTCGGATTTTTGCTTGTCATTCGAAGAGCATAATTTCCGCTGTAGCGAATTTGGCCATCAATAGTTATTGCCGGCATCATAGTGGATACCGGTCCTGTAACAGCCCAATCTTCAGGGGTAGTTGCAGATTCTTCAAATCCAGCATTTAGTAACGGCACGTCGGCATGGTTGGTTTGGCGCACAGTTTCCATAGACCAAGCCGAAATATTCTTTACTGATGTTTTATTCACAGCAAAACATATAGAATGAGATAGTACCAACGAAAATATAAAGAGTATAAAAGACTGTGATCTACCAAAAAATTTTTTTATCGGGGATAATTCATTTGTCATATCATTAAACTTATTTATTAGAATACTAGTCTACGTCGGACGATTCTGACTGTAATAACAATCCCAATATTAAATCAGTATCGAAAGATATTTAACATCATAAACATCACGCCCTATGTGTTCAATTATTGAATAGCAAATTTAGCCACATCTATTTATAATTAACGATACAGGAATTTAAATCTTTGACGTTCTGATTTCTTTGGGATGTAATATCAGAGATGGTTTAAATGCGATTGGATTTATTAAAGTATTTGAAATGGTAGAGTGAAATCTCTTCTGATATCAGTGTTGATTATTCTGAACTAATGTACTTTTAAAAAATCGACATTCTCAATAGTAAACTGTGAATAATCTTTCTTTGTGATGTTATAATAGGGAGAATACATTTGGGCAGAGATTGTCGCTTTATCTATATCAAACGTCAACAATCGCAAATAACCTCCTCCAAAATCCTCACCCTGATAATCCTGTAAAATTTGGTAAATTTTATTCCCTGCCAGTCCGATATCAACTTTGAAAGCAGAACTCCCTGTATGGCCACTCAATACATACCGGATATTAGGATATAATTTAACCAACCTATCAAAAATATCCTGGGGGCTGAAGTCGCCATAACTAGCTGTTTTACCAATTTCACCTTTTCCTGTCAAATAAAAATGCGTCAAAATAATAACATTATAATCAGAATATTCCCTGGCTACATCTCCTGCCCAATTGATGGCGCCCATCCTCGGACAAAACTCCAAAGTGATTACAATCCAATTGGTACTACCCACTTTAAAAGTATAATAAGCATTATCACTTTTGCCTGGCTCAAATCTGCCACGTTGATTTGAAAAACGACTGCCCGGAAAATAAGAATTAAACTTAAATGTTTTTCTCAGGTTTTGGTTTACATTACCGGGAGCCACTTTACGATTATCATGGCCTACAGCTTCACCGTCATGGTTTCCAGGAGTAATTGCATAAGGTATATGGGCTTTATCAAATGCATCATAGCCTTTACTGGCGATTTCAAATTGGCCAAAATTATTAAGATTCACTAAATCCCCCACATGTAAAACTATTGGGATATTTAGAGAATCTTTTTTTTGCACGATCCAATTTACCTGGCTGTAAAACATTTCAGGGTTTGACTCAACTTCATCTTGCGTGTCGGGGAAAACAGGTATGGTAAACTTTTGACCGAAACTACTCGGCTGATCAAACAAGACAAATAAAAACAGTACTAAGCATGTTACTCCGGGCTTCATTATTTTATTCATAAAAATTATTTTGGATTTGAAAAGATCAGGCTTATAATTTTATTATATTATTAATTTACTTTAGAGAGTGTGGAAACACCTATTTTTTGTGGCAGAATTCTCTGGTAAAGTTATTATAAAATAGCTATAGATAGTCTCTTTCAGGGTGAAGGTGCGTTTCTGTTCAACCCTGTTTCGTTTCTCCCTCCTAATACAAATTCATTTTCATGTAACTGGGTCTTCGTTTAGTTTTTTATCAGAATGCATACCTATTTGGGTCTTATACAAATAACTAATAACGGCTGAAAATGCTCAAAATTTTTTTTATATCCCGGTTCATTTTTCAAATCCCGTATGCGATTTTCTCTCCTTGATACTTATATACAATCACAAACTTGCAATAATTAGAAATAATGATAGCATGACCGGGCGATATTGAATGATGATAATGACAGTGATCAAGTCATTTTTTTAATTTAAGAATTTCATTTGCGATTCTTTCCCTAACCGCGAGAAAATCTTTTGGGTCAGGCTTTGCCCACCAGTTTGGTACAATTGTGCCCACCAGCCTGGTAACTGTTTCTCTGTTGGTCAATTTCTCAAGAATCGTAAAATATTCATAGTCTTCCATAGCATCCCGTAAATTTTTGAGACGAATGGATGCCACGGGGCCGTTAATACCACAAGGCATTCCCGGATACATTAAATATCCTTCCCCATTAAAGGGTTTCCCAGGCCTGGACAAAACCGGGCTGAACCAGGGATCGGTCACACCACTGATAGATTGAGAGTATATTGTTGACCAATATAATAAGCCGTCAATTTTGTATTGCCAGTTCATCCATGTTGGCATCCTGTAGGATGTCAGGGGCTGGTCAATAGCCCAGTATGGTGGATCAAAATCCTTTACCTTATTATACTGCGGATGGTTTCCGGGGGCTCTTTGTGCCAATGCAGTGTATGACCAGACGTCATCACCTTCTGACAATTTCTGATTTATCCCTTCCCTATCTATATATGAAAAAAGAGGACACCAAATATCAACTGCCGGATCAATATCTGGAAAGGAGCTATTCTGCGTCCAGGTCTGCTCTACCACGAGGCACCGTAATTTAGGTGCAGCTTCATGTACTACCTTACCAAGAGCCACTACCTTTTGGTAACTTTCCTTCGTATTGGGTTCGTCAAGCATATACAGGTATGCACGCTTTTCCCAACCGTTTTCTTCTAAATATTGGTAGAATCCCCTATAATATCGTATTACTTTTCCCTGATTTGAGGTAGTCATCTTTTTTATCGCATCATTGGGAACAGGGAAATCTGTCACATGAAAATCTTCGATAAATTTTTTCAATGCCTGTGTACGTTCAGAGGTAATTTTTAATGAACCATCATCATTCATCTCAGGTAAAAACCGATCGGGTATAGGAGGATTGATCCGGTTATCGGCCATCATTTTACAATAATTTAATTCTATTTCATCCGACTCTTGAGAATTCACCGCAACCCCAAAATCTGTTGCAGCACGCCGAACACCTCCAAAAGAATTTCTAAGCGAAGGGCCATCTGGCAGTGTGAAGTTCCAAACAGTTAAAATGACCGGAAGAGAATAGGTAGTGACAAATTCCGGTTTTGGAACGGATGTGTGACTAAATGCATCATCGGGCGATCCATTATAAACAGTGATGGTAAATGTCCCTTTATACTCCCCGGCGACAGCATCCTTAGGAATTGATAAATCAACCCAAATAGGCTGATTCTCTCCTTTCCAGACTTCAAAAGGAACGGCATACATCGTAAAACCTTTCGAAATCAGTGGCCCATCCGGCTTGTCACGAGTCCGGCTAAGGGGCTCGATCGGCTTTCCTGTTTCGGGATTAATGAACGGAACAAGTGGGTCTGCATACAGCCCGGGAGGCAGCTCAGCTCTTGGAGTCGAAAGCCTTACTCTTGTGTATTCCTCACGAAATAGCGAAAAGTTCTCTTTACTGATGGTTCCGGTATTTCCCGAAAGGTCAGACATTTCAGCCTTGACTACCGCAATATTTTTAGTCAAAGATTGGACAACAACCTGAAAGGATTCAACTTCATTTTTTGCAGCTTTTATGATAGCCCGGGTACCTCCATAGGGTGTTTCCTTTTGTCCGATTCGCTCCATGCTATTCAGCACCGTGAGCTTTACATTTTGAGACTGTTTATTTTGTTGAGCAAATAGGGTGAGGCTAAAGGCGCTTAGGAATATTATTAAGCTTACTGTAATAAGATAATTTTTTTTCATTCTACGGTTTTATTATAATTCCTAAAGTTGATTGTATATATGTGTAAATTAATAGTCAGTGGAATGCCTGTTCAAAGCTATTTCAAAATATAGAATACCAGGAAATTCATTGAGAAGTCATATCGATTACCTGGCATACGCCAGGCACGTAATCAACATTAATAAATGTGGTACCAACGGATATCTTAACAGGCGCTTTGTTATTGCCAAAATCAGTACGCCGAACCAAAACCTTCTCGCCAAAAGCAAGACCTGATATTACAGTCCCTGGATATTCAGGAACTTCATAGGTAATCGGCAAGCCATGATCTAAAAAATTGCCGTATTGTTGTGCTGACGAATAGACCTCATGGACTAATCTGACTTCTTCCGGAAAATCCTTTTTACCACTCCACATGAAGAAAGAATTAGTATTACGAAGAAGCATGTGCCATAACAATTCCTGATAGCTATCCGCGCTCATTTGTTTCACGGTGGGATCTGTGTCCTTTCCTGCAAATACAGTATTCCAGTGTACAAAACTAATAACGGGTATACTTCGTGACGTATTCTTTCCTCCATTGCTTGCCACAAGGAGCATATTGTAAAACCATCTATAATCCGTATTTTGAAAATCATACCACTTGTAGATATCGCCCCATGTGTAAACTACCGGCATTGCTACGGTGAAGCCAGTGGCCGGGAAATTATTATACCACTTTCTATATTTAGCAAGCTGATCTGCCTTGTATGGTTGCCAGGTCTCATAATGTTCAAAGTAGTCATACCAATAACGGTAGCCATCATTAGGATAATCACTATAATTACCGATTAAAGCCTTGGGAGATTGAAATAAAACAGGCTCACCGAACGAATAATATTGGAGATATGCTCTCATCTCCCTTATTATTTTTTGAAATTTTATAAATGTAAATCCTTCACCAAGATGTTTGGTACACCTTGTACAATTTTTTGACGCATCAAATGCCCCGTTAACATCTATCGGCCCGTCAATTTCCCAATCGGTAAAAATAAAATCAACAGTAATCCCTTCATCCTTATATTTTTTTACAAAGCGTTCTACACGTTCCCGGATATTCTTCTTTCGAAAATCAATTGCAAACGGGCATCCCATTTTGTGTCCTTGCCCAAAAGTATTGTCAAAAAACGGTTTGCCATTTTTATCAACATGAGCAGTGCGTTCGTCTCCATTGAAGAAAGAATATAAAAGAGATGTTGCATTGATATTTACGGGCTGATGAAGTTTCTTTTGTGCCCGTGCGATAGATAACCCTTTAGACAACGAACCTTCTACATCTTTAATATCCCACGAACAAACAATTCCAATTCCACGCCTATCTAACAACTCAACAAGGCGCTGTGCTGTTTCCTTATCCAATTTCCCGGGATCGATAGCAGGCCAAAGATATAAGGGGAGCCGCTCACCTCTGGAATATTTAAGTGGATTAGTATTGTCAAGAATTGTTTGAATGTTTTCCGGCCACTTTACATCTTTTTCTAAATTACTGTCTATGAACCGGGTATCCTCAGCATCAACAGATTGAATACCTAAAGCTGCAAATGAAATTCCGGATAATCCAATAAATCTTAAAAAATCTCTACGATTATTTTTCATGTTTTAATTACAGATTTA
>JBDTJI010000217.1:0-5194 GCA_039935935.1 Ginsengibacter sp. | reverse complement strand
TCCTGTATATGTTCGTTCCAAAAATGTAACGATTCATCATCACGCGCTAAACCTTCCTTTTCATCTCCCTCAAATACGGTAACATATAAATTCTCAACGGGAATTTTATATACTTTAGTGAGCAGCTCCCAGCTCCAAGCGATCGCCTCTTCTTTAAAATAAGGCTTAGGTTCCCCGGTGGCACTTCCAAAACTCCAGTTACCCAGCATTTCAAACATGGTGTGATGATAGGTGTCCACGCCTACTTCTTCAAGGTCATTATGTTTGCCACTTACGCGCAGGCATTTTTGGGTGTCGGCTATGCGGGAATAGGGCGCTGTTTTGTTTCCCAAAAAATAGTCTTTAAACTGGTTCATGCCTGCATTGGTAAATAACAGGGTAGGATCGTTCTTGATCACGATCGGTGCAGAGGGAACAATTTGGTGTGCTTTATTTTTAAAAAAATCAAGAAAATGCAGTCTTATTTCAGCGCTTTGCATCATAAAGTAGGGTGAATTTTAAGAATGATTTAGAGTATTAAGAGGCTATCTTTGTTTTGATGAAAAATATGTAATGCCGCAACGGGTGTATTCAAATTGCGCAAAAGTGGGCGGTGAGGACATCGCCCACGGCGACCAGCCCCGGTTGGTGTCCCCACCAGCCGGAGACATCCGATAGCCATCGGATTTGAATAAACCCCCGCAAAGGTATTTGGTTTGAAGTCATTTACAAACAGTACACTTTTTAACCAGGGAATTATTTTTACTTTTTTAAGGATGAAAAAATTAAAATATTATTATAACACCCATACGTTACGTTACGAAAAATTAGTAACTCCATTACATGTGCGGTTGTTGCGTTTCCTGGTCTTCATGGGAGGTGCTTTTATAACTGCGTTTGTGATGGTGACGCTTATCTTCAGGTTTATTCCATCTCCCCAGCTAAAGTTGGCTGAATTGAAGTATGAGAAGATGAGGCAGAATTACGAGGCTTTGCTTTCTCAAACTCAAAAATTGCAGCAGGAAATGGCTCTCCTGGAAAAGAGAGACAACCAGGTTTATCGTTCGATTTTTGAGGCCAACCCCGTCCCGGATTCAGCGAGAGCTAAACTGATAGAACAAAAAAGTGAATTTGAGAAAATAGCTGCCATCAAGGATGAAGAGCTTGGAAATGACCTTGCCGGTACCTTAAATAATATTAGTGCAAGAATGAAATATCAATATGCCAGCTATACTGAAATTGAAAAGATGATTAAAAACCAAAGTGAAAAATTAGCCAGTATTCCTGCTATCCAGCCAGTGAGCAATCGTGACCTTGATCGGATTGCGTCAGGTTTTGGTATGAGAATTGACCCGATCTACGGAAGCGTAAAAATGCACAAAGGCCTGGACTTTACCGCACCACAGGGAACGCCCATCTACGCCACTGCCAACGGGAGAGTGAAGATGGCTGGTTTTGATGAAAGTGGTTATGGCAATCATGTTATTATTAACAACGGATACGGTTACGAGACTTTATTTGGCCACATGGTAAAGGTAAAAGTACATGCCGGTGAGTATGTAAAGCGTGGCGAAGTGATCGGCTGGGTGGGCAACACTGGAAAAAGCACCGGGCCACATTGTCATTATGAAGTTCATGTTAACGGACAGGAGGTAGATCCGGTTTACTTTTTTTATAATGATCTCACTCCTGAACAATTTGACAGAATATTAAAAATTGCTTCTACCGGAAGCGCAAAAAGTCTTGATTAATTATGGCACTTTCTCAAATCAATTTTGAATTTGATGCTGACCCGGCAACAGAAAAAGGCCCATTAAAAACTGTAAGGTCTCATGAAAATATTACCGGGGCGCTACATGCAGACGGAGTGTCGGAAGAGCAGAAACTCAAATCGAAACGAGGTAGAAAGAGTCTTAAACAG
The DNA here is from genome assembly GCA_039935935.1 of Ginsengibacter sp. Taxonomy (GTDB): domain Bacteria; phylum Bacteroidota; class Bacteroidia; order Chitinophagales; family Chitinophagaceae; genus Ginsengibacter. The sequence continues at coordinate 3,294 of JBDTJI010000217.1, read as the reverse complement.
GTAAATGCAGTTCCGGACAACATCGAAGTTCCGGAAGATGACATTCTTTTTCAAAAACAATATTATTCTATGGGGGATGTAGCATTGATGTTCAAAGAAAATACTTCATTGATCCGGTTTTGGGAAAATGAATTTGATATTTTAACGCCCAAAAAAAATAAAAAAGGAGACCGTTTCTTCAGGCCTGAAGATGTGAAGAATCTGAAATTGATCCATTATTTGATACGTGAAAGGAAGTACACAATGGAAGGCGCTAAGGAATTTTTAAAAAATAACAAGTTTGCAGGTGAGAAGCATGAAATGATTGAATCCCTGGAAAAAATAAAGTTGTTTTTATTAGAATTAAAAAACAATTTGTAAGATTTAAGGCTGATTGCAGACCGCTAATAGTTAAACTGGAATGAACATTGTTTGTAAAGACATAAGTCATGATAAGTAAAATTTCTTTTCTAAATCTTATTTATAAAAATGAAAGTGATTTTAGTTTTTGTAGCTACGCTGGATGGGAAAGTCACGAAATGGGGTAATCCTCGTGTGAGAGATTGGTCATCTATCCAAGACCAGGAATATTATAGACAAGTATGGAAAGACGCACAAGTGATCGTTATGGGCAGCAATACGTATATGGCGGAAAAATTTCCTGCCTCGCAAGATCATCTGTTGTTGGTGATGACACAGCATGTTTCAAAATACGAGCGCTATACAGTGGAGGGACAGATTGAATTTACTGATGCTACGCCGGAAGAGATTACGAAACAATTTGAAAAGAGAGGCATTGAGACAATAACTGTTGTAGGTGGTGCCCATGTGGCTACTTCTTTTTTTAAAGAAGAATTGATAGACGAGTTATGGTTAACGATAGAGCCAAAGATATTTGGAACGGGCGGCAACTTTGTCATAGATGAGAAGCTCGATATTGATTTAAAGATGATCAGTAGCGATAGAGTCAACGAGCGGGGGACACTGATCAACAAATATGCAGTGATAAAAAAATAAAGGATCGATATAGAAAATGAAAAGAGATGCCGGAAATAAGACAGTGTGGACAATTGGTCATTCTACGCGCACTTTAGAGGAATTGGTGCAAATGCTCGATTTCTTTAAAATAGAGTTAGTGGCCGACATCAGGAGCTACCCGGGATCGCGTCGCTATCCACAATTTAATAAGGAATTGCTCACAATTTCCTTACCTGAGAATAATCTTCAATACATTCATTTAAAAGAATTAGGGGGAAGAAGAAAAGTGAATCCTGATTCTAAAAATACCGCATGGCGGCATCCTGCTTTTCGTGGTTATGCAGATTATATGGAAACAGATGAATTTAAACAAGGTATCGAAGAACTGGAAGCGCTGGCTTTAAAGCAACGTACCGCTTACATGTGTTCAGAAGCCGTGTGGTGGCGGTGTCACCGTTCTATGGTCTCTGATTATTTAAAAGTAAATGGATGGACGGTGATGCATATTATGGGTATTGCAAAAGAACAAGAACATCCCTATACTGAGCCCGCGAGAATAATAAATGGCGAATTGAGTTATGAGAAGGGAGAGGTGCTGAGGAGTGACGGGTGAGTGGTGAGTAGTGAATTGTGAGTAGTAAATTGTCAGTTGTGAGTTGTGAGTTGTGTCTGAATAATTGCACACTATTCTAATCCGCGGTCTGAACTTTGGTGAAGGCCACTTTGTATATTGCTAATTGCCTTTTGCCTACTGCCAATTATTTCTAACCCTATCTAACCACACTATGCACTCCTCTCATTGCTGATTAACTCCCATACGCGGTCTGAATTTAGTTGCCCAATCCATTGCATGTGGATTATTGCCTATTGCCTATTGCTGATTGCTTATTGCTTATTGCTGATTTCCTATTGCCCATAGTTTATCACTCTTTCCGCCTTCCATAATAATCATACAGATTATTTTCATAGGCTTCATTTATAGATTGAGAAGCGTCAAATACAGGACTGCCTTTTACAGCTTCCGTAGTGATATCAACGATGACAACAGAATTATCCCAATTGACTTCTTTGATCCATTGAGTGGATAATAATACCTGCCTGCTGTCGAGCCATGAGCCAGTTTCTACCACAAGAAATTTAATTTTCCAGGTAGTATCATCAACAATATAATCAACCACTTTTCCTATCTCACCATCTGTCGCATGGATTGCGTAACCGGTTACATTGTTGGTGCTTCTCAAATGCAAGTCATTTAGGGAACTATCGGCTTTTTCATTTATTTCAGAACCTTCTACTTCGCTATTATATAAATCACTGGGCATTGCTCCAAATATGCCTGCACCATGTGCACCCGATTCGGTTCCCCAGTATCCATCCCAGCCATAATATGAAAACAGGCCTTGCTCCTGCTGGCGGGATACTGGTTTATCCGTATCTATATCGGGACTATTCTCTATTTGATCTTTTGTGAGATTTACCGGAAATTCTTCATTTTGCCAATCAGGCCTTAAGAGAGCAGATGGAGATATCAGCACTTTTTTTTCAGTAAGCCAACTGCCGGTTTTCACAACCAGGTACCTGATAGTCCACGACTGATCGTCGAAATAGAATTCATCAACTTTGCCTATTTCTCCGTTCGTTTCCCGCAGGTTATAGCCTACCAGGCTTTTGATACTTCTTTTCATTTGTATGTTTTTTATAAATCATGATACAATGATTATTCCAGAAAATAATTTCCAAATATTTTTTAGTTAAACAAATAGTTTATAAATGTTTGAGGCTGGTATTATTCTTTATCTATACCTTTCACTTTTATCTGCATCTCTTGAAGAGGCGTGCCACCCTTCGCTCCGAAGTCCAATGTTCTGATAGGAAACGGAATCGATATATCGTTGTCATCAAAAGCTTTTTTGATGCACATGATGGCACTGCTTTTTACCTCTAAAAAACTTCCCTGCCCCGCAATATCTACCCAAAGCTGCAGTACGAAATTTACAGAGCTATCACCAAATTCTGTGTAAAATAAGGCCGTTGGATCATCAGATAATCCTTCGATGTTTTTAACTGCCTCTAAGGCAATATTTTTGACCTTTTCAAGGTCATCTCCATAAGAAATACCGACGTTCAAATCTATTCTTCTTTTACCTAATAAAGTGTAATTTTCTATTGGGCTTTGTAATACTTCCTTGTTGGGAATGATTACCATTTGCCCCTGGAAGGTCTTAATAACCGTATCACGCAAATTGATCTCCTCTACGGTGCCCATGAAGTCTTTTATTTTTACAACATCGTCGGGGTGTATGGGCTTTCTGATCGATAAAAATATCCCGGACATAA
>JBDTJI010000216.1:0-2683 GCA_039935935.1 Ginsengibacter sp. | reverse complement strand
TTCTGCATTAAATTTATCAGGCAAAAAACTCTGATGGCCTTTTATTCAGTATTTTTAACCTGCCATATTTAAAATACCTGATGCAATCCTACTGGAAATATATATCCGTCGTTATAATGGTGTGCAGTTTACTTTTTGCATCTTTTAGCTTATTAGCTCAGCAAGACACATTAGTTAACAAAAAAGACACCATCAATAACAATTCCCAGTGGCCGGCGCCCAAAAAGACTTTCATAGGAAAAATGATTAATAATTTCAGGCATGATACCACAGAGGTGGATCGTGCCAATGAGCTAAAAAGGAATGAAGAAGCCTTCAAGCCGTTTGACGGTAAAATTATCAGAAACATAATCATAAAAAGATTACCGTTTGGAATTGGCATTTCCGATACTTCACGAAGACTCATCAACAACGTGACTAAATTAGCTAATGAGCTACACCATCTTACGAAAATAAAAGTGATTAAAAACAATCTGTTTTTTCGCAAAGGACAGCCACTAATGCCATTTTTGATGGCAGATAATGAAAGATACCTACGTCAGTTACTCTATTTGCAGGACGCAGATTTAAAGGTAGTTCAGGTATCGTCTTTTTCAGATTCAGTTGACATAATTGTAGAAGTAAAAGATGTTTTTTCTCTTGGCGGAGCAGTGAATTCTCTTGGACTGGACAGAAGTGATGTCGAATTCAGGGAAGACAATTTTGCAGGAAGCGGTAATGCGGGAGTAATATATGGCCTTTACGATGCCAGGCGAGATAAAACCTTTGCTTTCGGAGGAGAGTATATAAGAAGAAATATTGGCGGAAGCTTTATTGACGGAACATTAGGCTACCAAAGTTTTTACCCTACGTTTAATGGTCCAAAAGAGGATAACAATTATTACTTCAATCTTACAAAACCACTGGTAAACCGGTACATGAAATGGGTTTATGAATTGGATGCATCCTATCATTCAACCCGAAGAATGTATAACTATGATTCGCTTTATTATTCAAACACCCGCTACCGTTATTATAATGTAGAAGCATGGGCAGGCTATAATATTAACGCCAAAGATTTCACTACTTCCGAAGAATCAAAAAAATTAAGAAAACTTATCGGACTTAGATACATTAATCAGCAATTTCAGGAAGTGCCTGGCAAATACGATCAAATGTACAATTGGCAATATGCCAATCTAACCGGGTTACTTACTACCTTGACCTTCTACCGGCAAAATTTTTATAAGACACAATACATATATGGATTTGGAAGAAATGAAGATATTCCTGAGGGCCTGCTCATGAGCTTTACAACCGGATATACCATCAAACAAAACCGTTCACGTCCTTTCATTGGATTTAACTATGAGCGGTATCAGTTTAACAACAAAAAAAATTATCTCAGCTATACACTACGCGCCGAGGGATATCTTAATCATAAATCGATAGAGGACGTTAATCTACTGGGAAGTATCTTCTATTTTGATCATCTCAAATACATGGGCGATAAATGGAAACAGCGTTTTTTTCTGAACTTCGACCTGGCCCAGCAAATCAACACCATTCTCAATGAACCCTTGTTTGCCTACAGCAAATTTGGGATGCCTGAGTATGGAAGGAACCGCGTGGGCGGCACCTTCCGCGCAACTGTTAAGGCAGAATCAGAATTTTTTAGCCCGTGGTCTTTGGTGGCTTTCCGATTCGCTCCATTTATATTTAGCAATGTGAGTGTCTTTTCTCCGTATAAATCCAATAATGATATTTTAACTTCTGTAGGAGGTGGAATCAGAACCCGCAATGAAAGCTTTGTGTTTGGAACTATAGAATTAAAGGGTTACTATTTTCCCCAACAAAATTTCTATAAGGAAAATTTCAGATTTTCCTTAAGTACAAATGTAATTTTTAAATACAATACACAATTTGTAAAAAAACCTGATTTTATTGAAATCAATTAAGCCAGACCATTCATAAAAGCACTTATATTTTCTCACCGATTGTAATCAAACAATTTATATCTTTAAGATAAATTGCAAAAGTGAAAATATTATCCGGGCGATACATGGAATTGATGGCTTGGTTAGTCGCACTGGTATTGTTAAGCTTTATGAATACCACGGGCACACACTATTCACTTTGCATCTTTAAACTCATAGGTATTGAAATCTGTCCGGGTTGCGGTATTGGCCATTCCATCAATTATCTCCTTCATGGTGACATTCAAAAGTCTTTCTATACACATCCCTTAGGCATGTTTGCCATCCCGGTGATTTTGTACAGAATTTTTCAGCTTTCTTTATTTTATAAAACTTTTCATTTTCAAAAACGCAAAGATGGATAATAATTTCAATCAAATAAATCCCGTGGTCTTACAATATCTGTATGACGTTACACCCGAAGAACTGATGACAATTAACGCCAGGACAAAAAATTTTTCTGATGAAGAATTGTCGCAGTTTTGTGTAATTTACCGTTCTAAAAGGAAAGACCCTCAACTAATTCTGATACTATGTTTGTTAGGTTTGGTAGGTATTGCGGGTTTTCAACGTTTTCTAATAGGCCATATTGGAATGGGTATTTTGTATTTTTTTACTGCAGGCTTGTGTTTTATCGGGACAATCGTTGATATAATCAATCACAAAGAACTTGCTTTAGAATATAATGCCAAAATGATTACTGAAACTTTATCTATGCTGAATATGAT
>JBDTJI010000215.1:0-11299 GCA_039935935.1 Ginsengibacter sp. | reverse complement strand
GATAGATCGTAAGCCAAGCCTTTCAAAAAATAAATGTCATTCTCCTGCGTTCCTGCCAGTTTTCCTTCACCGAGATTGAATGGATAATTTTCTGCTTCAGTCAGCAATTGTAAGGCCTCTACATATCTACCTTCTTCAATATTTTTTTTAGCAAGCTCGAGATGACAGATTAGGTACTGTCGAATCACTTTGCCTTCGCCACCCTCCCACGGATGAAATTTGTAGTTGCTTAAAAGCTCTTTTGCCTTTACATAGTCTCCCAATTGATTATACAATGTGATTCTTTCAAGATACAAATCATCTCTTTGCTTTACAAGGAGGAAGTGTCTTTCCAGAAGATGTAATCTCTCTTTATGATCTTTGCTTAGCCTCTTATACAACTGGTCGAGCTCCATCAACACACGCGCATCCGTTTTGTCTAAAGAAAAAGCCTTTTCCATTGAAGCCAATGCTTTTGTTGGGTCGCTTAATTTGTTGTAGTAAGCTAAAGCAAGATTGCGATGAACGGCCGGAAAAGTATCGTCTGTCAGTACCGATTGCTCCCAACATGCAATGGCTTGCTCGTACTGTCTTTTATCGTACCATAAATTACCAAGATAATAGGAAGCCTTTGCATCCTTTGGGCTCATTTCAATAGCTTTTTGCAATACAGGTACATCCTCAATTTTATTAGGAAAAACATAATCCGGTGGCAACACAGCTGCATTATGAAAATGTTCTATTGCTTTTTGCTGGTTACCCGATTGAGAAGCAAACCAACCCATGTAATATTCTACTAAAGTATTTTGGTCGCCCCGGGCTTTATAGACAGTAAGCAATTCAATGGCCTCGGCGAAAAGCCCGGCATGCGCATAATCAAAAGCATATTCTATAAAATTATTTGCATCGTTTCTGCTGATGGTTTTTAAATGAGTCAATACCTCATCGGCGATAAGCGCGCTATCTTTCAAACTTGTCAATAATAAATACTTCTCAAACAGGCAGCCAAAGTTGAACGGATCCAGTTCTAATGATTCATCAATACATGCAGCCGCTAACTCATACCGGTTAAGCTTCCTCAGGATGAAAGATTTCGCATGTCTCGCGGTATGGCTATGATAATTCTTAACTAATGACTTTTGAATAAAGCCAAGAGCCTGTTCATAATCTTTTTTCATCACGGCCAGTCTTGTCAGGTTCAAATAACCCGCATGTTGCCACGCATCGTTCCAGGTACATTTATAAAAAGCATCATAAGCTTTGTCATTTTTATTTTGCATTTTAAATGCCCAGCCAAGATTATAGTAAGGCTCACCATCGTAAGGGTTGGGATTGCGCTGTGTAATGGTTTCGATAGCTTTTTCAAAGAACGGAACTGCTTTATCAAAGCGTCCCCTGCGCAGAAACCATAGTCCCATTGCATTATTACTGCGCGCATCTTTAGGATCCCGCCTTAATGCTTCTTCATAATAATCGGTTGCTTTATAAGTAGCGTGTCGGTATTGTTCCAGGTGCTGGCCGGTTAAAAATAGCTGTTCATTATTTTCAACATCAGCAGGAAGTCTTGCTCGTTCTGCCGGAGATGGAATTTCCTGTTCCGTATATTTATCCTGCTGGTAACTGATCAATACTTTTTCTGTGGTCATATCAGTGACCATCAGCTTCAATCCGATGATTATAGGATCATCTGGCGGTATTTCATCCTGCAAAACGACTTCTTTTAAGTAAGGATTTTCAGGTGAAGAAGAAATAGTATCAGCAAATAAAGTTTCGTCACCCTTTATCAGTTCAACTTTAATTTCCTCAAACGCTGACGTTACATACAGTCTGATTTCTGCCAGTTTACCATGTACCTCCAAATTTACAACTACATCTTTGGTTGCGTTTTTCACCATACCCACTTCACGATAAGGCATAAAATATTGCACAAAGCTTTTTTCTTCATAAGGCTGTATCCACGAAAAATCAGGCTGGTTGTCTGTATAAACGCCTGTCATTAATTCGATGTAAGGGCCGTCTTCATCCGTAAGGTGATCATCCCACCTGCGGCCAAACTCTCCATTGCCCCATGTCCATTGCTTCTTACCGGGGGCGATATGATAATCGGCAACGTGCAGCAATCCTCCGTGGGTATCGTGTTCATAGCCGCCAATAAAATTGTATTTAGAGCTAACGGCCATGTAGGATGTGGGTACGGGGATATTATTATACTTTGAAATATCAGTGCCGGGGGCATAATCTACTTTGTAGTAAACTCCTTTTGCGATTGGAAATGAAGACACATCTCTTTTCCCATGATCATAAACTGCATGCACATCAGGTGGGAAAACTGACTGATAATGGTCATTCACCTTGACAGCAGGATTAGCCCACCATAAAAAGGTTTGCGGGAATGGAGTGCGATTGTATAACTTCCCCGTAATCTCAATATAGGCCCTTCCGGGATGAAGGGTAAAGCCCGCCATCCCTTTGGTCCTGAACATTTTTTCAACTTCGTTCACCCATACCGTAATACTGCTATCTTCATTTTCTTTTATGGTAAAATCTATAGGTTCAAAAGTAGAAGGCCTATGGTGCTGTGGCCAGTTAAATTCAATGCCGCCGGAAATCCAAGGACCCGTAAGGCCTACCAATGCAGGTTTAATAACCTGGTTATAATAGATAAAATGCCGCTGCATCACTTTATCATAAGCCATTTGAATCCTTCCTCCCAGTTGAGGAAGGATCATAATTTTCAAGTAACGGTTTTCAAGGAAAACCGCTTTATATATTTTATCAATCTTTTTATCATATATTTTTTCGATCACCGCATGTGGATATACGACTCCGCTACTGCCCTGGTAAATTCTTTTCTCCAGGAACATAGGATTTTTTTCAGGGGTACCTATGGGATAAGTTGGAATGGTGATATCTTCTGTCCACGCTTTTACTTCATCGTTATTCATAATAGCTTAATATTTTTAATTGGGTGTTTTCAAATTGTTTGTATCGTTGGACCTTGGGATGCGGCTACCAGTTATATAGTTTGACAGATCCATTTAAAAGAACAAAATATCCTCTGAATTACTAGCCTCAACACATGCATACTGCCGGATTAAAATACTTCAACCTATTTCCAAAAGTAGCATTTTATCTTGCCATGTGGAATGGAGTAATATCTCACTTTAAGAGGCTATTTTATGTCCTTAAAAAATCTGATTTGTTCCTTTGAAGAAATAATTAAAAAGAAGGAAGGTTTCCGGCCACAGAAGGCCGTTATAATTCCACGACAGGTGCGTCAAAACCAGGTGTGCGGAGAATGCGGTCATCAAAAATTTTATTTAACCCATATAGGTCATTATCCAAAAGCTCAATTACATTACCGCGAACCGTTGCAGGGCGCAGCACAACACATAATGATCTATTGCCAAGACGGTAGGGAATTGTAAAGATCGCTACCAATGAATATAAAGTTGAGCCCGGCGATTTTGTAGTGATCCCTGCCAGGAAAGATCACTCTTATTCAGCAGATGAAACAAATCCCTGAACTATTTTATTGGATGCACTTCGAAAGACCCGCTGCTAATGAGATAGTTGCCAACTTCCACAAGAAAACTGGTTTGAATGGTTCTATCCGGTTTAAGGAAAAAAGTATTGAATTGTTTAATGAAATATGTGCGCAATTAGAAAGAGGATATAGCAGCGACAACCTTGTGTATGCCAATATGTATTTCACCGCATTGCGAGCGCAAAAGCCGGCAACAAGTTCAGACTTAAAACCTAATAATTAGCGTTCTAAAATTTTCTGTGTATGGATTTGCCCTCATACACTCATCTTGTTCAAGGTGAAAATAGAACTGAGAAAAATATATTTCCTTAAGAAAATATTTTTTTATTTCATCCTTTTACCTACTTTTAACTTTCTTTTTAAAGCTAATGACCTTTTACCGCAATCAAACAACCTCCCAAAGATTGAAATTGTTCAATCTTTTTTTTATCTCTTCTATTCATCATTTTTATTCACTTAAATCAAAAATTAAACTCTTATGAGAAAATTGCAAAGACTATTGTTTCTGCCTCTTGTTTTACTGGCTATGGTATCTCAGGGGCAAACAAGAGAAATGAAAGGGACCGTTGTTTCAGCAAACGGGCCTGTGCCTAATGCCTCTGTTTTGGTAAAAGGGCAATCGCAAGGCACCTCTACGGATGCCAACGGAAACTTTTCGTTGAATATACCTGCCGGCAACGCTACTTTAGTGGCTAGTTCGGTGGGTTTTGTTTCAAAGGAAACGGTTGTAAACGCAGGCGCATCCGAGGTTACCATCACCTTGCAGGAAGACAAAGGCAACCTCGAAGAAGTAGTTGTAACAGCGTTGGGTATTAAGCGGGAGAAGAAATCCCTGACTTATGCTACTCAGCAAATCGGCGGTGATGAAATAACCAAAGCGGGTAACACTAATTTTATGGGCGCCCTAAGTGGTAAGGTAGCAGGAGTTAATATTTCAGTAAGCAACTCGGGTGCCGGTGGCTCCACTAAAGCAGTACTGAGGGGTAACAAATCTTTAACCGGTTATAGCGAGGCTCTCTATGTGATTGACGGTGTTCCTATGGTGAACAACAAAAGCGGCCAGCCGGGCTCTTATGGCGGTACAGATGGCGGGGACGGACTTTCTGCAATAAATCCTGCCGATATAGAAAGTGTCAGCATTTTACGTGGAGCCAGCGCAGCCATTCTTTATGGCAGTCAGGGCGCTAATGGTGTTGTCTTAATCACTACTAAAAAAGGGAAAGCCGGTAGAGTAGCTGTTGACTTTAGTTCCACTACAACTTTCGATAAGGTGACCGGGCTTCCGGATTTTCAATACCGGTATGGAACAGTAGGAGGCGATTATAGTTGGACACCTCCTGTAGCAAATACACCTGGCACTGACCTTGTGAATATTGCTAAATCACCTGTTCAAAATGTTATGTCCAACAGTTATCAAAAAGATTATATCAATGACTTTTTCAAGACTGGTATAACTGCTACCAATTCAGTGGCTGTTCATGGTGGCAATGACAAAACAACCGCTTACTTTTCGTATGCAAATACATCATCAAAGGGCATACTTCCAACAAATACTTATAGCAACAATCAATTTTCCTTTAACCAATCCACCAAATTGCTAAAAGATAAAATAGTAGTCAGCTCTAATGTAATGTTCTCTGCAGAAAAGTCTCACAACCGTCCGGGAGCCGGGTATTATAATAATCCGCTTACAGGTTTGTATCTATTTGCCAGGGATAAAGATTTTAGCAAGTATAAACAAAACTATTCGGTATTAGATAGTGCCAGGAACATGCCTAAGATGAACTGGTATTCTACCGAGGAAAAGCAAAACAATCCGTTTTGGGAACTCTATAATGATTCTAAACTTCAAACCTCCAATCGTATAATTGCTGATTTAAAAGTATCTTATGCAATTACGCAAAATTTAAATTTCCAGGTGAGAGGTAACGTTGACTATAATGATATGACAAGGGATAACCGCTATGCAGCCAACGGAAATTCGGTTAGTGTAAGTCCAAACGGTACCTGGAATTATACACGGTATTCGGACAAAGCTTTTTACACTGATGGAATCTTTACCTACAATAATACATTTGGAAGTATTAGTCTAAACGGGTTGGCAGGTGTAAGTTATCAGAAAAATGACTTTAATGATGGTATGAATGTCGTTAATGGAACCACTGCTTTGCAGTACCCCAATTTCTTTAGTTTTTCGAATATGCCATCTAACATAATCTTTAACAAGACGATTAACAGGACCATTAAAGAGGGAGCTTTTGCAAATTTGACATTTGGACTAAAGGATCTTTTATTTTTAGACCTGGCTGCCCGGAATGACTGGGCCTCTACTCTTGCGCTTACCGGCAATCAGTCTTATCTATACCCTTCGGCCGGGCTTGCGGCTGTTATTAGCCAGATGGTGAAATTACCTGAATTCATATCCTATTTTAAAGTAAGAGGATCTCTTTCTCAGACAGCCAATGAAGTTCCTTTCAATGTAGTTAATCCACAGAATTCCATCGGTACTGGTGGTGTTATTAACAGAAACACACAGGTACCTTTTACAAACTTGAAACCGGAAAAGATTGTGGCCAGTGAATATGGAACTGACATACGGTTTCTGGATGGAAAGATTGGCGTTAACTTTACCATTTACAAAGATGTAAGTACTAACCAATTTCTTTCGTTAGCTGCCCCATCCGGTTCCGGATTTACCACGTACTTTGTAAATGCAGGTAAAATAGTAAACGATGGATATGAATTTGTCGTGGATATTGCACCTGTTAGAAAAGATAATTTTGTTTGGAACTCGACGTTTAATGGATCCCACAATAAGAATAAGATCGTGGAACTGATTGCTTCAAACCCCAAGTATGTAGTAGGAGGCCAGGACGAGGGTTTTGATTCACGAATCATGGCCGGCGGGTCTTTTAACGATCTATGGATCTATAAGTTTGCAAGAAACGATGCTGGTCAAATTATACTGGATCCTAAGACCGCGCGTCCAACCAAAGCGACAGATGAGGCTAAGGTGGGCAATGTGAATCCTGATTTTCTACTGGGATGGAACAACAATTTTACTTTTAATAATTTCTTTGCAAGTGTGCTGATAGATTCAAAATTTGGAGGAGTTGCGTTCTCTAAAACGGAAGCATTTTTAGATGCCTATGGTGTGAGTGAAAGAACTGCGAAAGCAAGAGATATGGGTAATTTTCCTATCAATGCCATAATGGGTACAACTGCGGTAACTACCATAGATCCCTATACCTATTATCAGACAGTTGGCGACAGGAATAGTATTATGGAGCCTTATGTATTTTCGCGTACCAATGTAAGGTTAGCTCAATTTGTACTTGGTTATACTTTCAAGTCACAAAAAACAAATCCCGTTTTCAAAGATGCTTCTGTTTCCCTGATAGGCAGGAATTTATTCTTCTTCTACAAAAAAGCGCCATTTGATCCGGAGCAGGCGATGAGTACCAGCAATTCTATGCAATCCAATGATGTATTTTCAATGCCATTTACAAGATCAATTGGATTCAATGTGAAGTTCACTTTCTAAAATTTTAAAATCATTAGTATGAAAAAAATAATATTTGCATTATTCATCGTTACCATTTTTGGATCGTGCACCAAGGATTTTGTAGAAACTAACCAGAACCCCAATCAAATCTCTGATGAGTTGCTAAAACAGGACTTTAACCTGGTAGGATCTCCCATTGCGGGTATGATATTCAATTTGAACGGACATCAGATTGAAGAAGATCTATGCCAGGATTCCTGGATGGGCTTTATGAGTACAGGTACGCCTTTTGTTGGGAATGTCAATAATACTACCTATTATATCCGATGGAATTCCTATTGGGGAAGGGAATATGGGAGTGTGATGTCACCGGCAAAGCAGGTAATCAGGCTGGCCGAAGAAAATAACTTACCCATGTTTGCCACATGGGCCAAGTTTGTTAAGATTCTGTCTATGTCTAAATTAACTGCTATTCATGGGCCAGTAATTTATAGTAATTATGGCACTACCACATCTCCCATCCTTTATGACAAAGAATCTGATCTGTATAATCTTTTCTTCAAACAATTGGATTCCATACAAACCGATTTTGCGGCAAATACAAATTACGTAGGCTTTAAAAAATTTGACCCTACTGCTTATAAAGGAAGTATCCCTCAATGGATGAAACTGGTAAATTCCATCAGATTGCGACTGGCTATGCGCCTCGTTAAAGTGGATCCCGCACTCTCGAAGGCCCAGGGTGAAAAAGCATTGAATGATCCTGCGGGATTACTTACCACCAATGCTGATAATTTTATTAATTCTTTATTGGGTAATATCATGCCCGTTGCACAAATTTGCTTCCAATGGGACGATACCCGCATGGGAGCGGTGATGGAGTCTTTTCTGGGAGGCTTAAAAGATAGCCGTGTTTCTTCTTATTTTTCACCGGTAACTAATCCTGCTTTATATGCACAACACCCATCTTTTCCTTACAAAGGGATACGCAATGGGGCTTATATTGATACAAAAGCCGACCATATTCCCTTCTCAAAAGTTAACTCAAATTTCAATGACCCACCTAATGGCGGAAATACTGTAACCAGAAGAGACTTTACTGCAGCGGAAGTAGCATTTCTTAAAGCTGAAGCGGGACTTAGAGGCTGGGTGGGAGCCGGCGATCCAAAAACCAATTATGAAAACGGAGTAAAGTTATCCTTTGCAGATTGGGGTGCCGGTGGCGTGGATGCTTACCTGGCAGACAATGTAAGCAAGCCGTTCGATTATGTGGATCCCGTAGATCCCCGTAATAATTTTACCAGTAGGTCAACTATTACCGTAGCCTGGAATGATGCCGACAACAATGAGTTGAAATTAGAGAAGATTATAACACAGAAATGGGTGAACAATTTTACCAATACACTGGAGTCATGGGTTGATTTCAGGAGGACAGGCTACCCTAAAATTCCCCATGTTGCCAAAAATGATAGTAGCCCGGATTGGGGTGTAATACCTGCTGATCAATGGATTAAAAGACAGGTCTTTCCAAATAACGAAAGAACCGGTAATAAAGATGGTGTAACAGATGCGGTTACGAAGATGGGCGCAGGCGCGAAAGATGATATCGCAACACGCCTATGGTGGGACACTAGTAATCCTGCTAATTTCTAGCGGAGTTCAGTTCTAACAGACTTCAGAAGATAGTCCTGCATTTGAGGATAAAAATTCCGGGAATTACTAAATTCCCGGAATTTTATTTTAAGGAAGTATTGGTAAAGAGAATACTTTTTCAATCAAGCGGAAGCATCGGTTTCTCACCATTATAGAAAATAATTTATAGCAAAAAATTATTTCAGGCATTATACTTGTGACTTTTTACCCGACTTTATAACTGGTATAAAATGTAACATAAATGACAAATGCAGATTTTAAATGTAACGTCAATAATGCACCAACGGCTTTAGATCATTTTTGGGAGCACACGGTAGGAAGTGGCCATGCTACCTTAGCTTTACGTGCAGACTGGCAACAACAACTGACTCGTTGTAACAGGGAGCTTGGATTCAGGCATGTGCGCTTTCATGGCATACTTTCAGATGATATGGGTACACTCGTTGATGAAGAAGACGAGCTTGTTTATTCCTTCTTTAATGCAGACCAGATATGGGATTTTTTACTGTCGATCGGTATGAGGCCTTTTGTGGAATTGTCTTTTATGCCCACAGCCCTTTCTTCGGGTTCGGATACTGTTTTTCACTACAAAGCCAATATCACACGACCTAAAGATTATAAAAAGTGGGAAACTTTTATAAAAAAACTTGTGGAACATTGGGTGGATCGTTATGGAATAACTGAGGTGAGGCACTGGTTTTTTGAAGTATGGAATGAGCCAAACATCAGCGCCTTCTGGAAAGAAACGCAAGCGGAATATTTTAAATTATATGATCACACGGCCAGGGCTATTAAAAAAATAGACAAAAAATTAAAGGTAGGAGGACCTGCCACCGCTGATAATGCATGGATCAAAGAATTCGTAGAATATTGTAAAAATAAAAAAGTACCCGCAGACTTTATTTCTACGCATCATTACCCTACAGACGCATTTGGCAAACCTGGTGACGACACGATTACACAGCTCTCTGACAGCAAAAGAAGTGTGCTTCAAAAGGAAGCGAAGAAAGTAAAAAAGCAGGCAGATGGAAAGCCCGTGTATTATACGGAATGGTGTACCTCTTCTAATCCTTTTGACGAGCTGCACGATATGCCTTATGCCGCTTGCTTCATCATTAAAACAGTAATTGAAGCAAATGGAATTGTAAAGGGATATAGCTATTGGACTTTTTCTGACATCTTTGAAGAAAACTATTTTTCTTCTATTCCTTTCCATGGTGGTTTCGGATTAATGAATATTTACGGAATTCCTAAACCTTCGTATCGCGCTTACCAATTACTGCATAGGCTTGGCAATGAGCTTTTGAAAGTTAGCGAAAAACATGAGACCGTTGATGTTTGGGTAGTTCGCAAAAAGGAGGTGATAAATATAATGATCTCCAACTGGGCATTACCACGGCATCCTATAAAAACGGAATTGGTAAGAGTTCAAATAGATAAAATTAAAAAAGTAAAAGCTTCTTTTGTTGAAAGAATAGATGAAAGTCATGCTAATGCAAGAAAGGCATGGGCAGATATGGGCAACCCTGAAAGCCTTACGCCTCACCAGGTTTCTATGTTGGAAGTTGCGTCAGACCTGGTAGCGGAAACATTGCCAATTGACCAGGAAAAAGGTTCTGTGTTAATAGAAGTAACTGTGCCTCCACAAGGAATTGCTTATGTAACATTGGAACTGGAATGACAAAATACTACAATCCAAATCTTTCATTATTATTCCATAATAAGATAGAAGAAGTAACTCTAACCTTTCTACAAAAATTCAAATACGAATTTTCAGATAATGTAGGCAACAGGCGGGCTAAATTAACATTATGAGCTGAATCATTTCAATTTCAAAACCACTTATCACAAGATCAATTATCAGTCACCCTCAACTTATTGCGAGGTAGCAATTATTTAGTAGTTTGCCAAAATGTTCCTTTTTATTCGAAATAGTATTAAATCTAAAAGATCAATATGAACCGGAGAAATTTTGTTGAATTGCTAACATTAAGTGGTAGTGCTGTGGCTTCCGGGCTTATTCCGGCAATCGCTATTCCTGTAAGTGCAGGTATAAGTGCGGGAAATGTTCGCCACGGCAAAAATGATTTTTCGGCAGATGTGGTCATCGCAGGTGCCGGTATGGGCGGTTTTGCTGCGGCAATGGCTGCTTTACGCAATGGAAGGTCAGTGCTTCTAACAGAAGAAACGGATTGGATCGGAGGACAGTTGACCCAGCAGGGATTGAGTTGCCCCGATGAACACCAATGGATAGAAACACATGGAGCCACTCAACTATATCGTGATTATAGAACGGCAGTCCGTGAATATTATAAGAGGAATTATCCGCTTACCGATGAAGCCAGGGCAAGGAAGAATTTGAACCCCGGCGATGGAAGTGTTTCCAGGTTATGTCATGAGCCACGGGTGGCTTTGGCCGTTTTATACAGTATGATTGCGCCTTACTTAAGTTCGGGTAAATTGAAGATATTGCTGGAACATAAAATAGTAAGTGCAGAGGTAACAGGTAACAAGGTCATTGCTTTAAAGGCCCGGAGTACCAAAGAGAACAAACGAGAAGTGTGGTTGAAAGCACCCTATTTTATAGACGGAACAGAACTGGGTGATCTTCTTCC
>JBDTJI010000214.1:0-14030 GCA_039935935.1 Ginsengibacter sp. | reverse complement strand
TGGGACATTTACAAATACAATCGGCCACAAAATACGATGAGGTGCGTGATTTTTTTATGAAGTACGTTGACCGCATCATATATGGTACTGATGCTTATAACAATCCTGAAAAACTAACTTCTTCCCTAGTAAATGACTGGAAGTTTTTATCTGCTGATGAAGGCTGTGAATCAACAGAAGTAAGTGGCACTTTTAAAGGTATCAAATTACCGGAAGAATATTTATATAAAATGTATTACGGAAATGCGATCAAAACATATCATGGTTTGACTTTTGAAGAATAAAATAATCTATCACGAAAGTATGAATGTCAACAAAGGAATAAACTCGAAATTTTTTTCAAAAAATTTTAAGCTATCAAACAAACACTGGCTTATTTTTTCTTCAGAACTTTCGCAACAAACGTTTTCAAAAAAACGTTACTTTAAAAGCCGGACAAACTGAAAACTATCTCTCATTTGTAGAGAAAGTTACTATCCGGTTTTACATCCCAGAAGAAGAAAACGCCATCACTTTTGCTTTTGTATTCGACAATCAATTTTGAAGCGCCTAAGATAATTTTCTGACAAGGATGCTATCCACCTAACAGGTTGAAACACCTACAGAAACAACCCCTTGGCGATTACATTATACTGACCTAAAGGATATTTACGACGAGACATAGATGGGGAACACTATTGGTAGGCTCGCCGGTGAAGATTTGTTTCTGAAAAAAGCTAAAGGAGAACTTTCTCTTTTGAACGGCTTCACCAATATTGCGGCATGGCTCTTAATCGTGTTCTTTATATTGATACTTCCTGCCAGCATATATGCGGCTATAAATCATATTGATTATCAAATGAGAACTTTTGACGGAAATGGCAGTAGTTACCTTGGTTTAGAATTCCCTTGCAAATCTTTTTATTGTCTGGACTTATCTGTGAGCTTTAAAATGACCAAAATGTTTAAAAATGCTTTGGCATTAAACATCGTTCAATTGGGTTAATATCAGGTGGTCACAAATTTTGATTTCCCCCCTTTATAAAGTGTCAGAAATTACACTTTTGAACAGCGTCTGAAAGAAACTTCAATTCATGTTGTGTTCATGCTTTTGCATTGCTGCACTTATTTGGATAATAAATGAAATCTAATACATGTCAACCTTCGTAGCCTTTGTACCAAAAAATCCGAAGCATAATCTTCGTTTTTTTTTACCCGTCATGGATTGTACAGATCTACTTCTAAAATATCACAGGTATAACCTTTTTCTTCCCGGCAGGTGTTTTTATTTCTAGTTGATATATCCCTTTAGGTATGGTTGATAAAAAAGCTATTCTTTCTATGCTGCTGCCACCTGCATACTGAATCGTTTTATTAATGAACGTCTGTCCAAACGAATTGATTAATCTTAATTCATAACGCCCCGCCTGTTGATTAGTCATTCGAAGATTGAAGTTATTAATTGTAGCTGGATTAGGGAAGATAGAGATACCCTGCAATGCTTTATCAACATGCACTTTCATCACCTTGCTGTAGGTTGTTCTTCCGTCCAGATCTCTGCTAACAATACGGTAATAGTTATTCCCTGCCATCGGTGAACCATCAGTCCAATGGTATTTATTTACTGAACTATTCTGCGCAGCTACAGAATTCAGTTTAGAAAAAACTTTTCCGTTTAGAGATCGCTCGATATCCAATTCTTTTACATTTTTTTCATTGGTGGTACCCCAGTTGATTTGTACAGAATTATTTTTTTCAAAAGCGTTCACCGAGGTAAAGTCAAGTGGTAAAAGGCCGGCTGCTACTTCATTTGAGAAAATAATTCTGAAACGGTCTGACGTTTTTGAATCAGGGTCGGTAGTAACGGAAAAACTAACGAGGGTATTTCCATTAAGGTTAACCGGCGTTGAAGTTTTAAGATACTTATCTTCCAGAACTGCCTGTCGGCCATCTTTTGCAAGGTCAGATGCGATTAGTTCTATCCGGTAAGTAATAATTCGCATGTTCCACATTTTGAAAAATATAGAATCACTACCTTCAATGGTATGTCTCCTTTCTATTACATACACTCTATCATTCCTCAACATTCCCCAGTTCTCCGAGAAATTACTCATTTTCCGCGCATCCATTATGTCGATATTGTTACTATAGTCTGAATAATATTGGGTAAGAGAGCCATCCATTAAGACCGTTGAGCCATTGGGGGATACAATGTACAAGTTGGATCTTAACTGTCCGAAATCGTCGGGAGTAAATGCAAGTAAACTGCTTGCATTCAATTGAAAAAAAATAGCAAGGGCCAGGGTAAAGTTGGTTTTCATTGCATGGATTTTAATTTTCGTTTTCTGGGATTGACCTATAAAACCAGGTTAGCGGATTTAAAGATAAACGAAAACTTTAAGGTATTATTGTCTGTGAAAACGAAAAATAAAATATTATTTTTTGCAAAAACAAAAAGCTGTGAGCCTATATTCGTAAAAATTTCATAGGTCAATAAGTACGAAGCGCATATCATCCGTACAATACCGATTAAATGAATGGTATGCACGTTCACATACAGAGTATGGAAGTTGCGAAATAGTAAATTGAAAGGTTTCAGCAAATAAAAGATCGTCCGGTCTAACTTTATTTGTACTTATAGCCACATCATTGAATATCCGTTCGTAACTGCCAATTAATCAACTATTGATCAGGCATTCCTAACATAAGTCCGTCTCCTCCTTATCCCACTCCATTTTCACTTTTGGGAATTAATGGATTTGACACAATAATCAGGCTAAATGCCCAATTGACGGTTACTACTCTAAATTATCAAATTTTGCAACACTTTCATCAATACTGAAACTTATATTGAACCACATGCAACCTGTCATTTTCAATTTTATATACAAAACGACGTTCGTTATCAATTCTCCGAGACCAAAGACCGGATAAATTTTCTTTTAATGGTTCTGGTTTACCTATTCCCTCAAATTGATTTCTCTGGCAATCTTTGATTAATTTATTTATTCTCTTCAATTTTTGTTTACCATTTTTTTACCAGTATAAATAATCATCCCACTCATTTTGCTGCCAAACAATTTCCATTACTTTTCTATTAGCGCGTGTGAAGAAAATTCATTTTTTTTCATTTCATCAATTGATTCCTGAGGCCTTTTTCGGTTTTTTTCTGAACTTAATAAGTACATCGTTTCTTTTAAGGAATTATATTCATTAAGAAATATGACTACTAGATTTTTATTTTTGCCACCGGCAACTACAATCATATTTTCATCATTAGTGACTTTGTCTAAAGATGATTTAATTCTTTACGAAATTCAGTATAATTTAAAACTTCCATGTTGTACTATTTTGAGTACTAATAAAAGTATCTCTTCTCTAAATTGAAAATGGAATATTTGAGAAAGAAAAAACTTAGTATAAATTCACCTCCTCCTTATCCCACTCCACTCTTACTTTTTGGGAAATTATGGAATCAATAGATTTGCCGCAGTAATCAGGCTGGATGGGAAGTTGGCGGCTGTAGCGCCGATTGATTAAAACGCACAGTTCCACTTTTCGCGGACGGCCAAAAGATAATATGGCATCTAAGGCGGCGCGAATCGTTCTTCCTGTGAATAAGACATCATCAATCAGAACAACATTTTTATCCTCAATAGAAAAAGAAATATCAGTTTGGTTAGGTTCATGTAATTCCTTGCGAATGTCGTCCCGGTAAAAAGTGATATCCAGCTTTCCGTAATGAAAATGCTGGTCAGGTTTTATTCTTTTTAATTGATTGAAAATTTTATCTGCAAGAAAAATTCCTCTCGGTTGTAACCCAATAAGAACGATTGATGAAAGGTCAGCATAGTTCTCTATCACCTGGCAAGCTAAGCGCTCAATCGTAATTTGAAGCTGGTGTTTATTTAAAATTGTAACCCCTGCCCTTGAAGAGGAAATTGAGCCGCTTTCCGAAGTTGTATCAAAAATTTGTTTCACCGCTAATTTGATTTATGTTATAAAACTCAGAAACTTGTGTCAATTCGTGTAACCTGTGTCTGCCGACTAAAGCATAAAATAGCTTCTAATTCTTTTTTGGGGATAGGGATTTCTTATTTCATAAAAGCATACCTGTAATCCGTAGGCGGGATAAATGTTTCTTTGATAACTCTTGCGCTTATCCACCGATACAAATTTATAATGCTTCCTGCCTTATCGTTGGCACCGCTTCCACGTGCCCCTCCAAATGGTTGCTGGCCTACTACAGCACCTGTTGGTTTGTCATTGATATAAAAATTACCTGCGTTGTGGGTTAATCGTTTTGTTGCTATTTCAATTGCATTTCTATCCTGCGAAATGACTGATCCGGTCAACGCATAGGGAGATGTCGAATCCACCAATTTTAATGTTTCTTCAAACTTGTTTTCATCATAAATATAGATGGTTAATACCAGCCCAAAAAGCTCATCGCACATGGTTACATAGCGTGGATCAGTAACTTCAATTACCGTAGGCTCAATAAAATATCCAATCGTTTTATCACACTTGCCTCCAACCAGGACTTTGGCATCCTTATCCTTTTTTGCCTGTTTAATATACGATTCTAATTTATCAAAGCTCTTTTCATCAATAACACCATTTATAAAATTGGTAAAATTTTCAACGGAGCCCATCTTCATAGTTTTGATCTCTGCAACCAATTTTTTCTTTACTTGTTGAGCCATGTTAGAAAAGATATAAGCTCGTGAAGCTGCCGAACATTTTTGCCCCTGATATTCAAAGGCACCCCGGCAAAGCGCTGTTACCAGCACATCCACATCCGCGCTTTTATGGGCGATGATATAATCTTTACCACCTGTTTCGCCAACTATCCTGGGGTATGACTTATAGATCTTTGTGTTCTGCCCTATTTGTTTCCATATACTTTTAAACACTGAGGTACTACCTGTAAAATGGATACCATCAAAATCGGGGTGATTGAAACATACTTCGCCCAAAGTAGGCCCATCTACAAAAACTAAATTTATAACACCACCCGGAAGACCAGCTTCTTTCAGAATCTGCATAAATAATTGTGCACTATATACCTGAGTATTTGCGCATTTCCATATTACCACATTTCCACACAATGCTGGTGCGGCAGAAAGGTTCCCCCCAATGGATGTAAAGTTAAAAGGAGAAATAGCTAACACAAAACCTTCAAGCGGCCTGTATTCCATCCTGTTGTTTATTCCCGCAGTACTGATAGGTTGCTGGCTATATATTTCGCTCAAAAAATGCACATTGAATCTTAAGAAATCTAAAAGTTCACAGACAGCATCTATTTCAGCCTGGTAGACATACTTACTTTGACCAAGCATAGTCGCAGCGCACATTTGAAAACGATACTTAGTAGCCAGGAGATCAGCAGCCTTCAGAAAAATATTCGCTCTGTTTTCCCAGCTCAAGCTATTCCAGTTATCTCTTGCTTTCAATGCAATATTGATCGCTTTTTTTACATGCGATGCATCGCCTCGGTGAAAAAATCCCAACGTGTAATTTCTTTCGTGAGGCGGATGAATTTCCTCTTTCACTCCGGTGCGCACCTCTTCGTTGCCGATATACATAGGTATATCCAACTTTCTATTCTTCAATTGCTTCAACGCATCTTTTAATGATTCTCTTTCCGGGCTTCCGGCTGCATAAGTTAATACCGGTTCATTCGCAGGCAAAGGATAATAAAAACTTCCTGTATTCATGAATGAATTATTTTATCACCGAATTATGGGAAATCGTTTAAAAAAAATAAGAATGCCGGAATAATGTTATTGGAATCCCGGGATTATTTTTTTAAGTACATCACTTCTTTTACCAAATTCACTGTGCGTGGTACGTCCGGTAAATATTGAGCTACCAGGTTAGGTGCATAATGCATTGGCGCATCCAATGAAGTAATTCTGCGTACGGGAGCATCTAAATAATCAAATCCCTCTTTTTGAACACGGTAAGCAATCTCAGAAGAAATGGAGGCAAATGGCCATTGTTCTTCTACTATTACCAGCCTGTTTGTTCTTTTTACGGATTCTAAGATTGTATGCCAATCCAAAGGACGGATCGTTCTAAGATCTATCACTTCGGCACTGATATTTTCTTTCTGGAGTTCATCAGCAGCTCCTAAAGCCACTTTCATCATCTTATTAAAAGACACTATAGTTACGTCTTTACCCTCGCGAACTACTTTGGCTTTGCCAATTGGAATTAAATATTCTTCTTCAGGTATTTCTCCTTTTTCCCCATACATCACTTCGCTTTCCATAAAGATAACCGGATCATTGTCACGTATAGCACTTTTTAATAATCCCTTCGCATCATACGCGTTGCTTACTGAAATTACTTTTAAACCTGGTATATTGGCATACATGGATTCATAGGCCGTAGAATGTTGAGCCCCTAATTGCCCCGCGCTACCACTTGGGCCGCGAAATACAATTGGGCAACTTAACTGACCGCCACTCATAGCCAGCATTTTAGATGCTGTGTTTAGAATCTGGTCCAGAGCAAGATTTGCAAAATTCCAGGTCATATACTCCACAATAGGCCTTAGCCCATGTTGAGCAGCACCTACAGCCACACCTGTAAAACCGAGCTCAGATATCGGGGTGTCAATTATTCTTTTCTCACCAAACTCTTCAAGCATGCCTTGGCTTACTTTATAGGCTCCATTGTACTCTGCTACTTCTTCGCCTATCAAAAAAACGTTTTCATCACGCCTCATTTCTTCCTGCATCGCTTCACGTAATGCTTCTCTGATTGCTACTTCTTTCATCAAGTAAATTTTAATTTATAATATTTTAGAAAAGTTATTTTTTTAAGAATCGGTTTCCCAAAATGATGTGCAAAATTATCGGTTACATGGCAGATAATCAAAACTGTTTAGCGAAGACATTTGTCACACTTGCACACATGCTCTGTTATTTTATTAATTTTTTAAAAGTGTTCATTAACTTTTCCCCGAAAACATTTTTGGCCACAGTTACTGCTTCCCCATTGATGAGCACATTCGACGGGATAGCCCGTATTTCATACTGAAGAGATGTGGAATTTTGCCAACCATGTAAATCGGAATAAGACACTCCATAAACTGTAAATCCCCTGTCTTTAAATTGCCTGTATGCATGTATGATATTGGGATTTTCACGACGGCATGGGGCACACCAGCTCGCCCGGAAATCGATTAAAGCCTATTTCCCTTTTAATAATGACAGGCTTAACCGAACTGTCAGGGGTTAATTGGACAATATCAGAAGCTTTTTTTCCAGTAGCTGTTTTTGCATAAGCATCAATCATTATTATGATCTCCCTACCCTTAGGAGAGTTTTAATATTTTCGTCAAGATCATTGTATAAAGGCTCTACCTCTGAGGCTTCCGCATAATATCCAAAGTTTTCAACGATCGCGATAGCGACTCTCATTGATTTTGGATAATCATTTACGAATGCTGCCATAACTTTTCTTTTTGTAATTTAAATATAGTGATCAATACCATCAAGGCTATCCATTTCTTCAAGCCTGCTATTCTTATTAGCCTGCTGGCACATTTTGATATTCTCCAATTACCATTTATTGATTATTTGCATTCTTGCTTTCAATAATTTATTGTCAGAATTAACTTTTTAACCCTTAATGCTCAAAATTTCAGAGAATCGCTGCGACCGGTAATGTCTATAATAGAAGGCTCCATGTAAAAAGACAAATAATCATTATTTCTATCCGGCATGGTTAGAGATGCAAAATAATGGGAAGAGACCGATACCGTAAATTTGAATATACCATTATCAATAAAAGCAGAATCTTTTATGGTCTTTCCTTCTTCATAAATATATAACAAATCGTTCCTGTCCTGATTTTTTCCAAATAACCGCTTATAACAAAGCTTGAATCCTGATCTTTTAAAATCTGCAATTAGAGAATTATGATGATCAAAACAATTAATTCGATTTTTTTCATAAGTACCTTTGGTTTAAATGTACTGTATTTGAAAAACAGTTTTACCATTTATAATAAAAAAGAAAGAATCGGGTGGTCATTGTACGATTAGATTGGGAAAAACGCTTACATAAATATATTACAGGTCTGTCTACCTTATGCGGGCAAATCACAAGCTTTAATAATATGTGCTACAAACAGTGGGCATATTGCTCATAGATCTACAATGCACGCCTATTACTTTCCGTCTCTCATATCTGATGCCTTGGGAAAAACTCAATGCATCTCTTTAAGGTTTATTTAACTTTTATTTTTTTAAAAAATATTTTCATCTATGATAAAATTTGAATCCTATCTTAAAGATATACACCACTATTTTCCGGGGTTAAATATTTTTTCTATTCAAGAAACCGGTGAGGGAGATAATAGCCGGGCTTTTGAAATCAACGATAAATATATTTTCAGATTCCCAAAAAGAGAAGACGTAAAAAATCAACTGAAAAAGGAAACAGACGTGTTGCCAAAAATAAGAAAGCATCTTTCGCTTGCCATTCCTGATTTCAAATTTATCTCACCAACGCTAAGCTTTGCAGCCCACTCAAAAATTAGCGGAATACCCCTGTCATTCAAAAGATTCTATTCTTTAGAAAAAACACGCCAGGTCAATATTCAACATTCTCTTTCCGATTTTCTCACACAACTGCATGGCATCTCTTTAGCAGGATTGCAGAATTGCGGGCTCGAAGTCATGGATATGAAAGAAGAATACTCAGCCAATTTCTTCAACACGAAGCAATTTATTTATCCCAACATTTCAGATGTAAAAAGAACTTTGATCTCACATTTGTTTAGCGCCTATCTTGATGACCCCACCAATTTTAATTATCAACCTGCATTAATTCATAATGACCTGAGTAAAGATCATATTTTATTTGATCTCCTCACCGGTCGTCTGTGCGGTATTATTGATTTTGGAGATATGGCCATTGGTGATCCGGATTACGATTATATGTATTTGTATGATGAATTTGGCGAAGATTTTCTACAGAGAATTTTAAGCAAAAAACGGTCTCTTAAACCAAATATAATAAACAAGTTATCATTTTTTATTCTTGGTAACAGATTGCAAATCCTTTTAAAAGCTATTGAAGATAATAATGATGCAGATATTAAAGACGGATACAGGCAACTGAATGCCCTGCTAAAAAAACAGGAAAGGAATCGATCGCAATTAAAATTTCCCTGCTGATATATACCAGCTTTTATTTTTTAGAACATCGATCTATTTCTTAAATAAAAAGAATACCGCCAGGATCAACAGCCCAAAACCAATCAAATGATTCCAGCGCAAAGGTTGATCTTTAAAGAAGAACAGCATAAATACCGTGAAAACAGTAAGCGTGATTACTTCCTGAATAATTTTTAATTGCCATAAAGAAAACGGACCTCCGTTCTCACTGAAGCCAATCCTGTTGGCTGGTACCTGGAAAAGATATTCAAAAAAAGCAACACCCCAACTTAAAAGAATAACAACAAAAATACTAACTCCCACGAGCTTATTCATCTCTTTTAACTTCAGATGACCGTACCAGGCCAATGTCATAAATGTGTTGGAACAAATTAGCAGAATAACTGTAAAAATAGCTTTCTTCATTTAAAGATAGATTTTTAAAAAAATAAGATCAAAATTAATCTGTTATTTTTCCATCTTTCATGTGTAGCAACCGGTCGCTTAATTGCGCCAACTCCTCATTATGGGTTACTATCAAAAATGTTTGCTGAAAACGATTGCGTAAGTCAATAAACAAGTTGTGCAATTCCTTTGCATTGGCAGAGTCGAGGTTGCCCGTAGGTTCGTCTGCCATTACAATAGAAGGATTGTTAATTAAGGCCCTTGCTACGGCCACTCTCTGTTGTTCACCGCCTGAAAGTTCACCTGGTTTATGTTCACCACGATCTTTAAGATTCAGTAATTCTAATAATTCGGCAGCTCTGTTTTCAACATCTTTATTATTTCTTCCTGCGATCCAACCGGGAATACATATATTCTCCAACGCGGTAAATTCCGGCAGTAAATGATGAAACTGAAAAACAAAACCGATATGGTGGTTTCTGAAGGAAGCAAGCTTTTTCCCTTTGAGTTTACTCACATTTACATTGTCAACAAAAATTTCACCTTTATCGGCAGCATCCAAAGTCCCTAATATATGCAGCAGAGTGCTTTTACCCGCCCCTGAAGATCCCGCAATACAAACTATTTCTCCCTTCGAGATTTCGATGTCCACTCCCTTTAAAACAGCAAGCGATCCATATTTCTTGTAGATATCAGTAGCTTTTAACATAATTAAAAGTAAGTGTAAAATTGAAATTGAAAAATAAAAAAAATAATATCATTAGGATAATATAACTCAAAATTTAGCGTCATATCTTCAAAAAGAAAGAGATAAAAAACAATATTGGGTTTTCTAAATATAACTTTTACATTTGCGGAAATTAGAAAACACATTTCTTAATTTTATAACACAAAATAAAAGATCAAATTATATGTTTTGGACTTTAGAACTTGCTTCACACCTTGAAGAAGCACCGTGGCCGGCAACAAAAGATGAACTGATTGACTATGCTATACGTAGCGGGGCACCAATAGAAGTAGTTGAAAACCTGCAGGAATTGGAGGATGAAACTGGTGAAATTTACGAGAGCCTTGAAGATATATGGCCTGACTATCCCAGCCAGGAAGACTTTTTCTTTAATGAAGATGAGTATTAAACAGTATAACTATAGGAGGTTTTAGCTCATGCAAAATATTAAAAAATCGGCAATGGTGGCCGGTTTTTTCTTTTTAAAAAAGTGTCAATTTTAGTCAAATTCGTTTTCATTTATCATGGACTACTATCAACGCCCCGGCAATTTAATTTTTACTTCAATTTCATTATCTTTTTGCAACTTTTTGCCGCATTAGCTTAAGATAATTCCATCGGCCTTACCCTTTAAATAGAATACTTTTTGGTAACACTGATCACTATTAATTTCACTGTAATTTAAAATTTTTAAGCTGTAATAGCTTGTTGAATTTACTGCTTTATAAAATTAATTCTCCCGTCATTTTCCTGGGTAATACAATAAGAAAAATCTTCCAATATTTCCATCTTGTGCGAATCATGAGCCTTTATCAACAAGGTTTCACCCTGGCATAGATTTACTATTCGGTCGGTAAAAGTAATTCTGCCTTTTCTTTTTTTACAGATTAAAAAAGCGTCGGAAGTGGCATCGTGCATAGCCATTTTTTCACCAACATTTAAAGTAAAATTTAAAACTTTGTATTTGCTGCAACTATAAACTTCTTTCATTTCCATGAATATATATTTTTAATATCAAAATTCTACCATCTGCTTTTGATAAATGAATTGCAATACTTTTATTTTGTTAGAAACTTACGCGATCGGTTTATTATTGCAAGAAGCCCAAAGTTATCTTACGTCTTTAAAGTGTAAGTATTTCTCTTGCGGCTATCCATCCACTTGTCCAGGCATGTTGAAAATTAAAACCTCCGGTTATTCCATCCACATCCATTATTTCTCCAGCAAAATAAAGATGAGGAACGATCCTGCTCTCCATAGTGTTTGCATTAATTTCATTAAGCTTAATGCCACCTGCCGTGACAAACTCTTCTTTAAAGGTGGTCTTTCCCTTTACACGAAGTGATTGGGAACACAGTTGTTTGGCCAACTGATTTTGTTGCTTTGCAGGAAGGTCCGCCCATCGTATTTCGGGGTTAATCTCACATTGCTTTAAGTGATATTCCCAAAGCCTATGGGGAAGATCGAATGGGTTTTTATTGATTATCTTTCCTGATGCTTGTTCTTGTCTTATCAATCGTAATTTTTCCAAAACAGAATTCTCATGATAATCGCTTAGCCAATTAACTGAAATGGCAAAATCATAATTCTGTGTTGAAAGCTCTATCGCAGCGAATGCAGATAATTTTAAAATAGCGGGGCCACTTAAACCCCAATGGGTAATTAATAATGGGCCTGTTTGAGAAAACTTTGTGTTACTGATTTTCACTTGTACATTATCTACTGAAATCCCCATCAATTCTGAAATAGGATTTTTAGGGATGTTAAAAGTAAACAATGATGGAACGGGACTTTTAAAACTATGCCCCAATTTTGTAAGCCAGCTATACTGTTCAGGCTTATGAAAGCCACCGCAGGCAATACAGACAAAGTCAGCATCCAAATAAGATCCGTCTTTTAAAAATAACCGGAATTCTTTTTTATTTTCTTCAATCACTTTTTCAATCTTTATAACCTCATGATTCATTAAAATGGTTACACGATTTTTATTCGCTTCATGCAATAAACAATTGATGATTGACTCGGATGAATTGCTCTCAGGAAACATTCTTCCGTCAGCTTCGGTTTTTATTTTTACGTTTCTTTGCTCAAACCACTTAATAGTATCTGTTGTAAAAAAATGGCGAAAAGCTTGTCTTAAGAATTTTTCCCCACGAGGATATTTCTTAACCATTTCCGCAATACCGAAACAAGCATGTGTTACATTACAACGTCCACCACCACTTACTCTTACTTTACTTAAAAGCTTATTTGATTTTTCAATGAGTATTACCTCTATCTCAGACTTTTGAGCAGCATTAACGGCACAGAAAAAACCGGCAGCGCCTCCACCAATTACTGTTAATTTTTTCTTCACTATTGCAAGATATTGGTTTCTGGACTCAAACTGCTCTTTAAACAACTACCTTATTGCGAATGCATCCGGTAGATTATATCAGTAAAAAGCCCGGATAATACTTACTAAGAAAAAGTAAAAAGAGAAAAAAAAATAAATTTTAAAAACGCTTTCGCCCGTAATAAGGCCCTATTTTTATCGAAAGCTTCAAGTTCTACTACAAAATATATTTATAAAATCAACAATCAAAATCAGTTAATAGGATCTATAAAGTTTCTGAAATACTGTCGTTGGGCTATCAGGTAATTCCGATAATTTCCTAACGCAAAAATTCTCCGCGAAATTGTTTTAGTAGGTGTTATTCTTGAAGTTTTACATTTTCAATTATAATTATTGTTAGTTAGTTGTATTAAACTATATTGAAAGTAATTGTAAAAAGAGAAAAGTAAAAAAAAAATGAAACTTAAGACTATAAGATGGATCAGTGCTATAATAGTGCTTGCTTTTTTGGCCTTCACTCCGGCATTGGCGCAGGATCGAATTGAAACCGGCAATTTACTATCGAATCCTGCTTTTGATTTCCATTCTTTTATCAACCATCGTTTGGGAGAACCCATAAGTTTTTCATCCCATAGCGTAGCCTTTTGGAATGCTAATGAATGGGGAGATATCGAAGTAATACGTGAATCACATGTATCTGAAATAGTGCGTCCGAAATTTTCAACACACAATATTGTATCCCTCAGTCCCGGTAAAAAGTTATGGCAGTTTTTTACCCTCCCTGAAGCAGGGCTGGCGCATGGAGAATTAATCAACCTATCAGTTTATGGATACCAAAAAAAAGGAAACCAGATTAAGGCTGTGATAAAACTAATGAAATTGGATAGTGAGGACGGTGAATGGAATCCGAAAGATTTTGGCATGAGCGACTCACGCAGTTTCCCCAGGCATTCAAGGGGTGAACTTGTGGTAGCAAAAGAATATAAGATCATTGACCAGAGCCCGGGCACGGTTCTATTAAAAATAAAAAATGCAATAATTCAAGGAAGAAAGAGTGAGGGAAATCAGTCTCATACTAATGATATGAATACTATTGGGATACAGGTAGAATTTGAGAATACTGACAAAACTGATACTGCATGGGTTTATGCTCCAAAACTAACTGCTGAAAATTCCGGGTTGAAGCCTGCGACATTGTCATTAAGGGAAATACCTTATTACAGGAATATACCGCGAACAATACAAAAGTTATGGAAAGGTGAACCTATTCATATAATTGTTATGGGATCAAGTATTGATCGCGGCAGTGCCAATCCGCCTATGTATTTTTACAATGAAGATCCCGACTCAAAAAACTTCAAACAGCCAATTGCTGAAGGATTGTTTGATGCGGTAAAAGCCGGAAGGCC